>CAYFUQ010000012.1:0-42316 GCA_964346415.1 uncultured Proteiniphilum sp.
GCAAAGCGGATGCAGGCAGGTGGTTATCAGACTGCGCTGTTTGGCAAGTGGCATCTCAAGAAAGAGCCCTCAGGGTTTGACACCTACAGGGTGTTTCACGATCAGGGCGAATATTTCGACCCAATCATGAAGACGGCTGCCAACTGGCAGGACGACGACAAAGGGCGTGCCGGCGATACAATAAAAGGATTTTCTACAGATATTGTGACCGACCTGACCATCGACTGGATTAGGAATCGAGACAAGGAGAAGCCCTTTATGATGCTGTGCCACTTTAAGGCAACGCACGAACCGTGGGACTTCCCCGAAAGGCTAAAGCATCTTTACGATGACGTCACCTTTCCCGAACCACACAATATGATGGAGTTTGGTCCCGAAAAGTCGGGACGCACATTCCCCGGGCAGCAACTCGAGAACATGGCGTGGCGATGGGAAACTGCATCGAAAGACCCCGACAGCTGGTGGTGCGTTTATCCCGAGTTGCCGTTCTCCACTCAGGGAATGGACAAGGAGTCGGCACGACGCAAGACTTATCAAAAGATAATAAAAGACTACCTGCGCTGTGGTGCTGCAATAGATGAAAACATCGGTCGCCTGATGGCAACCCTCAAAGAGGAAGGGCTGGACGACAACACCATTGTTATATACGTTTCCGACCAGGGTTACTTCCTTGGTGAACATGGCTTCTTTGACAAGCGCATGATGTATGAGGAGTCGCTAAGAATGCCTTTTGTTATCAGATATCCCAAAGAGATTCCCGCAGGCAGCCGCAACAATGATATAGTTCTCAATATCGACTTCGCTTCGCTTCTGGCCGACTATGCCGGTGTGGACACTCCGGAGATGGCGCAGGGTCGCAGCTTTAGAGAAAACCTGAAGGGCAACACGCCCGACGACTGGCGCAGCTCAATGTATTACCGATATTGGACGCAACACAAAATACGCCCTGCTCACATGGGCATCCGCAATCAGCAGTATAAATTGATTTTCCTGTATGGCGACAAGCTAAACATGACCGGCTCGGACGATGTGACTCACACAGCGTCGTGGGAGTTCTATGATTTGGCTAAGGACCCGTATGAGGACACAAACCAATACAATAATCCCAACTATGCCGACATCATACGAAGCATGAAGCAGGATATGATCGACCTCCGGCAAGAGGTGGGCGACACGGACAAAGGCTCTGAAAGAATGGCCAAAATAATGAAAGAACAACAATTAATATTCCATTAAATAATAAACAACAAAACATGACAACAAGAAGAGATTTTTTAAAAACCATGGGAGCAGTTTCGCTGCTTACCATCGTACCCAGAAGTGTTTTGGGGAGAGGTTTTATCGCACCAAGCGATCAGTTGACAAAAGGTATTATAGGTGTTGGCTCGATGGGGCGCGGACATATACCTTATGACAACACACGCGTTGTGGCCATGTGTGACGTGGACAAAAACCACCTCAACAGTGCCGCTGCACTTGTAAAAGATAAGATTAATCTTTATCATGATTTTAGAGACCTGATTATCGACAAGGATGTTGATATCGTTCACATAGCAACTCCCCCGCACTGGCACGGCATCATGTCGGTGGAAGCGGCAAAGGCAGGCAAAGATATCTTTTGCGAGAAGCCGATGACACGCACCATAGGCGAAGGCAAGCGAGTGATGGAGGCCGTGAAACAACATGGCAATATATTCCGTCTGAACACATGGTTCAGATTTGCTGACCCCTTCTACGGATTGGGCACACCGGTGAAACCACTTAAGAAGCTGGTTGAAAGCGGTATGCTGGGATGGCCTCTGAAGGTGACCATCAGCAAGCACACTGGTTTTGACTGGAAGTTCTATTGGGTGGGCAAAAACCATCTCGAACCACAACCGGTTCCACAGGAGCTGGACTACGATATGTGGTTGGGCCCTGCACCCTACAAGCCATACAATGAGCACCGCGTGCACAGCACATTCCGCGGCTACTGGGACTACGACGGTGGCGGTCTTGGCGACATGGGACAACATTATATCGACCCCGTTCAATACATTCTGGGCAAAGATAACACAAGCCCTGTGAAAGTAGAAGTGGATGCACCTCAACAGCACCCCGATGCAGTGGGCACATGGCGCTCGGTGACATATACCTACGAAGATGGCTGCCAGATTGTATTGTGGGGAGGCGACTACGGTGAGCCCGACACACCCTACATTGCCGGACCTAAGGGAAATGTTTACAAAAACTTTGTTTGCGATATTCCAAACTGGGAAAAGAAGCTGGCCGACTATCCCGAGCCAAAAGAGCAAAACGTGGACTTCATTCACTCAATTCAAAGCAGACAGAAGTTTGCACTGAATGAAATTAACGGATTCCGCTCAAGCACTATAGTTAATATGGGACTTGTGGCATTGAGGCTCAACAGAACACTGGAATTTGACCCCATGGCACTTGAATTTATAAACGACGAGGAGGCAAATCGTTTAAGCAATCCAGTTATGCGTTCGCCCTGGAATATCTAACTTTTATAACAAATTGAAATAATGATACATATTAGAAAATATATTTCGATAATAGCTGCCATTCTGCTCACTGCAGGCGTGATGGCGCAAACGCCACAAGGCAGAATCACTACTAAAGTTGCCGATGCACTGGCACAGCTACCGGCTGACAATCAGGATAAATACGAGAAGACAATGACCGATCTGGTGTCAACCGGCGAACCGGGTCTCGCTTACCTTATCAGCAGACTCAACGCTCCCGGCAAGGAGAGCAACGAAGCTGTTGATTTTGCAATTGACGGTTGGGTAAACTTTGTTGCCAACGACAACGAAAAACGCTCTGTGGCTGCAAACGTACTCGAAGATGCACTTGAGCAACCTCTGGATAACGAAATTAAAGCCATGCTGATGAGTCAGCTTTTGAAAATTGGTTCAGATGATAATGTAAGTGGTTTGGCTAAATTTTTGACTGACGACAGACTATCAGGCCCTGCATCGCGTGCTCTGGTTGCAATTAACAGTGAGTCTGCTAAGCAGTCATTACTGACTGCACTGAAATCAAGCAGTAACAATCAGATTACCGAGTTGCTGGTAAATGCCATTGGACAGGCAGGATACGGCAAAGCAGAAACTGACCTGCTGTCGCTGCTATCGCAAAATAAATCGGCTTCATTAAACAAAACAATTCTGGCAGCACTTGCTGAAGTGGGTAGCGTAAAGTCATTGCCGGCACTACAGGCGGCTGCACAAAAGACCAACTTTGCCTACACCGGCAAGGATGATAATGCAGCCTACTATCTGGCATTGCTAAACAGACTGGCAAAGAACAATCCAAAGGAAGTGTACAAGCATGCAAACTCATTACTGAAACTGGCAGGCAAAACTAATAACAACTATCTAAAAAGCGCAGCTACTCAAATAATGCTGGGTGTGCCCACAGCTAAAGCATCAACCATACTAAGCGGTGCGCTAAAGGATGGAGATACTCAACTGCTGACAACCGTTCTAAACTCAGGACTTGTTAGCAATAACAACAAAACAGCTGCGCTTGTGGCCAAGCAACTTACGCCCAAAGCATCACCACAAAAGCAAATTGCTTTGCTATACTGGCTGGGCAACAACAAGATTGCAAGTTCAGTTGCTACAATAGCAGGCTTTACCAACTCTTCAAACAAGCTGGTGCAGAAAGCCGCTATCTCTTCGCTTGCAAATATCGGAACCGAACCTGCAATGCTTTCACTTGCAGGATTGCTTAAGAGCAATGATTCCGAAACAGTTTTGCTGGCGCAGGATGCGCTGTCAACCTACAACGGTGATATCTCTTACACACTTGCATCGGTGTTTGACCAAAGCAACAACTACGGAAAAGTTGCAGCTCTTAATTTGATTGCCAACCGCAAGGCTGACAATCAATACAACCTGGTTTACAATCAGCTATTCACCGACAATGATGATGTGAAAGCTGCAGCAGCAGAAACTTTGAAACATGTATCATCTGAGAGCAACCTTTCGGATCTATTCACATTGCTCGAACAAACCGATACAAAGTATGTACCTTCAATTCAGCAGGCTATCAACAGCGTTATGAATACAATGCCTGTTGACAAACAGCTTGAACTGATTGGCGAAAAGATGAAAGGCTCATCTAACAAGAATCTTTATTACAGTTTGCTGGCAAACACTAAATCGCAACAAGCGCTGGATGCAATAATGCAGGCTTACCAAACAGAGACAGGCATTAACAAGGAAGCTGCACTAAGCGCACTGACCGGCTGGGGAAGCTTTGAAGTGGTGTATCCGCTATTGGATATTGCAAGAGAGAGCAGCAACAAACAAGAGTTGGCGAAACTTACCGATGCGCTGGTTTCTACAACCGTAAGCTCAAACAACACGGGTGCCGTTAAGTATCTCTACCTTCGCGAAGCGATGGATTTTGCACAGACTGATGCACAAAGGAATAATATCCTGCGTCACATTGGTAACACTGGTTTGTATCAGGCAATGCTTTATGTTGCTCCATATATGGACAACGCTGCACTTAGCGAAAATGCCGCATTGGCTGCGATGAATATTGCAACAGGCAACAGTGACTTTGCAGGTGCTGAAACTACAGCTATCCTCAACAAAGTGAGTAAAACACTAAAGAATCCCGATGCTGATTATCAGCGTCAGTCAATAGCCAAATATCTGAACGAGAATGCTCAGGATGGTGGTTATGTTTCGCTTTTCAACGGCAAGAATCTTGACGGCTGGAAGGGATTGGTTGAAAATCCACTTAAGCGTGCCAAGATGACTCCAAGACAATTGGCTGCTGCACAGGAGAAAGCTGACAAGCAGATGGCACTCGACTGGAAGGTGGAAGACGGACAGATTGTGTTTGACGGTCAGGGATATGATAATCTATGTACCGACAAGCAATACGGTGACTTTGAGATGCTGGTTGACTGGAAACTATATGACGGTCCCGAACCCGATGCAGGTCTTTACCTGCGCGGAACTCCACAGGTGCAAATGTGGGACACTGCAAGAGTAAATGTTGGTGCACAGGTGGGCTCAGGTGGTCTTTACAACAACCAGACACACAAAAGCACGCCGTTGAAAGTTGCAGACCAGAGAGTTGGCGATTGGAATACGTTCTACATCAAAATGGTGGGCGAAAGGGTAACAGTTATCCTGAACGGTGAGTTGGTTACCGACAATGTGGTGCTCGAAAACTTCTGGGACAGATCGCAACCTATTTTCCCCGTTGAACAAATTGAACTGCAGGCGCACGGAAGTAAAGTTGCCTACAGAGATATATTCATCAGAGAGATAGAGAGACCCGAACCTTACAAACTATCTGCAGAAGAGACTAAAGAGGGGTACAGCATACTGTTTGATGGTACAAATTTAGATCAGTGGACAGGCAACAAAGACGACTATGTTGTTGAGAGCGGTAATATAGTATTGTATCCGAGCCAAAGCTTTGGTGGCAACCTATATACCCAAAAAGAGTTTGACAACTTTGTTATTCGCTTTGAGTTTATGCTTACACCCGGTGCCAACAATGGATTGGGCATTCGTACACCACTTGAAGGTGATGCAGCTTATGTGGGGATGGAATTGCAGATTCTTGACGACGATGCACCCATCTATAAAGACCTTGAAGAGTATCAGTATCACGGTTCGGTTTACGGTGTAATTGCTGCCAAGCGTGGTCATCTGAAGCCTCTTGGAGAGTGGAACTGTCAGGAAGTGATTGCTGATGGTGACAATATTAAAATCACACTCAACGGAAACGTTATAGTAGATGGCAATCTCCGTGAGGCATCCAAAAATGGAACCGTAGACGGTAAGGATCACCCCGGTTTGCTGAACAAATCAGGACATATCGCATTCCTTGGTCACGGCTCGGAAGTGAAATTCAGAAATATCAGAATCAAGGAACTTAAATAAGTTCCACATCTGACAAATATACGAAAAGTGCCTTGCGGAGATAGTCTGCAAGGCACTTTTTCTTATAGTAAATAATACTTACGGCTGGTAAGTTCCAACCTCAGATCTGAAACCGACACCCAATCTGTTCCATCCGTTTATAGCAATAATCGACATTGTGAGAACCACCATTTCCTCATCATTGAAATGTTTCTTCACAGAATCATACAACTCATCGCTTACGTGGGTTGACGACAACTTTGTCAGCGCCTCAGTCCATTCCAGGGCGGCACGTTCACGTTCAGAGAAGAACGGCGTTTCGCTCCATGCTGAAAGGGCATACAAACGCTGCTCTGTTTCTCCCGCCTTGCGGGCATCTTTAGAGTGCATATCAATGCAATAAGCACACTCATTGAGTTGAGACGCACGCATTTTCACCAGTTCTACCAGACTACTCTCCAGATCTGACTGATGTACATATTTTTCGAGTCCCATCATCGCCTTTAAGGCACCGGGGGACACTTCGCTGTAATTTAATCGACTTTTCATTTTAATTTATATCTCCTTATTTCTAACTCCTAAATTCTCACTTCTAATTCCTCAATCCTCTCCCATCGCATCAATAGCAATGATAGAGTGAGCCGACGCACCACCGGCACGCATCTCGGCAGCTACCCAAATAGCCTCCATTATTTCCTCCTTCGTGGCACCCTTTTTCATTGCCAGAGGCACATGACCTTTAATGCAATAGGGGCATTGCGTCACGTGAGCCACTGCAACAGCAATAAGCTGTTTGGTTTTCTCATCCAGGGCACCCGCCTGAAACACTGTTTTACTGAAGTTTTCCCACGCTTCTGCCTGCTTGGGCGCAAGTTCTCTTTTTTTCTTATCCCGCTCATATGTATAATGAGGGTATAGACTTTTGTCGCTCATGATTTTTAAATGTTTTAAAATGAATAAACTCCGAAACTTTCATTTCGGACATACTGGTATTAATTAAACATATGCACGCAAAATTGGTTCGAAGAAATACGGTTTCTTTTTATTATTTAGCACTGGAGATGGTTGTATCGAAACAAAAGAGGGTGCTCACATATTATGAACACCCTCCACACTAAAGAGCAACAAGCTCTCTATACTGTTTTCATTTTTTCTTCAATCGCTTTCAGTAAGTTTCTAAATGAATCGTTAAACTTTTCAATACCCTCTGCCTCCAGTTGGTCGCTGACTTCATCCAAAGAGAAACCATGTTCTTCCAACTCCTTAAGACGAGCTTCAGCATCTTCTATATTTTTCTCAACTGTGATTCGCGCTTCTCCGTGGTCACGAAAAGCGTTAAGCGTATCTATCGGAAGAGTATTGACAGTATTATAGCCAATCAGTGGCTCTACATATTTAACATCACTATAAGCGGGGTTCTTGGTTCCTGTACTCGCCCACAACAGCCGCTGTGCCACAGCACCATTAGCTTTAAGCTTTGCAAAACGATCGTTGCCAAACAGCTCCAGATAAATCTGGTACGCCACCTTTGCACTTGCTATTGCTATCTCTCCCACCAGGTTATCCAAACCTTTAGCCTTCAGTTGGGGGTCTAGCAAGACATCAATCCTGCTAAGGAAGAAACTGGCTACAGATCTTACTTTATCAATCGGTTTGCCCGCTTTCAGCCTGTCTTCAAGGCCCGCAATGTATGCTTCAACAACCTCACGATATCGCTCAAGCCCAAACAGCAGAGTAATATTCACATTAACTCCTTCCGCTGTCACACGGCTTATCGCTCCAAGCCCTTCAGATGTGCTGGGTATTTTTATCATCACATTATCTCGGCCCACTTCATTCCACAACTGCAAAGCCTGCTTCACAGTTCCTTCTTCATCATTGGCCAAAAATGGAGACACCTCAAGACTTACAAATCCATCATTGCCACCTGTTCTATTATAAACCGGACGTAATATATCAGCAGCTCTACGGATATCATCAACTGCAAATTTGAAGAATACCTCCTCAGAATCTGAGTATTTTTGTGACAACGTCTTTACATCTTCATCATAATCGGAACCGCTGGCTATTGCTTTTTCAAAGATTGAAGGATTACTTGTTATGCCTGTCAGTTTATCTTCATCAAGCATACGCATGAGAGTTCCGCTATTCATCATTTCACGGTCAAAAAAGTCGAGCCAAATGCTCTGACCCAATTCATTAAGCTTGGATAATGGATTCATTGTATTAAGGATTTATTATTAAACCGGATATTATTAAAAGCTAGATTTACAATATAGTCAGCACCCCAGACATTTGAATGGGGTTACTGACTATCTGTAATATTCAGAAGTAATTAGTGCTCACCTTTGAGAAACTGGCGCAGCACATACTGAAGAATGCCGCCATGACGATAATATTCTACCTCAACCTGGCTGTCGATTCTCACAATAACGTCGAACACAACGCTGCTGCCGTCTTCTTTTTGGGCAGTCACCTGCACTGTCTTCATCGGTGTCAGGTTGTCGGCAAGACCTGAGATAGAGATTACCTCTGTGCCTGTCAGACCGTAAGTGGCGGGGCTTTCGCCATCTTTGAACTGAAGCGGCAACACGCCCATGCCTACCAAGTTGCTTCGGTGGATGCGTTCGTAGCTTTCAGCAATGACAGCTTTCACGCCCAGCAGGAAGGTTCCCTTGGCAGCCCAGTCGCGAGACGAGCCGCTTCCGTATTCCTTGCCGGTGAACACTACCAGTGGTGTATTGTCTTCTTTATATTTCTGAGCGGCATCGTACACGGTCATCTCTTCGCCGGTGGGCAGGTAGCGGGTGTAACCGCCTTCTTTGTCTGCCAGGGCATTCTTAATGCGCACGTTGGCAAACGTTCCGCGAATCATCACTTCGTCATTTCCGCGACGCGAACCGTAAGAGT
Source organism: uncultured Proteiniphilum sp. (assembly GCA_964346415.1). Taxonomy (GTDB): domain Bacteria; phylum Bacteroidota; class Bacteroidia; order Bacteroidales; family Dysgonomonadaceae; genus Petrimonas. The sequence continues at coordinate 8,811 of CAYFUQ010000012.1, forward strand.
TGAAATCTTTGGGGTCAACTCCGCGACTCATCAGATACTGACCGGCGGCAGAGTTTTTGCTAAACACACCTGCGGGTGAGATATGGTCGGTGGTGATGCTGTCGCCCAGTTTGAGCAACACGCGCGCTCCTTCTATATCTTTTATTTCGCCGGCTTCTTCCGAAATGTTGTGGAAGAAAGGAATCTCTTTTATATAAGTTGAAGAATCGTCCCAGTGATAAATCTTGTCGGTTGGCACTTCCAGGTTTCTCCATATTTCATTGCCTTCGAATATCTCGCCATAACTATGTTCGAAGTCGGCAGGCGACAACACTTTGCTCAAGACATCATTAATCTCGTCATTGCTTGGCCAGATATCTTTCAGATAAACGGGCTGTTCGTTGTTGTCGTAGCTGATTGGTTCGCTGAGCAGGTCGATATCAACACGTCCTGCAATGGCGTAAGCCACAACCAACATTGGCGACATAAGGAAATTCATCTTCACTTTGGGATGCACGCGGGCTTCGAAGTTTCTGTTGCCCGAAAGCACAGAAGCCACCACCAGGTCGTAATCATCAACTGCCTTGCCAATGTGCGGAGGCAGCGGTCCCGAGTTTCCAATACAAGAAGTACAGCCATATCCCACGAGATGGAAGCTGAGTGCCTCAAGGTCTTTCATCAAATCGGCTTTCTCAAGATAATCGGTAACCACCTTAGATCCCGGAGCCAGTGAAGTTTTAACCCACGGTTTGACGTTCACGCCACGCTCGCGCGCCTTGCGGGCCACCAATCCGGCACCCACCATCACAAACGGGTTTGAAGTGTTGGTACAAGAAGTGATTGCAGCAATGGCAATAGACCCATCAGAAAGTTCGAATTTGTCGTGACCGCGATTAATCCACACAGTTCTCATATTCTCTGCATCCTTCTCGATGGTAATCTTGCGCTTCTTCTCTATCAACTCGAAAGGTTGACTGCTGCCACCTTCCGATTTCCAGTCGGTGAGAGAATTGGAATATTCCCTGTCGTTTACATCAAGATACTTTCTGCCAAACGAAGAGTCTAGCAACTCAACAAATTTTGTTTTCAGATCTTTCAGCAATATTTTATCCTGCGGACGTTTGGGTCCTGCAACTGTAGGTTCGATTTTAGAAACATCAAGCTCAATAACAGAAGAATACTGGATCTTGTCCATATTCTCGCGCCACAGCATATTTGCTTTTGCATATTTCTCAACACGCTCCACCACAGCTTCCGAGCGGTTGGTCTTGCGCAGATAATCGAGCGTTTTGTCGTCGATGGGGAAATATGTAACTGTACTGCCAAACTCGGGCGACATGTTACTGATTGTAGCACGGTCAGGTGCTGAGAGATGGTCGAGTCCGTCACCAAACACTTCCACAAACTTGCCAACCACACCATGCTTACGCAACTCGTAGGCAATGTTGAGCACAAGGTCGGTTGCTGTTGAACCCAAAGGCAGCTTGCCGGTAAGTTTCAGTCCCACCACCTGCGGCATAATAAAATAGATAGGTTGTCCGAGGATGGCGGCTTCCGCCTCAATTCCACCTACACCCCACCCCACTACGCCGATTCCGTTAACCATCGGAGTGTGACTGTCTGTCCCCACCAATGTGTCGGGAAACAGCATGCCGTCGCGCGCTATAACGCCTTCGGCAATGTACTCAAGATTCACCTGATGACAGATTCCCATGCCGGGAGGCACCACACTGAAGTTGTTGAACGCTTTTTGTGCCCACTTCAGGAATGTATATCGCTCCAGATTTCTTTCATACTCAACCTCCATATTTCGCTCATACGAATAGTTGGTACCGAAATAGTCAACCTGCACCGAGTGGTCGATTACCAGGTCAACCGGTATCAGCGGATTTATCATATCAGGGTTATCTCCCTTTCGTGCAACTTCGGCACGAAGTGCAGCAATGTCAACTACGGCGGGCACACCTGTAAAGTCCTGCATCAACACACGCGCAGGCTTATAAGGGATATCTTCACCCATCGTATCGGGTTTCCAGTTGATAAGTGTTTCGAGATGCTGTTTGGTAACTGAGAAATCATCAAAGTTGCGCAAACTGTTTTCCAGTAATATTCTTATTGAGAATGGCAGTTTGTCTATTTCATATCCCTGCTTCTCCAATTCCGACAGGCTGAAGTAATTGTAATTTTCTCCTCCAACCTGCAATGTCTTCTTAATTTTAAAAGGGTCTTTTGGCATTGTAACTCTTTTTACGATTATATTAAATAAATATTTAGTTTTTCTGTGATTTTGGTTCTTAAAACCGTAATTTTTATAACAAACTGCTTTTAATAATGTTGTATTAAAAAGCTTTATTGTCATATCTTAAATAAAATCGCATAAATATAGCAATATTAATCAAGAACTGTTACCTCCGGGATGATTTTTTAAGACATTCGTTAACAGAAACTGAAATGTTTGCTATATTTGCATGCATAATTCCATTTCGTTCTGATGAGAACAAACACATTCTTAGAACAGGACTATTTAATAATCAAAACAATCTGAATTTCATGAGTAATTTATTATCAAGAAGAAAATTTATCAAGACAGCCACTCTTGGTGCTGTTGGGGTCACCATGATTCCTCAGTTTCTGGCATCGTGCGTAAGCAAAGCTGCATCAGAAAACAGCGATGGCATCATTCGCCTGGGTTTTATAGGATTAGGACAACAATCAATGTATCTGCTTAGTGGATTCATTTCTATTCCCGGAGTGGAGGTAGTGGCCGGGGCGGATGTTTACGGCATAAAGAGAGAACGGTTTCTCAAAAGAGTGAACAAGTATTATGCTGAGAACAAACGTGAGATGGAAGTAGAAGTATATGAAAACTATAAGGAGCTACTGTCTCGCAAAGATATAGACTCAGTAGTTATAGCCTCACCCGATCACTGGCACGCAATGATGGCAATAGATGCATGCAATGCAAAGAAAAACATATATCTGGAAAAGCCTCTTACATTTACAATAACGGAGGGTAAGAAGCTGGTGAAGGCTGTGCGTGACAATGATATTATACTTGCTGTGGGTAGTCAGCAGCGCTCTGATGCCAACTTTCAGCATGCCGCAAAAGTTATCCAGGCCGGCATGATTGGCAAGGTTGAAAGAATTAATGCCCATGTTGGAGGCCCTCCAAGACCTTATGACTTGCCAGAGAAAGAAGTTCCTGCTGATTTGAACTGGCAAATGTGGCTGGGCCCGTCAGAATATTTGCATTACAATCCTGAGCTGGCTCCGCCAATAAGCATCGATCCGGAAGAGAATGAAACATTTTGGGCAGGTTGGCGATGGTATAAAGAAGTGGGCGGAGGATACACCACCGACTGGGGTGCTCATATGTTTGACATCGCACAATGGGCTATCGGCATGGACAACAGCGGTCCTATTGAGATTACTCCTGCGGGATATGAAGGAACTGAGTTCCTCACATTTAAGTATGAGAACGGTACTATCATGACCGAAGAGCCTTACGATGAACAAAGGACACAGGGAGTTAAGTTTTGGGGCGAGAAGGGTTGGATTGAGGTTTCAAGAGGGAGATATGAAGCTTCGGACGAAAGCCTGTACCCTCCACAAACCGAGGATACCGACGGAGCTTATGAGACTAAGATTCCTCATTTGGTTAACTTTATTGAGTCTGTGAAGACACATACCGACCCTGTTGTTCCGGTTGAAGTGGGACACAGAAGCTGTACTGTGTGCACCTTGGGAAATATCGCTTACGATATGAAACGCACCATCAAGTGGGATCCAAAGACTGAGCAATTTGTGGATGATGCTGAAGCCGAGAGCAACAGACTTTACAATAAGTCGTACGCTAACGGGTATAAGCTGTAAGTAGTATTGATATAAAAACAAAACGGGATTGCCTCTCTAAGTGGCAATCCCGTTTTTATTACTATAAAGAGAGTATAAAAAACTCCCCATTAAAAAATCTAATCTTTCTTTGCACGCTTGGTTTCCCAAACAAAATATGTGATTAATGCTGCGAATGCAACAATAGCAGTTATTTGAGCACCTACACCCGATGGGTCTACCCAAACGCCAAGGTTGAGGACATCACCCTTGCCTGTCAGGAATATAATCAATGCTCCAATTACTCCAAACAAGGCAGCACCGGCAATGAAGCCGGATGATATAAGAATGGCTCGCTGATGGCGTGCATCATTAAGTTCTTTGTCTTTAGAGCTTTTATTAATCCAGTGATTTAACAAACCACCTACAATAAGCGGAGTATTGAGCGGCAGAGGAATAAACATACCCAGTGCAAAGGCGAGTGGTGGAATATTCAACCAGTTGACCAACAATGCCATGATGGCTCCAATGGCAAGCAATACCCATGGGGCACCGCTTCCCGACATCAATGGTTCGATAATTGCCGCCATGGCGTTTGCCTGCGGAGCAACCATAGGATTGGGGTGAGTGGGAGTTTCAACGAAGCCGTAGGCCTGATTAAGGATAAAAATAACTGCTCCTACTGTAGCAGCTGAAACCAGAGTACCCAGAAACTTATAGGACTGTTGCTTGGCGGGAGTTGTTCCTATCCAGTAACCAATCTTGAGGTCTGTAACAAATCCACCTGCCATCGACAGAGCTGTACACACAACTCCACCGATAATCAGTCCGCTAACCATTCCCTGCCAACCTTTGAGACCCACTGCAACTAATATTACAGAAGATAGAATCAAGGTCATCAGCGTCATACCCGAAACAGGGTTGGAGCCTACAATCGCAATGGCATTTGCTGCCACTGTAGTGAACAGGAACGAAATAATGGTGATGGTAATAAGTGCCACAACAGCTTGCAGCATAGTAACCTTAACGCCTATAATTAAGAATATGAATATAGCAATAAGCGTCAGGAACAGGAACAACATCACAAACGACATCTTGAGGTCACGATCTGTTCGTTTCACGTTTTGTGTATCGATCTGACCTTTGCCTTTTTTGGAAGTAGCCAGTTTGAAAGCGTCACCAATAACACTTGATGACTTTATGATACCAATGATACCTGCCATTGCAATGGCACCGATACCGATAGGACGTACGAAGTCGGCAAAAATCTGCTCGGCAGTCATCGCTGCAAATGGGTTTGCGCCACCACCAACTGTTTCGGCAAGTACGCCAATTTCATTAACCAGCGGGATAAACACAAGCCACGAAAGCAAGGAACCAACAGTGATAATAACTGCAAAGCGCAAGCCAACCAGATAGCCAAAGCTAAATATAAGTGCACTTACGTTGAATTTGAATACCATCTTGAATTTTTCGGCAAGCATGGCACCGGCTGGGATAATACGAGTTGTGACTTCTTCGCTCCATAAACGAAATGAGGAGAAACAGAAATCAAATAAACCTCCAATCAATCCACTTGCCACAAGAAGCTTTGCCTGATTGCCACCCTTTTCGCCTGTCATCAGTATCTCAGTGGTTGCAGTTGCCTCAGGGAACGGTAGTTTGCCGTGCATATCTTTCACAAAGTATTTTCGGAAGGGAATCAAAAACAGAATACCCAGGAATCCCCCAAGCAGTGACGAGAAAAATATCTGCCAGAAATCTATTTGAATTTCAGGATATTTTGCCTGCAAAATATAAAGTCCGGGAATGGTGAAAACCGCACCCGCCACAATCACACCCGATGATGCACCGATAGATTGGATAATAACGTTCTGTCCCAGTGCATTCTTTTTTCTGAATGCTGCGGAAGCACCAACTGCAATAATTGAAATGGGAATGGCGGCCTCAAAGACCTGTCCGATTTTCAATCCCGAATAAGCAGCAGCAGCCGAAAACACAACTGCCATCAGCAGCCCCATACCGATAGACCAACCCGTGGTTTCGGGAACGACCTTATCTTCAGACAAAACCGGCTTGTACTCTTCGCCCGGTTTTAGCTCCCGATAAGCATTCTCGGGAAGATTTTTTACTTTTTCTTCATTTGTACTCATAGATAATTATAATTTTTCCGTCGTAATTAAAGTATAGCTGAATTCTCAGAATAACGGATATTTTTAATTGGTGGCGAATTTACAAAAAAACGGTTAAAGAAGCACTACTTACCAGCAGTTTATCACAATTTTTATCAAGCAGCAATCAACTATTATGCATTTACATCAACATGTTATATTCGATTTCATCAAACAGACATAAATTATTTCAATACACATAAGCGATTATCGACACACATCACCCTGAATATATGCATATTACACACGCAAAAGCAAAGAATGACATATAATCTAGTGCAAACCATCAAATATCTCCATATAAATAAAAGTTAATACTCTTCTTCTTTCAGTAAAGTTTATTTACTTTTACGAATCATACAAAAATCAACAGTTTTAAAATAATTTATTATTGCCAATGAAAATTCATGAATACCAAGCAAGAGATTTATTTGCATCGTACGGACTTCCTGTTGACAAAGGTTATATTTGCAGGAGCGTAGATGATGCTGTGAAGGCATATCAGGAAATTGATTCCCCTTTAGTTGTTGTGAAAGCGCAGGTGCACACCGGAGGACGCGGTAAGGCGGGCGGTGTAAAACTGGCCAAGGATGAAGTGGAGGTGCGCAAACATGCTGCTAGCATTCTGGGAATGGACATAAAGGGTTTTATCGTTGACAGACTGCTGGTTGGAAAAGCAGTAAACATAGCGTCAGAATATTATGTAAGCTATGTCATCGACCGTAATTCCAAATCGGCTATCATGATGCTTAGCCGTGAGGGCGGTGTGGACATTGAGGAGGTTGCCGAAAAAACACCCGACAAAATTCACAAAATAGCTATAGACCCAATGATTGGGGTACCCGATTATCTGGCTCGTGAGGCAGCTTTCAAACTCTTTGATGATATTGGCAATGTGCGCAAGATGGCAGACATTTTGCAAAGGCTCTACAAATTGTTTATAGAAAAAGATGCATCATTGGCCGAAATCAATCCCCTTGTTCTCACTGAAGAGGGCGAGATAAAGGCAATTGATGCCAAAATGACTTTCGATGACAATGCTATATATCGTCAGCCGAAGGTGGCAACTCTCTTTGAACCTACTGAGGAGGAGAAGAAAGAACAGTTTGCGAAGGAAAAGGGCTTTAGCTATGTTCATCTTGGTGGTGAGATTGGCTGCATGGTAAACGGGGCAGGTCTTGCAATGGCTACCATGGATATGATAAAACTATATGGCGGCAACCCTGCAAACTTTCTGGATATTGGAGGAAGCTCAAATCCCACAAAAGTGATAGAGGCAATGAAGCTGTTGCTGAGCGACAAGGATGTTAAGGTTGTATTGATTAATATTTTTGGCGGAATAACTCGCTGCGACGATGTTGCACGCGGTTTGCTTGAGGCATTTGATAAATTCAAAACCGCCATTCCGATTGTTATACGACTGACGGGAACAAACGAAAAAGAGGGGCGAGAGCTTCTCAAGGGTACTAAGTTTCATGTGGCCGAAACTATGGGAGATGCCGGCAGGAAGGCGGTAGAGCTTGTAAATCTAATAATCTAAATTTTGACAAAATGAGTATTCTTATAAATAAAGACACACGATTAATCGTTCAGGGAATAACAGGCAGGGATGGCAGTTTCCATGCTTCTAAGATGAAAGAATATGGTACAAAGGTCGTTGGCGGCACTTCGCCCGGCAAGGCAGGTCAGGAAGTTGACGGCATTCCGGTTTTCAACACCGTTAGAGATGCGGTAGAACAGACAGACGCAAACACATCTGTTATATTTGTTCCTGCCCCGTTTGCCAAAGATGCTATGATGGAGGCTGCAGATGCGGGCATCAAGCTGATAATCTGTATCACCGAGGGTGTACCCACACTGGATGTTATTGAGGCTTATCGTTATATTAAGATTAAAGGAGCAAATCTGATTGGTCCCAACTGTCCGGGATTGATTACACCGGGAGAGAGTGTTACAGGTATTATGCCTACAATGATTTTCCAAAAAGGAAGAACCGGCGTTATCAGTCGCAGTGGAACGCTAACGTATGAGGTTGTTTACAACCTCACTGCCGCAGGCATGGGGCAGTCAACAGCCGTTGGTGTTGGTGGTGACCCAATAGTTGGGTTATATTATATTGATTTGCTAAAAATGTTTGAGGAGGATCCTGAAACAGATTCAATCGCCATAATTGGTGAAATTGGTGGTGACGCCGAGGAGCAGGCTGCTAAGTATATAAAGAATCATGTGACAAAACCTGTGGCTGCATTCATTGCGGGACAGCAGGCCCCTCCCGGAAAGCAGATGGGCCATGCGGGTGCTATTATATCAAGTGGTACGGGCACTGCAGCTGAGAAGATTGCTGCTTTTGAAGCAGCGGGTGTGCCGGTTGCCAATGAGCCGAGCGATATTCCTGCATTGCTGAAGAGCAGGTTATAATAGGGAGAAAAAGTCTTATTACACACTATCAGCAGATAATGATTACTATGTCGTTTCTGCTGATAGTGTTTTTTATTTATTCTTTTTTAGAATTGTCTTTACCGGATATATGCAGTAGAAGCGAGGCAAAAGCCATAGCCACTCCACTTATTATGGGTATTAAGATTGGATATCTTTTGAGATATGCTTTAAATGATTTTTTGTTTCCCCTTGTCTCATCAGTCAGCTCGTCTTGCATTTCAGTAGTTTCAGACTCTTCAGTTATCTCTGCTGCTTTTTCCAACACCTCCTCTTCTGCTATTTGAACAACTTTTTCGAGTCCTGTTGTATCAATAGGATCTACAGTCGGCTCCACTTCTTCTTTTTGCTCTTCTTCCGACACTGCTCCTTCCACTAAATCTACAACTTCCGCTTCATCGCTCTCAACGGGGTCATCCTGCATTAGTTCCACAGCTGTCTCAAGAGTTTCAACGATTTTGCTTTTGGGAGCTTCAGCAACCGATTCTTCCAATCGTTCATCGTCATCATCCTCTTCTTCAAATTGAGCTATCCCCTCTAAAGAGATACCTTCATTCAGAAGCACCGATTCGAAATGTGCAAAAGGCTTGTTTACCAATTCTCTCAAAGCTGTTGCAGGATTAAATCCAACCCGGTCATGAGCAGGAATCTCTATTTTCTCACCTGTATTTACATCTACACTCTCACGAGCTTTTATTCTTGTCACTTTGAATGTGCCAAAATCTTTTACCTTAATCTGCTCACCTTCCAATACTGTTTCAGCAAGCACTTCAAACAATGTTGTTATCAGCTGTTCTGCCTCTTGATTATCAATGACTGCCTTAGACGCAATGATGTCACTCAAGTCCTTCATATAAATTTTCTTACTCATCGCCTTCTTTTCTTTTAAGTTCATCTTTAATCGCAGCTGCAGGTTTGAATGTGGCTACAATTGTAGGCGGCACCAAATATCGCTGTTGAGTCTGAGGATTAACAGATATTCTCTCATCTCTTTTCTTTGTACCAAATGTTCCAAAGTTTGGAACAATTAATTGGTCATCCTGCGAAAGAGTTTCGTTCATTTCTTCAACCAGCACATCCAAAGTGTCAGACACTTTCGTTTGTGTCCAGTCAAGTCGTTTGGCCAGTTCGGCAATAAGTTCCTTGTGTGTCATTGTATAATTAGAAGTTAAGAGGTTATGGATTTAAATATCTGCTACGTGCCCCATCATATCGAAAGGCAATGCAGAATCAATTTTCACATTATAGAACTCACCTACATTGAGAGCCTTGTCTTTATTAATCAAAACTTCTCCATCTACTTCGGGGGAGTCAAACTCTGTACGACCAACATAAAACTCAGGATCTTCTCTATCGATAATCACCTTAAGTGTTTGCCCAATCTTAGCTTCGTTTAGCTCCATAGCGATAGTCTCCTGAACTTCCATCAATCTGTTCATTCGTTCTTGCTTCACCGAAAAGGAGATATCATCCTGATAATTATTGTCACAATATGTGTCTTCCTCGTGAGAGTATGGGAATGCACCAAGTCGTTCAAATCGGGTTTGTTTTACAAAATCAAGAAGTTCTTCAAAGTCTCTTTCAGTTTCACCCGGGTGTCCAACCATCATAGTTGTACGCAGATGAATACCGGGAACTTCTTCTCTGAACTTTGCAATCAAATCAATCGTTTGCTGTTTTGAAATATTTCTGCGCATTTTCACCAACATATTGTCGCTGATATGCTGCAAAGCAATGTCCAGATAATTACATACATTGTCATGCTCTCGGATAACTCTCAATAATTCTGTCGGGAAGTGTGCCGGATATGCATAATGTAATCGAATCCATTCAGCACCTTTCACCTGAGCCACCTGTTCAATAAGTTCAGGCAGTTTCATAGTTTTGTATATATCAACTCCGTAATAGGTAAGGTCTTGAGCTATAAATTGAAACTCACGAACACCCTGCTCGGTGAGATGACGCACCTCTTGTACGATACTTTCAATTGAACGGGACTTATGTCTGCCTGTCATTATAGGTATTGAACAATAAGAACAGGTTCTGTCGCAGCCTTCCGATATTTTCACATAGGCGTAGTGCGGAGGGGTTGATAATGAACGCTCATACTCCAGATCTTTGTAGTACGATTTACCCAAATCGGTAACCAAACCTTTCCACCCGAACTTTCCGTAGAACTTGTCTACCTCCGGAATCTCTTCCTGAAGTTCTTTCATGTATCGCTCGGACAAACACCCCATCACAAATAGTTTTTTGAGTTTGTTAGCCTTCTTTAGTTCTGCAAACTCAAGAATCATATTAACCGACTCTTCTTTGGCATCGCCTATAAAACCACAAGTGTTGATAACCGCAATCTCTCCTCTCGGATTCTCGGGGTCGTGTTCCACTGTATATCCGTTGGCCACAAACTGGCGCATCAATAACTCCGAATCAACAAGATTTTTGGAGCAGCCCAATGTTATGACATCTACTCTGTTTCTTATCATAACAAATTATTCTCCAAACAATGAATCAACAAACTCTCTTCGGCGGAATACCTGCAAATCATCTATGCCTTCGCCCAGTCCGATATACTTAACAGGTATCTTAAACTGGTCAGAAATACCGATTACCACCCCACCCTTTGCTGTTCCGTCCAGCTTGGTTATTGCAAGTGACGTAACTTCAGTGGCAGCCGTAAAATGACGTGCCTGCTCAAAAGCATTCTGACCTGTGGAGCCATCTAAAACCAACAAAACCTCATCGGGAGTATCGGGCAACACCTTACTCATCACATTTTTGATTTTGGTCAACTCGTTCATCAGGTTTATCTTATTGTGCAATCTGCCGGCTGTGTCGATTATCACAACATCCGCATTATTAGACTTTGCAGAGCTAAGGGTATCAAAAGCAACAGACGCAGGGTCAGCCCCCATCTTTTGTTTGATGACAGGCACCCCTACTCTCTCACCCCATATATCAAGTTGCTCAACCGCCGCAGCTCTGAAGGTATCTGCAGCACCGAGATAAACAGACAGCCCGTTTTGCTTAAACTGATGAGCCAGCTTGCCAATAGTTGTTGTTTTGCCCACACCATTAACACCCACCACCATAATCACATATGGTTTTTTATCTTCAGGCACGGAAAACTCCTCTATATCATCTGAGTTATTCTCTGTAAGCAGTGCAGCAATTTCCTCACGAAGGATATTGGTGAGCTCATCTGTCCCCACATATTTATCTTTAGCTACGCGCTCTTCAATTCGCTCAATAATCTTAAGCGTAGTGTCAACACCAACATCAGAAGTTACCAGTACCTCCTCAAGTTCGTCCAACACATCATCATCCACTTTCGACTTTCCTGCAACAGCACGCGTAAGCTTCGAAAATATATTCTCTTTTGTTTTTTCCAACCCCTGATCGAGAGTTTCCTTTTTCTTTTTTGAGAAGAGATTAAAAAATGCCATAGTTGTCTGCTATATATAATGTTATGAAAAATAATATTTGTAGTTAAACACAGAACCCGTATTTACTACAAATCTACAAAAATGTGTATAAAAAAACTTCCCAACAAGTGAATGCAGGGAAGTTTTACATATCTTTAACAATATTATTTCTTAAAAAAGTCTTGTACTTTCTCGTTCAATACCATTTCTTCTACAAAGGTATATGCACCTGTTTCCTCAGACTTCACCATCTTAATAACTTTAGTGTGGCTACGTCCTGTAGTAGTTGTTTTGTCGCGAAAACCAGCGACTGCTTTCTTTGCCATTTTATAATAATATTTTATCTGATTTCTTTATGAACCGTCATTTTTCTCAAAATGGGGTTGTACTTTTTCAATTCCAATCTCTCGGTAGTATTCTTTTTATTCTTCGTAGAGATATATCTTGAAGTTCCGGGCATTCCGCTTTCTTTGTGTTCAGTGCACTCAAGAATAATTTGCACTCTATCTCCTTTTCCTTTTTTCGCCATAATTTTTCCTCCTTATTTTATGCGTTTAAATACCCTTTTTCAGCTGCTTGTTTCAAAGCTGCATCCAAACCTACTTTATTAATAGTACGCAATCCTGAAGCTGAAACGTTAAGGCTAATCCATACGTCTTCCTCCACCCAATAAAACTTCTTTCTAAAAAGGTTTACATTGAATTTGCGTTTAGTCCTAGTGTTGGAGTGAGAGACGTTGTTTCCAACCATAGCTCTCTTTCCTGTTATTTGACAAATTTTAGACATTGCTATATATGTATTATGTTGATTTACTAAACTATAATCGAATAATTTCGACAAATCAGGGCGCAAAATTAGCTACTTTATTTATAACTTCCAAGAAAATAAGCGACAAATTTCTCAAACTTAATGACTATTTCAATTATTTAGTACAAAGATTGAACTCAGGTCATTATACAATTCGTTCAGGAAATAAAGGCTGCCCTTTTGAGTGTTAATTTTAAATTCTTTGTCTGCACCACTTGCCGAAGATATCGATTCGGCAGTAATAGTTTCTTCAGCTGAGAATGTTTTTGGGAACAGAGATGATCCTTTGGCAAGGGGGTTCTGATATGTAATATCTCTTATCACCAACGCACATCCGGCATTGGTTATTGTTGCATCAAAGCGATAGTTCATAATCAACTTTTCACGAACTCCATCACTGTTTTGAGGCAATAACAACTCTACCTTTGAACTTACAGTTATACTTTTCCCCTTATCATCAAAACGAATTCCTGACAGCAAAGGGTTACCGGAATAATTATCCCTCCCCCATTTGTACAATAGAGAATATCGCTGATCAACAGTTAATCCGCTATCTGCATGTATAAATTGCTGAAACACAACTTTTCCATTCACAACCGGTGCAGCGGTGAAAACAGATTGTGCCTTAGCGGGCATTAAAAATGCAAACGCAAATAAAAATATATACAGATTCTTCTTCATCATAAATAGTTTTTGTTTCTTCAAAATAGTTTTCGTTTGAGTATTAGACAACAAACTTAGTGAAAAGATTAATGAGCTACAAGCACTTTATTAAAAAACCTCTACATATATTTTATTTATCGTACAAATAATATTACTTTTGCAACTCAAAAATTGATAATATTAAATTTTCATATATATAAGTATGACTAAGAAAAAACATTCAACCAAAGCCGAAACCGGTTTAGAAAACATTGAAGAAGCGCTAACAGCATCGGAACGTTTTATAGAGAACAATCAAAAGAAAATACTGCTTGCACTATTGGCACTAGTAATAGTAGTAGGTTCAGCTATTGCCTACAACTATCTATACAAGCACCCCCGAAACGAAAAAGCTCATACCGCACTATTTAAAGGTGAAAGATATTTCCAGCAACAAGAAGATTCAATTGCTATTTTCGGAAACGGGAATGACTACCTGGGTTTTGAAAGGATAATCAAAGATTATCATGGCAGCAAAGCAGCAGATCTTGCACATGCATATGCAGGTATTAGCTACAGCCGATTGGGTGACAATGAGAAAGCGCTTCAGCACCTCAACAAGTTTAAGGGTGGTGATTTACTGATTACTCCTGCCATTACCGGCGCAGTAGGTGATGTTTATATGAACATGGGCAACACCGACAAAGCTATCTCAAGCTTCAAAGCTGCTGCAAAGAAAGCAAACGACGATATGCTTAGTCCAATCTATTACAACAAGGTGGGATTGGCATACTTTAACACCGGAAACTACGATAAGGCTATCGAAACTTTCAAGATGATTAAAGACAAGTATATCAACTCCCCACAAGCACAGGAGGCAGACAAATATATTGAAGCATCTAAACTTCAACAAAACAAATAACTTAATGGCAACTGCACTACAAAACTTATCATCATACAATCAATACGCTGTTCCTTCGGGGAGAGGTAAAAGAATAGGCATTGTAGTTTCCGAGTGGAACTTTCCAATTACCGGCAAGTTGCTGGAGGGAGCTATAGAGACTCTTCTGAAGTTTGAAGTTAAAGAAGAAGATATCATTATTGAAATGGTACCGGGTAGCTTCGAACTAACTCACGGAGCCAAAATAATGACCGAGAGCGCCAATGTGGATGCAATTATTACAATTGGTTGTGTTATTCAGGGCGACACCCCACACTTTACATATGTATGCCAGGGTGTTACTCAGGGAATTACAGATCTCAACGTTCAATCTCACACACCCGTTATATTTGGAGTGCTCACCACAGATACACTGCAACAAGCAGAAGACAGAGCAGGTGGCAAACACGGCAACAAAGGTGATGAGGCAGCAATTACTGCACTAAAAATGATAAAACTTAGCGACAAATATAAATAAAAGTATTATCTTTGCATCGCAAAAATGGGGGCAGGTACCAAAGTGGCCAACTGGGGCTGACTGTAACTCAGCTGTCTTTCGACTTCGGAGGTTCGAATCCTTCCCTGCCCACCAGTATTATTTGATATATAAGGAGTCAGAAACCTGACTTTAATTTATGCGGAAGTAGCTCAGTTGATAGAGCATCAGCCTTCCAAGCTGAGGGTCGCGGGTTTGAGCCCCGTCTTCCGCTCTGAAACACTCAGGAAATATCTCCTGAGTGTTTTTTTATGTCCTTACGCAAACTACAACTCTTTGAGAATTACTTACATAAACATTGTGCAGTGTTTATTTTATTTTTATCTTTGCAAATCCCGGTGCAAAGTGTGTTGATATGAGACGAAAAACAGGAATCATACTAATTTTGATTGCCAACATTATAATGATGGCACATCATTTCATACCCCATCATGAGCCTAACTTCACAACTAATTATGAATGCCTGATTGCGTATCACACAGTCAATCATAGCTCAAAATGCCCTAATTCCCACACACATAACTTTAATAGCAATAACAACTCGCATAATCATCTTTTGGATATAGATGACTGTAGTTTAGAAGAAATACATATCAGATACAACGAGCATAATCAAATTACAGAGAGCGATATTGTCGATATTTCACCATTGTTACTACTACAAAACGAAATATTAATTACCTCCGAACCGGTGGAGGATATAGACTCAGAGGTATTAAAACCATACCTTCTCCCTAAATATAACACAAACTACATACGCACAATTGGATTGCGGGCACCTCCCTACTGCTGATTTTAGGATACAGGCACTTTGCTCTACACACATATATTAATTATACAACCAGTGTGAGGAAGCAAACATTACTTTTCACATCTATTCAAATCAAAATCAGCATAAATGAAAATCAATTATTTATTAGCAATACTGCTGTTTACAACAACATTATTGTCGTGCAAACAAAGCCACGACAACAATCATGACCATGACCATGACGAAATGCTTCAGTTAGTTACTTACAACGATAGTTATGAAATCTTTGTGGAAGCCACCCCATTTGTCGCAGGCAAGCATAGTCATATCACTCTTTTTATCAGCGACATCAACCACTTCAAACCTGTCGATAATGCAACAGTAACTGTTACCTTAGCGAATGGTACACAGCATGACGTGGAAATAGCAACACAACAACACCCGGGTGTCTATAACTGCACAATCACCCCCGGTCATAAGGGAGAAGGCTCATTAACGATAGATATTGATGCCGCCGGCATCCAATCACAAAGCACAATCGGAAATATCGAAATCTTTATTGATACTGAAGAGGCAGAGCATGCCGCACACGAAGCTCACCCTCATGTGGATAACGCTATCGTATTTAACAAATCACAAAGCTGGAAGATAGACTTCGCAACTGAAGAGATAGAGCGTACAAACTTCGCACAAGTAATCAAAACCACTGCACAAATTCAACCATCAGCAGGAGACGAAAGTGTGGTAACCGCCAAAACATCAGGTGTAATAATATTTCAAAACAATAACATTGTTCCCGGAACAAGCGTATCCGGCGGACAGCGTCTTTTCTCCATAGATGCAGCAGGAATGGCTGACAACAACCTGGCGGTACGATTTACAGAAGCAGAAAACAGTTTCAACAGGGCCAAGGCAGAATATGAACGAAAGGCGGAACTAGCAAAAGACACAATCGTTTCGCAAAGCGAACTGATTGCGGCAAAGACTGAATATGAAAATGCCCGCGCCAACTTCGAGCTTTACAAACAAAACTTCTCAGCAGGCAAACAGGCAGTTGCGTCACCAATGAGCGGCTACATCACCGATCTAATGGTACAGAACGGGCAATATGTGGAAGCAGGTCAGCCCATAATGAGAGTGGCACAAAACCGCAACCTATATATCAAAGCCGAACTGCAACCCAAATACTACGGCTCACTGTCGTCTATAGAGTCAGCAAACATCAGAGTGCAGTCATCACAAGAAACATACTCTCTAGAAGAGCTCAACGGCAAAATGGTATCCTACGGAAAGTCGAGCGATATGGACAATCCGCTAATTCCCGTAGTGTTTCAGGTAAACAACTGTGCGAACCTACTTCCCGGCAGTTTCGTGGAACTGTTTATCAGGCTGAGCAGCAGCCAGTCAGCAATTACTATCCCCAACGGAGCCATCATTGAAGAGATGGGAGCCTATTTCGCAATGGTGCAGATAACCCCTGAACTATTTGAAAAGAGAGCTATCACCACAGGAGCTACCGACGGAAACAGAACAGTAATCACCTCCGGCATCGCAGAAAATGAGCGAGTGGTAAGCCGGGGAGCTATTTTTGTTAAACTTGCAGAATCGGCTGATGCACTGGATCCGCGCGCCGGACACATGCACTAACACCCTGACACAATGATAAACAAGATAATAAAATTCTCACTCAGCAACAGACTATTTATACTGCTGGGCATCATTCTGCTGACCATTGGTGGCTACTACTCAGCAAAACAGATGGACATCGATGTATTCCCCGACCTTACGGCTCCTTCGGTGGTAGTGATGACCGATGCCGAAAACATGGCCGCCGAAGAGGTAGAACGATTAGTTACTTTCCCCATAGAAACAGCCGTAAACGGTGCAACCGACGTACGTCGTGTGCGCTCTGTATCGTCACAGGGCTTCTCATTTGTATGGATTGATTTCGACTGGGGTGCAGATATATTCAAAGCCCGCCAAATTGTAAGCGAAAAGCTTGTGACACTTGGAGAAGAACTTCCAGCAGGTGTTGTTCCCGTGCTGGCACCCCAATCCAGTGTGATGGGCGAAATTCTGCTCATCGGTCTGCAAGCCGACAGCACATCCATGATGGACCTGCGCACCTTGGCAGAATGGGTCATCAAGCCTACGATTCTAGCAACAGGTGGCGTATCACAGGTAACAATCCTTGGTGGTGATTACAAACAGTATCAAATCATAGCCGACCCTGTACGAATGAACAGCTATGGAGTAACCATGGACGAACTGGAAAGCGTAGGTGCTACCTTTAGCGAAAACTCATCGGGAGGTGTGGCACGCGACTATGGTAACGAGTATGCCCTGCGCGGTATTGCCCGAAGCAACGACCTGGAAGAACTGAGCAGCACATACATTAAGACTACCAACGGCAAACCTGTGGTAGTCTCCGATGTTGCCGACATGGTAATAGGTAGGGCACAAAAAATGGGCTATGCCTCACAAAACGCCTCGCCTTCGGTAATCATTTCCGTATCAAAGCAGCCCAATATCAACACCCTAAAGGTAACGGAAAACATCGAAAAGAATCTGCAGGCTGTCATGCATTCACTGCCCGACGATATACACTTAGACACAGGCATCTTCCGTCAGGCCGACTTTATCGAAGCATCCGTCAACAACGTGGGCCGTGCATTAATAGAGGGTGCTATCTTTGTTATTGTCATTCTGTTTATATTTCTGGCAAGTTTCCGAACTACTATAATATCCGTGGTTGCAATCCCGCTGTCACTTTTTGGCACCATGATTGTCCTCCATCTTATGGGACTCAATATCAACACCATGACATTGGGAGGTATGGCAATCGCAATCGGCTCGCTGGTTGACGATGCCATCATTGACGTGGAAAATGTTTACAAACGTCTGCGACAAAATCACCTCAAACCTAAAGAAGAACGACTTTCCGTATTCACAGTGGTGTATGAAGCTTCCAAGGAAATCAGAGCTTCAATTCTCAACGCCACCTTTATAATCATAGTAGCATTCGTTCCACTATTCTTCCTGTCGGGACTGGAAGGACGAATGCTAAAACCACTGGGTATTGCCTACATCATCTCGCTATTCATGTCACTCATCGTTGCAATGACCGTCACACCACTTATGTGTAAAATGATGCTGTCGAGCGACAAATACCTAAGCAAACAAGACAAAGAGAGCTGGCTAACACGCAACCTAAATCGCATATATGAGAAGTCGCTCGAATGGGTGCTGGGACACAAAAAGAAAATCATCATATCCACACTTGTGGCTTTTGTGGTGGCACTGGGTCTGTTCTTCACAATGGGACAAAGCTTCCTTCCTGATTTTAACGAAGGCTCACTCACCATTACTGCTGTTGTAAACCCTGAGGCTTCTCTTGAGGTCTCAAACGACATTGGCAATCTAATAGAAACAGAGCTAATGAAAATACCCGAAGTAACCACTACAGCACGGCGAACAGGTCGCGGAGAACTAGACGAACACTCACAACCCAGTTTCAGCTCGGAGATAGATGTCAACTTCGAACTAAAGAAAAGAAAGAGCATCGAATTTATGGCAGAAGTCAGAGAAACGCTTGCAGAAATACCGGGACTTGCAGCATCTGTAGGACAACCACTCGCCCACCGCATAGATCATATGGTTTCGGGCACAAGCGCAAGCATTGCCATCAAACTGTTTGGCACAGACCTCAGCAAGCTCTTTATGATGGGTAATGAAATCAAATCAGCCATCAGCGGCATCGAGGGACTGGTTGACGTATCTGTAGAACAACAGACCGAAACACCTGAGATACAAATTCGTGCCAAGCGCGGCATGCTGGCCCGCTACGGTATCACCATAGAAGAGTTCAACCACTTTGTGGGCATAGCCTTCTCAGGCAAAAAGCTGGCAGACATATATGAAGAGCAACGTAGCTTCGACCTCGTGCTCCGTCTAGACAAAGCCTACACCGAGGATATCGAAATGATTAAGTCGGCACTTATCGACACCGGCACCGGCGGCAAGATACCCCTGGAGGAAGTTGCCGATGTAGTTTCAGTAGGCGGCCCCAACAGCATCAGCCGCGAAAACGTATTGCGAAACATTGTAATCTCAGCCAACGTGGCAGGCAGAGACACCAAAGGAGTGGTTGATGATATTCGCCGCACCATCAATGCCGATATCAAGCTGCCCGAAGGCTACAGAGTGGAATATGGAGGACAATTTGAAAGCGCAGAAAAAGCAACACGTACTTTGCTTGTCACCTCCATGCTAGCCATATTTGTTATTTTCCTTTTGCTTTACGCAGAATTTAAAGACACAACACTCTCCGCCATTGTGCTTCTCAACCTGCCTCTTGCCCTTATCGGCGGAGTGCTGGCAGTATTCTTCACATCAGGAGTAGTCAGTATCCCCTCCATCATCGGTTTCATAACCCTGTTTGGAATTGCCACGCGCAACGGCATTCTGCTTATCTCGCGTTACAAACATCTGCAGGAAGATGGCGAACCGCTACACGACACAGTATTGCACGGCTCGGTTGACCGCCTCAACCCAATCCTGATGACAGCCCTCACGGCAGCACTGGCGCTCATTCCGCTGGTGTTTAACGGAGACAAAGCCGGAAACGAAATTCAAAGCCCAATGGCTGTTGTTGTGCTTGGTGGACTTCTGTCCTCCACCCTACTCAACATCTACATCCTACCCATCGTATATGAAATAATACAAAAGAGGAGATTAAAAAATGAGAAAGATAATATTTAGTCTGCTGCTCATGCTGTCGGCAGTGAGTCTGACAGCCCAGCAAAACATCGACACGCTGCTAAGCGAAATCGAAACCAACAGCAGTACCCTCAGTGCACTGCGCCAGCAAATAGAAGCACAAAAGATTGGCAACAAAACAGATATTTATCTGCCCAACCCCGAAGTCGAATACACCTACCTTTGGGGTAAGCCATCGGTATTGGGCAATGAGACAGATATATCTGTAATACAATCGTTTGATTTCCCGACTGCCTATCTGCACCGAAGCAAAATAGCGGGACTCGAAAATCAACATCTGGAACTGCAATACAAATCAGAGAGAATAAATCTACTGTTGCAGGCAAAACAGCTGCTTATTCAGCTGGCATACTACAATGCACTGGCACAAGAGTATGACACCCGTCTGACCAATGCCCGCCGCATTGCCACTTCCTATCAAAGCCGATTCGATAAGGGTGACACCAACATTTTGGAGAGGAACAAGTCACAAGTCAACCTCACCACCGTCGAAAATGAGCTAAACAATATCAACATAGAAAGGCAAGCACTCCTCACGCAGCTAAAAGCACTCAACGGCGGTCTGGATTTGTCGTTCAACGAGACTACGATACTCAGTGCACCACTCCCTCTCGCCTTCGATGAATGGTTTGCCGTGGCTGAGGCACAAAGCCCCGCCATGCAATATCTCAGCAAACAGATTGATATCGACAAAGAGCAAATCAAGCTGAACCGCTCGCTGAGTATGCCTAAGTTCTCTGCAGGTTATGCAAGCGAAAAGATTGTAGGCGAACATTTCAGGGGCGTCTCAGTTGGTGTTTCCATCCCCCTGTGGGAAAACAAAAACAAGGTGAAGCATGCTAAAGCACAACTTCGCTCAGCTGAAGCAGTGTTGCAGGATGGTAAAATACAGTTCTACAATCATCTGCAACAACTATATGCCAAATCGCAGGGACTTCAGCACAACGCTGCCAAATATCACCAAACGCTGAAGAGTCACAACAATGAGTCGCTCCTCAAAAAGAGTCTCGATTTGGGAGAGATTTCATTGCTAACCTATCTTCTGGAGGCTGAATATTACTATGACACGGTAAATAAGGCATTGGAGGCTGAGCGTGATTATCAGCTTACCCTTGCCGAGTTGTCGGCTGTGATGCTTTAATTAAATTTCCAAATGGAAATGAGTTAACATCGGGAGTGCAAACTTCCGAAAGGATTATTTGTTGTATAAAGATAAACATTAGTAAAAATGGACTATAACATACAAGGAAAGACAGCAATCATAGGCGGCAGCAGTAAAGGATTAGGCAAAGCCTGCGCCGTAGCTTTGGCAAAAGAGGGAGCAAATATAGTGTTATGTGCCCGCAACAAAGAGTCACTGCACCACACAAAACAGAAAATTGAATCTTATGGAGTTGAAGTCCTGGCATTGGTAGCCGATATGGCTTCGGCTGATGATAATAGGATGATTGTGGAAAAGACGCTCGAAAAGTTTGGGACAGTTGACATTCTTGTCAACAACTCAGGTGGTCCCAAACCGGGTACATTTCGCGATATCACAGAAGATGACCTCGACGAAGCTTATCGCTCAGTTCTGAAATACAATTTCAGAATGACCAATCTATGTTTGCCCCATATGGAACAAAACGGATGGGGCAGAATTGTGAACATCACCTCCATAACCGTCAAAGAGCCTGCGCCCAATATGGTATTGTCCAACATATTCCGATCGGCAGTGGTAAGCTATGCCAAAACCATCAGTAAAGAGCTGATATCAAAAGGGGTGACCATCAACAATGTTTCTCCCGGATATTTCAAAACCGACCGCGTAGCTCAACTTATCAACCATAATGCCTCTCAACAAGGCATCACACCTGATGAGTACGAACAAAAAGCTGTTCTTGAGTTTCCACACAAAAGATATATGAACCCTCAGGAACTGGGCGACTTCGTCTGCTACCTCTGCTCTAATCAGGCGCGCTCCATTACAGGCACCACCACACAGATTGACGGTGGTCTGCTAAACGGCTTAATGTAGTGTCATTACTAACTACTATATCAATGAATTAAAAGCTATTAAAGTTTTTATCCAAAATAGTTTATCTTTGCATCAAATATTAGAACAACACTTAATTATTGTTATCATGAGAATTATTCCACTTTTAGCAGCACTGCTGATGTTGCTCAGCTGTACAACACAACAACCTCAAAGCGAACTGCAATTGCTTTTTGATGAACCGGCAAACGTGTGGGAAACTACCCTCCCGCTGGGTAACGGACGTATCGGCATGATGCCCGACGGCGGCATCGACAAAGAAAACATCGTGCTCAACGATATCACCATGTGGTCGGGAAGTGAAGACCCCGAGGCACTCAATCCCGATGCCATCAAGTATCTGCCCGCCATTCAAGACCTTCTGCTTGCAGGCAAGAATCTTGATGCACAAGATCTTATGTACAAGTACTTCCGTTGTGGGGGTTTAGGTTCCTCCTTCGGTGGAGGAAAAGATGCACCCTACGGCTGCTTCCAGATGTTGGGCAACCTCAACATCACATACAGCTATCCCAATGCAGAAGAGGAAACCAACTACTCACGCACATTATCACTCAATGATGCAGTGGCAAAAACCAACTTCAGCAAAGGCGACATCAACTACTCACGCGAATATTTCGCATCGTTTACCGATGATGTGCTAGTTGTGAAACTGTCTGCCAACAAGAGAAACTCCGTTTCTTTCGAAGCAAACCTTAGTCGCCCCGAGCGAGGTGAGGTCTCGGCTGATGGCAACACCCTTGTAATGAAAGGGCAGCTCAACGACGGGCACGATGGCGACAAAGGTGTGCGCTACATCACCAAGATGCAGATAGTGAACAACGGCGGAGAGCTAACCGCAACCGACTCTTCACTAAAAATAGAGAATGCCGATGATGCACTCATCATCATTTCCACATCTACCGACATGCTCGACAGCAACCACACCACCACGGTAGATAAATTGCTCGCCGCTGCAACTGCAGGACAGTATGCCACAATGCAAAAGGCACACATTGCCAAATATCAGGAGAAGTTCAACCGTGTTGAGCTTAATCTTGGAACACAGGACAACACCGCAGGCACACACGAGCGCCTGGTCAACTTTCAGGACAATGACGACCCCGCTTTCGCGGCCCTCTATTTCCAATATGGACGCTATCTGATGATTAGCGGAACCAACGAGCAATCAATGCCCCTCAACCTTCAGGGACTGTGGGCAAACCAGGTTCAAACACCGTGGAACGGTGACTATCACCTCAATATCAACGTACAGATGAACTACTGGCCGGTAGAAGTGTGCAACCTTTCGGAACTGCACAAACCACTTATAGACTTCACCAAAGGGTTGGTTAAGTCGGGCGAAGCAACCGCCCAAACCTTCTATGGCGCCGACGGCTGGGTTGCCCACATGATGGCCAATCCCTGGCAATACACCGCACCGGGTGAACACGCTTCATGGGGTGCCACCAACACAGGTGGAGCATGGCTATGCGAGCATTTGTGGGAACACTACGCCTTCACGCAAGATGTAGAATATCTGGAATCAATCTACTCTACCCTAACAGGCGCTGCCAAGTTTTTTCTCAGCAGCATGATTCGCGAGCCAAAAAACAACTGGCTCGTTACCGCACCCTCATCTTCACCTGAAAACGGGTTTTTCCTGCCAGGCAGTGACAAATCTGTGTTTGTTTGCATGGGCCCCACAATGGATACACAAATTATCAGAGAACTGTTTACCAACATACTCACAGCTGCTGACATTCTGAGTATCGAAGACGACCTAACCAAACAAATCAGAGAGGCACTTCCACAACTACCCCCTATGCAGATTAGTCCCGAAGGATACCTGCAGGAGTGGCTTGAAGATTACAAAGAAGCAGAACCACAACACCGTCACGTGTCACACCTCTACGGACTGTATCCATCAAATCAGATATCGCCCAACACCACACCTGACCTTGCAGATGCAGCACGCGAGACACTAAATCGCCGCGGCGACGAAGGAACAGGCTGGTCACGCGCTTGGAAAGTTAACTTCTGGGCACGCCTTCACGATGGCAACAGATCATACAAACTACTAAAAAGCCTGCTCCACCCCACCATGCAACTTGGAGTTGACATGAGCAGCGGTGGCGGCACCTATCCCAATCTGTTCTGCGCTCACCCGCCATTCCAGATTGACGGCAACTTTGGCGGCACCTCCGGCATTGCCGAAATGCTTATCCAAAGCCACGACGGATATATAGAACTCTTGCCCGCCCTACCCGATGTGTGGAAAGAAGGAAACTTCAAGGGTCTGAGAGTAAGAAACGGCGGAGAAGTTGACGCCACCTGGAGCGACAACAAACTCAGTTCACTAACACTCAAAGCCGACGTAAGCAACACCTTCACAATCAAGGTACCCGACTATGCCGCGCAGGTCACAATAGACGGAAAATCAGTAACCTACGAAAACGGATTCCTGGAGATAAAACTTGAGAAAGGAAAACAAGCAAATCTGTTAATAAAATCTTAATTATATTTGACTTTATTACGGTTTTGGTATATCTTTGAACTCTATACATTTAACAATAAACCATTAATTAGATTATGACACAACAAAAACAATTTGTAGCCACTGCAGAAGCAAAAGGCAAAGCCAAACAGTTTAGGCTGTTTGCCATGCTGGCATGGATTCTGGCTATTGCAGGCGAGGTATATGCAATCCTCAAACTGCTCAACAACGAGATGCTAACATGGCTCATAGTTGCCATAGCAGTTATTCTCGTACTGGCAATCACCGGCTCACTGCTTTGGAAAAAAGCAAACCGAATGGACCCTGCATCCGAAAAAGATAAAGTAAGGTTCTTCATTCAAAATCAGCTCGGTGCCATCATGGCTGTTCTTGCATTCCTCCCTCTGGTTATTCTTATCTTCACCAACAAGGACATGGACAAGAAGACCAAAAACATTGCCGGAATCGTAGCAATAGTTGCCCTGCTCATTGGCGGAATCACCGGAATTGACTTCAACCCACCCTCCATCGAGAAATATACAGAGCAAATCAACGCACAGACAGGCGAAGTGATGCGCCTCACCGGGCAGGACCATGTTTATTGGACACCCAAAGGCAACAAGCTTCACCTATACGACGACTGTCAACATGTGCGCAACAGCGAAGTATCAGAAGGAACAGTAAAAGATGCGTGGGAAGCACGTAAGATTGACAACAACGAAGTGTGCAAAACCTGCTCAAACAAAGCAGAGAAAAACATCGACACCCTCTTCATTCCCGAAGCGGACGAAGATGTTGAAGCAGAAAGCGACGAAGCCGCATAAGCAACAAACGATTAACTGACAAATAAAAAAACCCTGACAGAGATTGTGCAAACACAACACCTCCGTCAGGGTTTTCTCTGTTTTATATATGACAACTATCCCTCTGCTCTCTCCACATACGATTTCACCACACCACCCTCAGCCTCCAGCATAGTGGTTTTGAAACCGCGCTTGTTCAGTGCGTCCAGTAGCGGCACAGGCGGAAAAGGAGCAATAAACTCCATACACTCGCCCGGCTTCAGCTGGTCGGCAAGCCTCATCACCTCATCCTTCGGATGTCCACCCTCATCAATAATCGGACGCACATCTAGCGAAAAGGTAACCGGCGTGTCAGGTGCCGCCTTTGCCAATGACGAATGAGCTCCATTGCCATCAGTCGCGGCACCATCCTCAAGTGAACTAATGCCCGCCTCCGCCCGCAAAGTGTTCACCATCTCCACCACATCCAAACTTCCAACTTTCGCTGCCTGTTGCAGTGTGGTCACTTTAGTCACCGTACGTCTCAGAACCGGGTTCTTAAGAGCAGCAAATGCAGTCGAGAATCTCAGCAGACTCTCCTCCAGTTCGGGATAATCGCGCAACAACTCCCCCACCTTGGTCGAAGGAGTTATATTTACTTTACTTCTGCTCATACGACAATAAACGCTGATCACCTTCAAGTTTGCGCAAAGCGGTAATATCCTGTGTAAACTCAACTACACCAAGATATTCCCCGTCACCGCCCCTCACAGCCGAATATTCAATGTAGATAAATCGTCCCTGAAAGTTAGACATCCAAAATACAGCCTTATTCTCTTTGCCACTCCTGAAGTCATCCATAATCTGCTCCACAATATGCACACTGCCCGGCGGGTGACACATACGCACGTCGCGCCCAATCACCGAACGGTTTCTGGCAAACACACGCTTGGGACTGTGTGAGAAAAAGCGAACCTTATCGTTCTTGTCCACAAAAGTTATATCCAGCGGAAGATGCACAAACAATGCTTCCAGCTCCTCGTAGTTGAAAGCACCCGTCGAAAGACGAATAGCATCGCCCTGCACAAACTCATGCCCTGCAGCCTCACTTCCGGCCGGTCTCCACTCCACCTGTGGGTCGTAGAGGCAATATCCAAACTCAGGCGTCTCGCGATATATCCTGTACCAATCCTCCTCCTTAAGCGTATCCATCGACATAGGCAACAGAATTTCCTCCTCTTTCATAATCATGCCCTCAATCAGGTTCACCGTTGGCGTCAGCGATAACTGAGCAACTGCCCTCAGCTCCTCAGCCGAAGCAATAGGAGCAGCCAGCGCCTCGTGAGCAGCCTTCAAATACTCACGCGTTTCATCATGCTTGCCCCACATCACAACCGGAGGACCCGTAATTCCGTTCTGTTCCAGATACGGAAACAACAGATACTCCTTACGCAAATAATGCTTCTCAATGTCCGACAGATTGTTAAAAATGGTTCTGAAGCCAATCACAGACTGTTCCACCTCATCATCCTTTATGCTGCGCACCTTATACTCCAGGTCGAAATACTTTTCCACCTCAGCATTAATCGCCTTGTTCTCCTGAATAAAAGTATCAACGGGATGCCCCGGCGGCACCGGTTTCGCATCTTCCAGGTCGATGCTGCCATCCAGCACCGCAGTGTGCAAGTCGCAAAACTCCAGTATCTCAGCCTCCGTCAGCGCATTGCTGCTGATAAGCTCCTGCTCCACCTCCACCACTTCGTGATATGGAATGTTTCTCAACACATCAATAAGCTGTTTGCGCAGCACATCAGGATTATCACCCTCGTGCAACCTCAGCAACAAGTGGCGCAACATCTCCTTACGTTGTTCTGATTTTATGTCCGACATATATTTCTTATATAACTAATGTGTGTATAACTGATTATTTCTTAATCATGGTAAGCACCATTTTAAAAGGCTCCACAGCATGCAGCGCATGAGGTACAGTTGCCGGCATAATTATGCAGTCGCCCGTTTTCAGGATATGCGGTTCACCATCAATTTTGATTTCGGCCACCCCGTCCAGCACATGCACCATAGCATCAAAAGGCGAAGTGTGCTCGGTCAGTCCCTGATCTTTATCAAAAGAAAAGAGCGTCACATTGCCCGATTGTTTCTTTAACACCTGCTTGCTGATTACACCACCCGAAGAGTACTCTATCGACCCTTCCATTGAGAAAACGTTTCCCGTTTCAAATGTTGCCATAATAATTTTGTTTATTAGATTAATAGATATTTTATTATTACGATTGATGACAAAGTTAACAATTTACACTTAGCATTTATAATGCTGATACTATGACTGACTGATATTTATAGCTATTTAACGATATTAAGACCGAAAAGTCTTATATAATCAATAACTCATTATATAAACAATAAAAGGAGCTTGGTTTTATCAACCAAACTCCTTTTATATGTTTCAGTCGGGATGACAAGATTCGAACTTGCGACCCCTCGCCCCCCAGACGAGTACTCTAAACCGGACTGAGCTACATCCCGCTTTTTTTTACGAGTGCAAAGATAGATTTATTTTCCGTTACTGCAAAATTAATTGTCGATAAACTCATATTTTCATTATATAACTTTGTATGTTAATCTTTTATTTGTTTATTTGTACTTTCAATCCACAGTATAATTTTTCAGATGGTATTTACAGCACAACAAATCGCCGACTATCTTCAGGGAGAAATAATCGGCAACCCTAATGCAGAAGTTAATAACTTCTCCAAAATAGAGGAAGGCAAACCGCGAACCATTTCATTTCTCGCAAATCCAAAATACACACACTATATTTACGAGACCAAAGCCGAAATAGTTTTAGTTAACAACGACTTTGTTCCAACCAAAGAAATTACAGCCACACTTATTAAGGTACCCGACGCATACGCTGCCCTTGCAGCGCTGCTCGATATGGTCAACGCTCTTGCACCTGTCAAAACAGGCATCGAAGAGATGTCCTACATCGCACCATCGGCACAGCTGGGCGACGACAACTACGTTGCGGCATTCGCCTATATCAGCGACAAGGTAGTCACCGGCAACAAAGTAAAGATATACCCCAACGTGTGGATTGGCGACAACGTAAAGATAGGCAACAACGTAACAATATATGGCGGAGCTAAAATATATCACAACTGCACCATTGGCGACAACTGCATCATCCATGCAGGCGCCGTAATCGGCTCCGATGGATTTGGCTACAGCCAGCAGGGAGGCATTTACCACAAAATCCCGCAAATGGGCAACGTTATTCTTGAGAACGACGTGGAGATTGGTGCCAACACCACCATCGACCGCGCAGTAATGGGTTCCACCATCATACGCCAAGGCGTTAAGCTGGACAACCTTATACAGATTGCACACAACTGCGAAGTTGGCACCAACACTGTAATGGCAGCCCAGGTAGGCATAGCCGGTTCCACCAAAATAGGCGACAGCGTAGTGCTGGGCGGACAGGTAGGCATTGGCGGACACATAACCATAGGCAGCAAGTCGCAGATAGGCGCACAATCAGGTATCATAAGCAATATACCCGAAGGCTCAGAGCTCTTGGGTTCACCCGCCTACCCCGTAAAGAACTTCTTCAGGTCAAGCATCATTATTCCCAAGCTTCCTGAGATGTACCGACAGCTTGCAGCACTCGAAAAAGAGATCAAAGAACTGAAAGCTGAAAAGAACTAAATTAGCATTGCAACAAAAATTGAATAAATGATGAAGCAAACAACTTTAAAGAACAGTTTCACACTCCACGGACAAGGCCTGCACACAGGACACAAAATTGAAATAACATTCAATCCCGCACCGGCCGACTTTGGATACAAAATAAAACGGGTTGACCTCGAAGACCAGCCAATAATAGAAGCACTGGCAGAATATGTGGTCAACACCCAGCGAGGCACAGTCCTCGGTGTCAACGGCACCACCGTCAGCACCGTAGAGCATGCCTTCTCGGCACTCTATGCCTACGGCATCGACAACTGCCTGGTTGAAGTCAACGCACCCGAATTCCCAATACTCGACGGCAGCGCCATCGAATATGTAAAACAGATAGAACAAGCAGGTATTCAGGAACAGGACAAAGATAAAAACGTATTTGTCGTGACCCACAAAATGGAAGTCACCGACCCCGAAACAGGATCAGTGCTCACACTGCTGCCCGACGACTGCTTCTGCATAAATTCAAGTATCGAGTTTGAATCGCAATACATACCCAATCAATATGCAAGCCTCGACAACCTGAGCCGCTTCAAAGAAGAAATTGCATCATCACGCACATTCGTATTTGTAAGAGACATACAGCAACTGCGTGCTGCAGGACTAATCAAAGGAGGAAACTTAGACAACGCAATAGTTATATACGAAAAGAAACTGCCACAAAACGAGCTCGACGAAATTGCAGACGCACTCAATGTGCCCCGCATGGACGCCGAACATCTCGGCTATCTCAACAAGCGCAGCCTATCATTCCCCAACGAACCCGCGCGCCACAAACTGCTCGACATCATCGGCGACATGTCCCTAATCGGAGCACCCCTCCAAGGCAGAATCATTGCAACACGTCCCGGACACAAAATAAACAACAAACTGGCAAGGCTCATACGCAAAGAGATAAAAAACAAAAACAGAGTACCCGTCTATGACCCAAACAAAGAACCCGTACTCGACATCAACCAGATAAAGCAACTGCTACCCCACCGCTACCCCTTCCTTCTTGTAGATAAAATTATAGATATAAAGGACACATGCATCGTGGGAGTTAAAAATATAACCAACAACGAAAGCTTCTTCGCAGGACACTTCCCCGAAGAACCCGTTATGCCCGGTGTATTGCAAATAGAAGCTATGGCACAGACAGGAGGATTGCTAGTGCTCTCAACTCTCGACAAACCCGAGAGACACTCAACATACTTCCTAAAAATTGACAACGTAAAGTTTCGCAACAAAGTAGTACCCGGCGACACAATAATATTTAAAGTAGAACTAACCACCGAAATGCGACGCGGCATTGCAACAATGCGCGGAGTAGCCTTCGTGGGCAACAAAGTCGTATCGGAAGCCGACTTCACCGCCCAAATCATTAAAAACAAATAACATTATCACCTGCTTATTATGAGTAATATATCTCAACTGGCATACGTACATCCGGATGCCAAAATCGGTCAAAACGTAACCATAGATGCTTTTGCATACGTTGACAACAACGTGGAAATAGGTGACGACACACACATTATGCCAAACGCAACCATACTTTCGGGAGCCAGAATAGGCAAAGGATGCACCATCTTCCCAAATGCAACAATAGCCGCCATACCACAAGACCTCAAGTTTGTAGGAGAAGAGTCAGTTGCAATAATTGGTGACAATACAATGGTGAGAGAATGCGTAACTGTAAACCGGGGCACAGCATCGCGCGGACACACCATCGTGGGCAGCAACTGTTTGCTAATGGCATACTGCCATGTGGCGCATGACTGCGAGCTGGGCGACAACGTCATCATCGGCAATGCCACACAACTGGCAGGAGAAGTCGAAATCGAAGACTACGCCATCGTTAGCGGCGGCACCCTCGCTCACCAGTTCACACGCATCGGTGCACACGTAATGGTGCAGGGCGGATCTAAAATACCAAAAGATATCCCCCCATACTCAATGGTGGGGCGCGAACCTCTTACCTATGTTGGACTCAACTTCGTCGGGCTGCGCCGCCGTGGCTTCTCAAGCCAAACTATATACGGCATACAAGATGTGTACCGCCTCGTATATCAGTCAGGACTTAACACCACACAAGCTCTAGAAAAAATAGAAGAAGAACTCCCGCAATCAGAAGAGAGAGACCACATCGTAAACTTTATCAAAAACTCATCACGCGGAATCATTCGCGGAAACATGGACGGCTGAAACATTGAAAGCAAACATATCTTTTCCCGCCGAGTGGCACCCACAAAGCGGGATACAAATTGCATGGCCTCACACCAACACCGATTGGAACGAAATACTGGACGAGGTCACAACATGCTATATACAATTCTCACGCGAGATACTCAAGCGGCAAAAACTACTCATCGTATGCCCCGACCCACAATCGGTCAGAGCACACTTCACACCCGATGAGCAACAAAACCTGATAACGGCAACCGCCAACACCAATGATACATGGGCAAGAGACCATGCAGGCATCTCTGTGCTTCGCAACGGCAAACCCGCCATGATCGACTTCGGCTTCAACGGCTGGGGACTAAAGTTTGCGGCCAACCACGACAATCAGATCACAAGCCGCCTGTTCGGCGAAGGAGTTTACAACCCCTCTGTTGAATATATCCCCCGCCTCAACTTCATACTCGAAGGCGGCGCCATCGAATCCGACGGCAAAGGCACACTCATGACCACATCACACTGCATGCTGGCACCCAATCGCAACCAGCCAATGCAGCAGCACGAAATAGAAGCATTCCTAAAGGAAAACCTCGGAGTGCAGCGAGTGCTGTGGGTCAGCCACGGCTACCTTGCCGGTGACGACACCGACAGCCACATCGACACACTGGCACGCTTCTGCAACGAAACAACAATAGCCTACGTGCAATGCACCGACCCCGCCGACGAACATTATGAAGAGTTGCAAAAGATGGAAGAAGAGCTGAAGCAATTCCGCACAACAGCCGGCACACCATACCAACTCATCCCCCTGCCAATGGCACAAGCGGTATATGACGACGAGCAACGCCTGCCCGCCACCTATGCCAACTTCCTAATCCTCAACGACGCCGTGCTGATGCCCACATACGCATCACCACTCGACGAAGTTGCCATACGGCAAATGCAAAAAGCATTTCCACACATGGAGATAGTAGGCATAGACTGCAGAGCACTCATCAAGCAACACGGCTCACTGCACTGCGTCACAATGCAACTGCCCGAAGGCTACCTATAGAACAAATCAGCCCTGCGCTGCGTTTAATCATCTAAACAAATCACACAATGAAAGTAGGAATCATACAACAATCCAACAGTGCCGACAGAGAAGACAACGTGGCACGACTATCAGACAAAATACGCAAACTTGCACAACAAGGCGCCGAACTAATTGTGATGCAGGAGATACACAACGGACTCTACTTCTGCCAGACAGAAGACACCGACGTGTTCAACCAGGCCGAAACAATACCCGGCTACTCCACCGACCACTTCGGAAAGCTCGCCCTCGAAACCCAAACCGTCATCGTACTCTCTCTCTTCGAGAAGCGTGCCGCAGGCCTCTACCACAACACAGCCGTGGTAATGGAAAAAGATGGCACCATCGCAGGCACCTACCGCAAGATGCACATCCCCGACGACCCCGCCTACTACGAGAAGTTCTACTTCACACCCGGCGACCTCGGCTTCGAACCCATCCAGACATCAGTAGGCAAACTGGGCGTACTCGTTTGCTGGGACCAGTGGTACCCCGAAGCTGCACGTCTTATGGCAATGTCCGACGCCGAAGTACTAATATATCCCACTGCTATCGGATACGAATCAACCGACACCGACGAAGAGAAAAACCGGCAGCGCGACGCATGGATTACAGTGCAGCGAGGACATGCAGTGGCAAACGGACTACCCGTTATCTCCGTAAACCGAACAGGCTACGAACCCGACCCGTCGGGACAAACAAACGGCATCAACTTCTGGGGCAACAGCTTCGTATGCGGACCACAGGGCGAATTCCTATACCACGCATCCGAAGACGAAGAAACACACATAGTAGAAATAGACAAACAGCGCACCGAAAACGTACGCCGCTGGTGGCCATTCTTCCGCGACAGACGTATCGACGCCTTCGGAGACCTTACAAAACGCTGGAAGAGATAAGTCAAATTACATAGCTTAAATGTCATTAGAATAAATAAGTTTTACCCAATAAATGCTATCTTTGCA
>CAYFUQ010000013.1:0-41871 GCA_964346415.1 uncultured Proteiniphilum sp.
TAAGTGAACTACCCGACCGAAAGGTTTCGGAGACACATTTCACTAAGTGAACTACCCGACCGAAAGGTTTCGGAGACACATTTCAGTAAGTGAACAGTACCTCCGAAAATTGAATAAACACCACCAGCCCATAGATATTTGCAAATGGAAATAAGTCTAATAAAGCCTTGTGCACCGATAATGACGCAACATGCTTTACCTAACTAATGGCATCAGAAATCATACATCTCTTCCTGCATCTCCCTCATCTGCCTGAAGGCTGCATCGGTTTGCATAATCTGATCTACGAGGCGGTCGATTCGCAGGAGGACATCATGGTTCATGATTTCACCTTTTACGATATCTTTCTGCTCGGCGAAAACATAGCTTTGTACAAGCTGTGCTTTCATAAAGCTGAGTATGGGCTTGAGGTGCTGCTCTGCCACAAGGTAGTGTCTGGGTGAACCGGATACCACCATTACACCCACGGTTTTGTTTTCGAGGGCGTCCATTGGAAGGAGGTCGAACACATTCTTGAGCGTGCCGGGGATGGAGGCCTGAAAGACGGGGGTGGTGATGATTATAATGTCGGCTTCCATAAGGGTGCGAACCACAGTTTTGGTGTCGCCCGTGTAGTCGAGGTAGTTGCGGCCGTCGCTAAACTCTACATCATAGTCGGCAAGGTCGATAATGTCAACCTGCTCGTCTTCGTACTTTCTTTCCAATATCGTTTTGATATTGTTCATCGCTGTTTTGGTACTCCAACCTATTTTGGTACCAACCAATCCTACTATTTTCATTTTTTGTCTGTTTCTTCTGTTTTTGTGGTGTACTTTCTTATCTCAGGCAACACCTTTTCGCCTATCAGCTCTATATTCTTCATCGGCTTATTAATAGATTGAATATGCATGAAAGTATATTCATATGCAAATATCGGGATAAATTATTATATTTGCAGTCTAATATCAAAAGAATAGTAGTTACAAAAAGAATAGTATGTATAAAACTGAGAAGTGCAGAAAGGCCGAAATGGCTATCAGAGATACGCTGGATGTGGTGGGTGGAAAATGGAAGTTGATATTAATATCAATTCTGCGCGAGGGTCCGCTTCGTTTTAATCAGCTTGGCAGTGAGGCGGGAATATCGCCACGAATATTGTCGAAGGAACTAACCGAATTGCAAATGAATGGTTTGGTTGAGAGAATTGTGACCGACACCAAACCGGTAACGGTGAGATATGGGCTGACTCCCTACTGCGAAACGCTAAAAGATGTGCTGGAGGCGCTGGAGAAATGGGGTGTGAGCCACAGACAGC
The DNA here is from genome assembly GCA_964346415.1 of uncultured Proteiniphilum sp. GTDB lineage: Bacteria > Bacteroidota > Bacteroidia > Bacteroidales > Dysgonomonadaceae > Petrimonas. The sequence goes on from CAYFUQ010000013.1 coordinate 1,295, forward strand.
ATATTGTGAATAATGAGATATAGTATATAGTTATTCTGAGCTTTATTTTAATAACTTCCAGCCCATCTTACCATAATTGGGAAGGAACAGTATGCCGACAAATAGAAGACCTTTGATGACGAAACTGGCAATGATTTCCACAGGGCTGTACCAGTCGAAAAATGGATATAGGTAGTTGCCGGGCATCAATAGGAAAATGAGCATAGCGATGTGCGAGGCTATAAGTATATAGACGCCGAGCAGTCGCTTTTGCTTTAATATAAGGCTGATAACTGCATAGGCATTGATTGTAACCAGTGCCAGCGGTATTAAGTGCCTTACCAGGGCGGGGTCGCCTCCATAGGCCATAACTGCCAAACGGGTTAGCACGAGCAGTATGGATATAACGGCAGGCACAATTAGTAGCACGCTAGTCAGCAGGTTAAATTTATTGTTTGTTGTTGTCATAGTTTTAAAAACGCAGTCGCTTTACCATTTGTTGCGACTGCGTTCAATTTTATATGCAGCACTTGTAAATCAGTATTGCTGCAAATGTTATTCTTATACTCTAATCTTCGTAGAGCGTGATATCTTTTTTGGGCTTTGGCAGTTTCATGTCTGCAATTGCTTTTTTGATGCGATCCACTTCCTCTTGTGTTATGTCATAAGAGAATTTGCCATAGTCATCACCTTCCACTTTGCCTACATAGTAGAATCCCCAGCGGTCGAAGAATTCGGTGAGGTCTGTTTTACCTACTTCAGATGCAAGACGTGTGAACTCGAGCATATCCAGCCAACCATCACTGCGATTGCGTCCGCTTTTGGGTGCCTGATTGCGCATTGCAATCATTAGATCGGCGTAGAAGTCGGAGTAGCCCTGGTCGGCAAAGTAGAGATGTAGTTGCCAGAAGGGCACAAGGCGTTCGAATACATCAGTGGTACCCCCTCCCCCATATTGATTTGCATCGGATGATGATGAGCTACCCAGATAAGAGATGCCTTTATCAAGGATATTCTCGCGTGCCAGTGCATAACGCCCTTCTTCTGAAAGACGACTTCGATTGCCAAGCATGGTGGTTGAGTAGAGTGTAAATATGTTGTTGCTCACTTCTGTCATACCTGCCCATGTAATCTGTGGTGTCATTTGCAGAACATGCCCGAGCTCATGACTAAAACCCCAGCATGGGTCGCCTTTGATTGTACTCTCCGGATTTGCAACAAGATAGATTGTTTTATCGTCGTATGCAACTCCGTCGCCATCGCGGAACATATAATAATGATAGTTGACACGCGCCAATACGTGATTTTTTGGAATTACATTCTCCTTTTCCCAACCTATAAACTGATATTGAAGGGCAACGATTTTATCGAAGTTGTTTACCAGTTCCGTGCCTTTACCCCAGGCATTCTCTTTAAGTCTTTCTACAGGAAATGCTACCTGAATATGCTCGCCGCGCATATCTAAGATGGGACTTATTGCATCTTCGAGCAATCGATTGAAAACTTCGTCATCATCACCGCGTGTTACATCAAAGTATCCGTTCACCTTTCCTGTTGGGAAGTGAACTGCGATGGGCTGATGATTTGTGGGTTCGTCGTTGGTGTAGTAGCGAATATAAACAAGTCCACCCTGCTTCACATCTACCATATTGATACCTTCGCTGAGTGCATACTCGGTGCTGTGAAGTCCCCACCCTGCCGGATCTTCCGTGGGTTTGATGCCTTCCGGAGCCTTGCGTGTCCAGTTTGGTATAACCATCGAAATGTTTTCGCCGTTGGTTGCACCCACAAATATTGGTTGCACACCCTCTTCAAGAACAACCCCTGTGATGCCTTCATACTTGCTGAAGCCGTCGCCAATTCGGTACTTTCTTCCCAGCGAAGCGGGACTCAGATAAGCATCATAGTCGGCAAGAAGCAAACCGGGCTTATACGTTTTGTGGTATAACTCAGTTGCCAGCTCACGAATTACGGGGTTAGTAATCTGATCTATCATCTTCTGATTAACACCCGGTTTTAGCCTTGTTGCCGTAAGGTCGGCAAATATCATCTCGGCCTCAATAGTTGCAATTGAAGTTTCGGTTTGTTCACCAAACAGATATGGCTTTGTTGCCTGCGACAATAATGACTTTTGCTGTCCGCCACAGCTTGTCAATGCTACCAGCAAAACTAGTGCTGCAATTAGGTTTTTAAAGGAGGTCATTCTTTCTGTTTTTATTGTTTAGTTATTAAAATATCATCATCACCTGCCACCAATCAGTCTTGATCGGCATAGTGATTACTTTACGTCAAAAAAATCAACGCAGTAAAGCGTGAAAATACGCAAGCTGTTTGAGCGAACAAAGTGAGCGAGTTTTTGCGTATTAGCTTTACAAGTAGATTTTTAGTAATGTAATCCTCAGCCGTGTTTTTTTGCATCCTTTTTCAACCAGGAAAAAGGATGAACTTGGTTCTTGGTTACAAGAACACTTACTGCTTCAACCATTTGTCAAACCAACGGAAAAACTCTCTCTGAAAGAGAATACCATTCTGTGGCTGGCTAATCCAATGATTTTCGTTGGGATACACGAGCAAGCGTGACGGGATGTTGCGCAACTGTGCAGCATTGAACGCCATCATACCTTGCGAAGCAAGAATACGGTAATCAAACTCGCCATGTGAAATCATAATGGGGGTATCCCATTTGTCAACAAAGCGGTGTGGCGATGTGGCATAGGTGCGTTGTGCAACGGCGTTGTTCTTGTCCCAGTATGCGCCGCCCATATCCCAGTTGGCAAACCACATCTCTTCAGTTTCAAGATATTGTGCTTCCAGATTGAAGATACCTGCATGTGCAAAGAAGGCTTTGAATCGTTTGTCGTGATTTCCTGCCAGCCAGAAGGTTGAGAAACCGCCATAGCTTGCACCTGTGCAGCCGAGTCGTTCTTCGTCAACGAATGGTTCTTTCGCCAGAGCATCGATTGCAGAGAGATAGTCTTTCATATTCTGACCTCCGTAGTCGCCGCTGATTTGTTCGTTCCACTCCTGTCCGAACCCGGGAAGGCCGCGACGGTTGGGCATCACTATGATATAGTCGTTGGCTGCCATCATTTGCGGATTCCAGCGATATGACCAGAACTGGCTTACGGTACTTTGTGGTCCACCCTGACAGTATAGCAGGGTTGGATATTTCTTGTTGGGGTCAAAGTTGGGCGGATACACTACCCATGTTAGCATTTGCTTACCGTCGGTGGTTTCTATCCATCGTTCTTCGGTTTCGCCCATTGTGAGCTGGTCAAGTATGTGTTTGTTTTCGAACGATAGTTCGGTGGCTTCGCCACTAGTCATGTCAACACTGTAAATCTCGTCGGGTTGCGACATTGAGCGACGTTTGGCAATGAGAACACCATCTCCGGGAGTTACTGAGGCATAGTCGTGCTTGCCTTCGGTGATGGCCTTTACTTCTTTGTCGTTGATATTGACTTTGAAGAGCTGTGTCTTGGCTTCAACGCAGGCTACCATATATATTGTCTGGTTGTCGGCATCCCATGCCAGATCGTCAACATTGTAATCAAACTGCTCTGTGATGTAGCTCTTTTTGCCATCGGCAAGGTCCATCACAAACAGACGTACTTTGTCAGCTTCGTATCCGTCGCGTTCCTGACTTTGCCATGCGAGCTTGGTACCGTCGGGCGAGAATTGCGGATTCATGTCGTATCCCATCATTCCTTCGGTCATAAGGGTTGTCTTTCCGCTTTCCAAATCGTAGAAGTAGATGTTTGAGTTTGTGGATACGGCATACTCCTTACCGGTTTTCTTTCGTGAGGTGTAGGCAATGGTTTTGCTGTCGGGACTCCAAGCTACTTGCTCAATTCCTCCAAAGGGAAGCATGGGAGCTTCGTAGGGTTCACCTTCGAGGAGGTCGGTGATATTGCTTAGTTTGTTGTCTTTAAGGTCGGCAACAAACACGTGTGGGATTTCCTCTACCCAGTGATCCCAGTGCTTGTACATTAAGTCATCAAGAATGCGTCCTGATGCCTGTGCCAAATCGGGATAAAGGTCGGGAGTGCGTTGTCCGTATTTGACTTTTTTGATAATAAGCACTTTAGTGCCATCGGGTGAATATACAAATCCGCTGATGCCGCCTTCAATGTTGCTCACCTGGCGCATACCGCTTCCGTCGGGCTTCATTGTCCATATTTGTGAAGAGCCGTTTTCATTACTCAAAAATGCAATGTGCTTTCCACCATCTATCCATTGCGGATTGCCTTCGGAGGCATTGGTGTAGGTAAGGCGTTTTTTATCGCTTCCGTCGGCGTTCATCACAAACAGCTCGGGGTTTGTTTTGTTTTGGTCGATGCTTACGTAGCTAACTTGATAGAATATTTGTGAATTATCGGGTGATAATGCTACGCTGCCAATTCGCCCGAAACTGTATAGAACTTCGGGGTTCATGATGCCATGCTCTACCTTGATTTCAGAGCGACTGATTACTTCCTGCATATTTTTGGGGTCTGCTTTGCTGTTGCTTTCGCCACACGACATGAGAGCCCCTGTCAATAGTGCTGCCATAAATAAAAATTTGAACTTCATATTGTTTTTGATTTATTATATTCTCGGGTGTATTAGTTTTTATCTTCTATGTGCCCATCAAGCATATAGATAGTTCGGTCAGTGATTTTGGCCAGGTCTTCGTCGTGGGTCACGATGACGAATGTTTGGTTTAGCTTGTCGCGCAGCTCGAAAAAGAGTTTATGTAGTTCTTCTTTGTTGTCACTGTCAAGACTGCCGGATGGCTCGTCGGCAAAGACCACAACGGGATTGTTGACAAGTGCACGAGCCACGGCAACACGCTGTTTCTCTCCGCCTGAAAGTTCAGCAGGCTTGTGCTCCATGCGCTCAGAAAGTCCCATCATATTCAGCAAATCCTTTGCTCTGATTTCAGCATCACTGCGTTTGGCATTACCAATCAGTGCGGGAATCATCACATTTTCCAGTGCCGTGAACTCGGGCAAAAGCTGATGAAACTGAAATACAAATCCAATGTTTTTGTTGCGAAAGTTGGCGAGTTTCTTTTCACTCAGTTTAGTGAGGTCTATGCCGTCCATCAGGACTCTGCCTGAATCTGATTTCTCAAGTGTGCCCATTATCATTAGCAGTGTGGTTTTGCCGGCACCGCTGGGACCAACTATTGAAACTATTTCACCTTTGCCCACTGTGAGGTCGATACCTTTGAGCACTTCCAGTGAACCAAAGCTCTTGCGTATCTGTTCAACTTTAATCATTCTGTCTATTGCTTTTAACTTGCGAAGATAGTAAATTGCACTTTATAATTAATGATTTAAATGGAATAATTAGGCTTTTATAATTAAGTAGATTAATGAATTAAGAGACATTGAGCAGATTATAAAGAAATCTGCAGGAGACAAAATATAAAAATGAAAATGAAAAATTTATCTGACTTCAGAGAAGATTATAGAAAAGGGGAACTGCTTGAGGAGGCAGTTAACCAAAATCCTTTTAAACAGTTTGAACAATGGTTGCAGGAAGCAATTGATTACGGAATGAACGAGCCAAACGCTATGTCGGTGGCAACTGTGTCGGCCGATGGAAAGCCATCTGTAAGGGTGGTGTTGCTAAAAGAGCTGAACAGCGAGGGGTTTGTTTTTTATACCAATTACAACAGTCGGAAGGGACGTGAATTGGAACACAACCCTAATGTTGCGCTGCTGTTTGACTGGCATCCTATGGAGAGACAGGTGCGCGTGGAGGGTGTTGCCCTAAAGTTGCCTGACGATGTGTCGGCCGATTATTTTGATTCGCGACCCGAAGGAAGTAAGATTGGGGCGTGGGTTTCGCCACAAAGTGAAATGATTGAAAATCGTGAAGCTCTCAATCAGCTTCAGACTACAACTGAGGCCCGTTTTGCGGGACAGTCCATCCCCAAGCCTCCGCACTGGGGTGGGTTTATTATTGTGCCGAATGTTATTGAGTTTTGGCAGGGTCGCACAGGGCGACTTCACGATCGGTTGGTCTATTACAGGAGTGATGATAATTGGGACTTAAAGAGGCTGGCACCATAAAATATATTCTAAAATTTTAAGGCACCAACAAGTTGATTATCACTTTTTAAAAGTATCTTTGTCTGTGATTCTAATTTTTATTTACAAAAGACAATTAATTACAATGAAAAATCTAAAACTGCTATTATTACTACTATTGCCTTTGTTGTTCTCCTGCTCAGACAATGAAAAAGATGAGCCGCTGCCGGGAACAAATGATTTGCTTAAGTTTGAGCTTAGAAAAGAGCACAATGCGGTGCTGGAAAACACAGTAGTAGCTGAAATTGACGGGCATTTCGTGAAATTAGATCTGCCGGAGGAAGTAAAGGGTGAGTTGCTTGTTGCATACTTTGAGCATAACGGGGTGGATATTCTGATTGACAGAGTACCTCAGGTATCGGGTGTAACTAAGAATGATTTCAGCAAGAAACTGACCTACGACATTGGTGCGGGAGATACGAGCTATAAGAGTTACGTGGTAGAGGTGGAATGGCAAAAAGCGGAAGAGGAACCGGAGCCTGAAGCGAAAATTGTGATTCCACATATATATGTGGATATTGATAATGGCGAGCCAATGGAGAAGAATGACAAATCGAGAGAGTTGGGTGCCGATTTGCGCATAGAAGGGAAAGAGAAATATGAGGATTTTGAAGGAAGAACAATCATTCGCGGCAGAGGCAACTCAACATGGGGCATGCCAAAGCAACCATACAGATTGAAACTGGATAAAAAAGCATCATTGATGGGACTACCAGCTTTTAAGGACTGGGTTTTGCTGAATGAATATCTTGACGGTTCGATGCTGTACAACGCAATTCCCTACAAAGCAGGTCAGCTATTGGGGATTCCTTACACAAATACTATCATACCTGTGGAGCTGACCATCAATGGTGAATACAGAGGTGTGTATGCTTTCACTGAACACAAAGAAGTGGGAAAAGGGAGAATAGATATTGGTGACGATGGTTTGCTTTTTGAGCTGGATGAATATTACGATGAGGACTGGAAATTTAAATCGGAAAAATACAAACTGCCGATTATGATTCAGTTCCCTAAAAGCAAAAACATGAGTGATGATTTGCTGGGTGAAATTAGCAAAGATTTTAACCAGATGGAGAGTTTGATAGCTGACGATTCTTTCCCTAACAACAACTATCTGGATTATTTCGACGATGAATCGTTTGTGAATTATATGATTGTTTATCAGCTGACGCTTAATCAGGAGTTAAATCATCCCAAGAGCACTTATATGAATAAACTTGCGGGAGGAAAATACAGAATGGGTATTATCTGGGATTTTGACTGGGGATATGGATATGAAGACAATGGAAACCATTATACCATGAACAGTGCGGGCCAAAACTTGTTTTGGGATGGTAATAAACCGGGTACTAAATTCTTTGGTCGCTTAATGAGTGATCCACATATGCAGAATCTGTTTAAACAGAAATGGGAATCATTTAAACAAGATAATATGGATGAGCTAAAGGAATACGTTGAAGAGTATGCCGACATAATAGCATTAGCTCTGACTAAAGACCACGACAGGTGGGGACAAAGAAATGGGTCGCGTGATCCAAGTTTAAATTTCAAAGCGTTTTCAAAATGGATGAACGCGCGTATTGATTATATTGACAAGCTGGTAAGTACATATTAATAAACTTTATTGACACAATATAATACAAAAATGGCTGCCCCCTTTATTAGGGGCAGCCATTTTTCTTTAATATAATTCAGATTTATTTATTGGGAGTTTCCCATTTCTTAGTTTCATTGCAAACGATATTAACTGTTTGATCGCCTGCCTGAATAAGGAAATCGCCTTCTTCCAAAATCCATTTGCCGTCGTAACCAACGAATGCAAGGTCTGAACCTTTAACCTTTAGGGTTACTGTTTTTGTTTCGCCGGGATGCAGTTCCACTTTTTCAAAAGCACGGAGACGACGAACATCGGGGGTTAACGAGGCCACAAGGTCACTGCTGAAAAGCAACACACTTTCTTTGCCTGTCTTATTTCCGGTATTCGTTATATCTACCGAGAAGGATAGTTCATCGTTTGCAGTAAATTCTGATTTGTCAACTTGGAAGTTGCTGTATTCAAATCGGGTATAGCTAAGACCATATCCAAAGGGCCACTGTACTGATACCTGAGCATCGTAGTTGTAAGCTCCTTCCATTTGTTTTCCGATATGCTCACTTGGCTTATAGTCGTAAGTGATTAGTGAGTTTATCTCTTTGGGATATGTGAATGGAAGTTTGCCGCTAAAGTTTGCATCTCCCGCCACAAGGTTTGCAAGGGCATCACCTCCATAGTTTCCGGGAAGCATAATATTTACAACTGCTTTTGTAAGCGGTTCTATATCTGCAATCAGACGCGGGCGACCCTCATTAAGAATCAAAATAATTGGTTTGCCTGTTTCAGACAGAGCTTTTACCAAATCAAGCTGATTTTGTGAAAGAGTCAGATTGGTTAGGTTGCCGGGAGTTTCACAATAGGAATTCTCGCCAATACATGCAACGATATAGTCGGCACCTGCCGCTGCTGCAACTGCTTTTTCAATTTCAGGTTCATTCTCTTCGTGCCACAATCCGCCTTGTTTGTATGTAACTCCGGCTTCGTAGATTATATTATTTGAACCAAATTTATTGGTGAATGACTCTAGAATTGTATTGTAGTCAGTTGCATATTCGTCTGCTTTGTCGCCCTGCCAGCTATATGACCAGCCGCCATTGAGTGTGCGCATCGAGTTGGCATTGGGACCTGTAAGAAGGATTTTCTTTCCTTTGGTTAGCGGAAGTATATCATCTGTGTTTTTAAGCAACACTATTGATTCTTCGGCTGCTTCGAGGGCAACAGCTGCGTGCTCTGCACTTCCGAACAATGGATAATCTTTCAGGTCATAATAGGGTTTGTCAAACAGATTGAGACGATACTTAAGACGGAGGACACGTCTTACTGCGTCGTCGATGCGACTCATTGGTACTTCGCCCTCGTTTACTAACTCTATAAGAAGTGTGGTAAAGTTTGCATCGTAAGGGTCCATCGACATATCAATACCTGCATTGATAGCCAGTTTGATCGCTTCTTTCTTATCTTTAGCAATGCGATCTCGCGTGTAAAGATTGTTGATATCAGCCCAGTCGGTAACAATCATACCATCCCAGTTGAGATCTTCTTTCAGCCACACGGTCAGTAGTTCGTAGTTGGCATGGAAAGGTAGTCCATTGTTTATTCCTGAATTTACCATTACGGAAAGTGCACCTGCTTTGACCATCTCAAGATATGGTGCAAAATGCTTTTCGCGCATATCTTGTACAGTGATTGAGGAGGGGGTTCGGTCTTTTCCCGATACGGGGACTCCATAGCCCATGTAGTGCTTCATACAAGCGGCAACGTTGTTGTCGCCTACCGAGTTGGGATTATCTCCCTGAAATCCCAAAACAGATTCACGACCCATTTCAGCGTTGAGATAGGCATCTTCACCATAGCTTTCCCACATGCGTGACCAGCGTGGGTCGCGACCAAGGTCTGTTACGGGTGCATAGGTCCATGGGATGCTTCCTGCTTTTGTTTCGTAAGCACTGATGCGTGAGCTTTCGCGCACCAGGGCACGATTGAATGAGGCACCCATATTAATACCCTGTGGAAATAGAGTTCCTCCTAATGTATAGGTAGTTCCGTGTATCTGGTCAACACCATAAATATTTGGTATTCCAAGCTCCTGCATTGATACTTCCTGAATGCGTTTAATTATTTCCTGCCATTTCTCGGGAGTTTGGGCAATGCCGTTTGGCACATTCAAAAACGAACCTACTTTGTGTTTGCCAATCAATGTGGCAAGCTTCTCCTCATCAAGCTGAAATTCATTTGCGCTCTCTATATCCTGAGGGGAGTTGCTGTGTTTTTGCAACATATCGATAGTCAGTTCCGTCATCTGACCCACTTTTTCTTCAAGCGTCATCTTCTTGAGCAATGCTTCTATTTTTTGCTCAATTTGCTCATTTCTTGGAATTGCCGGCGCAACCAGCGATTGAGCAGATACAAACAGCGCTAAGCTGAACATAGTTAAGGATAGAATAAATCTGTTGTTCATTTTAATTGGTTTTGTAAATTTGGTTTTATTATATATCAATGATAATCACTTAAATAACATAGGGATAAACTCACTTAGGTAAATACGCCAGTTTTTCCAGATATGTCCTTCTCCACTTTCTCTGTAAGTGTAGTTGAAACCTATTTCATCCATTTTTTTCATGCTGTCAATTACACCCTGATATAGGAAATCTGTATCTCCACATGCAATCCAATAGAGTGCAAATCCGTTGTTTTGTTGAACTTTGAGTTTTTCGGCAAACTCTTCGATATATTTTGCCCGTTCACTGTCACTCTCAGCCATCATTCTCATTGTAGCAATTGGAGGAGCTGAAAATATACCCACGTAATTAAACATGTTTGGATATTGGGCTGAAATAGCTGAAGAGTGCATTCCACCCATTGACAACCCTGCTATGGCACGATGTTCTTTGTCTTTTATAACTCTGTAGTTACTTTCAACAAAAGCAATGATATCGCCGAAACTATCTTCCATACTTGCAACTGCTTTGCGAGGGCCTCCGCCCATTGCGGGATTATAAGCGCGATTAGTTTCGGTAGGAGCTGCCGTATTTTGCGTATGCCCGTTTGGCATAACAATAATCATTGGCTCTGCTTTTCCCTGAGCAATTAGGTTGTCTATAATTTGTGCAGTGCGCCCAAGAGATATCCATGCCTCTTCATCGCCACCGGAGCCATGAAGGAGATATAGCACGGGATAAGATTGATTATTGTCTTCGTATGCGGGAGGGGTGTAAATAGTGATACGACGTTGTTCTTCAAGTGTGGGGCTATCATACCAGCGACGAGCAACAGTGCCGTGTTTTACATCGTTCACGCTATAAAGGTCACCGGGATTGCCGGGGATAATAAAAACATTTGTTATTGTTGCAACATCGCGTATCATGTTAACATTGGCAGGGTCATTAACGCGAATTCCGTCAACTATAAATGAGTAGCTATACAGTTCAGAAACTAATGGAGCAGCCGTTGTGTATTCCCATACTCCTTTATCATTTTTGACAAGGCTCGCTACTCCCGGAACATCAAATTCTCCCATCGGAGCTTCCATCTTTTGGGTTGGCAGAAAATCACCTGTGATTTCTACTTTCTGTGCATTCGGGGCATTCAAACGAAAAGTCACTGTGTTGTTGTCGTGAATTTCGGGAGAAACAATTGGTTCTCCTCCCCATAGTGCCTGCTGTGCAAAAGTGATATTGCAAAAGAGCAGGGCAAGAACTAAAGTTAATGTTTTTCTCATCGCATATTTGTATTTAATAATTTCTTTTGGTTTTCAAATAAAGCCTTAATTTTCATTAGCTACGTGATATCAAAAATGGCTTAACGATGACAAATGTAGTAAACTTTTCTTATTGTGCAAACAACAATACTAAAGTACTATTTACATTCACTAATATTGTCTTCAATCAATTGAGGTTCGAGGTAATATTACATATGATATTAAATCAAAAATGGCTGCCCCTGTTTGGAGCAACCATTTCTTATAATTATTATTGTCTGTATACAACTAATAATAGAATCTATTCTTCGGCCTGGCTTTCGTGACTGAAGTAGAAACCATTAGCCAATTGATTCACATTATTGTGAGCACCTCTGGTTCCAATAATAGTGATAGTATCACCTACCTTAATACCTTTTTCAGCTACCAAGCCTTTACGATCATCACCTGTTGCACCATATCCGGGATAACATCCGTAAGCGTAGATTTCACCGCTATCATCCATCAAAGTCATATTGCCATAGTCACCAGCGTCAATACTTTTAATTTTACCTGTTACCATATAGTATACATTTGCATCAATCGATTTACCTAAGAAATCTGCAATATCAGATACAGCAGTCACAGGCTTAGTTTCTTCAAGCACACCACCTGCTACTTGTGGATTACCGTTATGAGAAGCACGTCTACCTACTAAAGTAATAATATCACCTGCTTTCAAATCGCCTTCCTCATAGTTATCTAATCCATATACATACGTTTGACCTGAGAAGTCTTTCAAATCAACGTTTCCATATTTTGCATTAGCCATTTTAGTGATTACACCGCTCAAACGATATTGAGTTAAGTCTTCTTCTGCATCTAAGAATTCAGCGATAGTTGCTTTAATGATAGCACCTTCTTGTTTAAGAACAGTTTCAGCGCTATAGTTTTTACCAGATTCGTCTTTGGTGCGGAAAATGATGGTTGTTTGACGGTCGCCTCCCATGTTAGGGGCAGCTTGGAAGTTAACAGTAATGTCTTCGCCTTCCGACTCGATAGAAGCGATTGACAACCAGTCTTTAGCATCTTCAGGAATATCTACTGACAGGCCTTCACCTTTAACAGTGAGGTGTGCAGTAAAGATACCACCTTCAATAGGCAGCTCAGCGTTTTCAACTTCGTTGATAGCAACTTTCGATTTTTCTAGATGGATAACCATTACATTTACAAACTGTGGATTACCAGCGTATGAACCCCTGGGACCTTCAATGGTTACTTCGTCACCTACCTCAATATTGAGACTCAAGAAGTTCCTAGAGTTTCCTTTTGCATCAAGCGTACCGTAAACAAGAATCCAACCGGTTTCGTCTTCCAAAATCCAGTTACCATAGTCAGTGTTTTGAATTTCAGTACAAACACCTGTCACACGGTAAGTTTTACCGTCAGGACCTAGTTTAGCTTCAGCAACGGTCACCTCTTCTACCTCAGATTTGCCTTGAATAATATTTATAAGTTGAGTTTTACCACCACTGATAAGCTTAACCTCTGCAGTGCGTCCGTCAAGTGTTGATTCCGCTGAAAAAGTAATAGATGACTCACCTGCGCTTCCTGAAGTGGAAGAGATAGTTAACCATTCAACTTTGTTTTTATCTGTAGTCACTTTCTCCGCAGTCCAGCTATCCTTAGCAGTAACGGTTATTGTTTGCGAACCTCCAGTCTGAGGAATAGCCACATATGATGACGATACTTGAATTTCGTCAAGCAGCGTAATCGAGTCATTATCGTTACAGCTGGTTATAAATCCCAGCAGTGCGATGAATAGTAATGAATATATATGTTTAAGTTTCATTTTCTTTATCCTTTATAATTAGTTGAAAGTATATTTAATACCAATCGATGCATACCATGCCTGACCCAGTGTGTAGCTTGGCGTGAACGTTTTAGTATCACCATGAATTGAGCCCGGAGTAGAGAATGTAGCATAACCATCTGTGTCAACACCTTCGTAAGTAAGGATACGTGCATCTGAACCAATTTCAGGATTCAAATATTTAGCAACACCCCACTTATTGTTGAATAGGTTCATAACGTTTTTGATATCTAAGCTAAGCTGTAGTTTATTAACAGTTTTACCTGCTTTAACAACAAAGTCATGTTTATAGCTAAAGTCAATACGGTGTACCCATGGAGAATAGAGGCTGTATGCTTCCGCATATTTACCCTGACGATTCTTCAAATAGCTGTTGTTGTGAACGTAAGCCATGAAGCGATCTCTGTCGCCATCTGACACAAAACGGAATTCATTGTCCGCTACTTGCTTGTCAGTTGGAATGAAGATAGCATCGTAGTTGTAACCATCGTTGTTCATGTCGTTCGTTGTCATATATGAGTAGTTAGCCCCACCGCGCCATGCTTCGTAGATGAAGGTGTAGTGGTTGTTGCTATTGTCATGTGCAGTAAGTGAAGCAATCAAACGATCAGGAGTGTTATATTGCGAGTTGTGCAATTTAATATGGTTTGGTCCTTCAACAGTTGGCACATAAGTAAACGCAGATTCAGCGTTTGATCCCGGCATACCGGTTACGTCTTTTGCAACAGTATGTGTATATGCAGCCATCAGACTCAAATGTTTTGTAGGCTGAGCATTAACAGTGATATTGCTTGACCAGCCATATCCGCGGCTTGTGTTCTCTAGAACGAAAGCTTTGGTGTTGGTGCGGTACCCGTCAGGATAAATAGGACGGTTGTCAATTCCATTAACACGTGCAAAACCTCCTACGTTTGGAATACTCCAGTCTGAAATTGATACACCATTAATGGTTTTGTTGAAAATACCCTCAACAGTTACCGACAATGGGAACGAAGTATCAAACGAGTAGTCTGCTGCAATTGAAGATTTCCACACTTGTGGCATTTTAAACTTAGAATCAACAGCTGCAATTGCTGAAGGTTTTGTTCCATCTTCAGGTGAAATGGTTGCAGGGAATCCAAGCTGAGTAGTCAGTTTATCATAAAGAGCCTCTTTAGTTGGATTACCATTGCTATCGGTAACAAGTCCGCCGGCAAACTGTGTCATATCAATATATTTGTTGTTCTTATCATCTTCGGTATACTTACCAGTATAGGAATCAAAGATCTTGGTTCCGGCATTAAGTTGTGCCTGATACTGCACCATACCACCATTTGTGGGCATATTAGTGAAGAATACCAAAGGTAAGTTACCGGAGAAGAGTCCGGTTCCACCGCGTACTTTAAGGCTATTGTCACCCAATGCATCCCATACAAATCCTACACGAGGTGATAATATGATATTTGCCGAAGGCCATTTACCTGTGTCAATATGACGTCCATCATAATCAAGCTCATAAATTGCTTTGTTTGTCATCAAGTCCGCATTGTTAAAGAACAATCCATCGATACGCATACCGTAAGTCAATTTGAATGCTTCGTTCATGTTCCAGTCATCCTGTACATAAACACCCAGTTTATTAGTTCTTACACGCGCTGCAGGGTTAGCTTCTCCACCGTATCCATAAGTTAAACTTACAACCTCAGGTGCTGCACCGTTCAAGAAGTCATCCAGACTGTGGTAGCGATAGTATCCGGTCCCATTACGCATATAAGCGTTATCAGCCATTTTATACTCATAAGATATACCTCCAACAATTTTGTGGTTACCCAAGTAGTAAGTCACCTCATCTTTGATATTTACAACATCGTTGTGAACACCATTATTCCAGGTAAACAACTCATAACCCAAAGACATATAAGCTTGTCCACCTTTCAGAATATCAATAAATGGAAACTCTGCAGAGGGTGAACCTCGCATATCATCAAGCTTTGAGTAGGTAGCCAGGAACTGGTTAGAGATATTGTCTGTCAAACGACTGTTTAAGTCAAATGAGAACGAATGAACCAGGTTGTCTTGTGAATACATAGCATTGGCAAATGCCATTGACGCCTTAGACATTCTCGCTTCTGACATACGAGTTCCACCGTCCATAGAAGAAGCATTAGGCGAACGCCATGAAAGATTCTTTGTATAGTTGTAACGCAGTGCCAGGCGATGCTTATTGGTAATATTCCAGTCAATTCGCGCTAATAGTTTGTAGTTACTTTCGTCAGCGGGGAAGCTTGTATATGACCCTGTTTCATATCCGTACATATCTCTTACGTGCTTTTGCACTTTTGCCATATCACTTTCAGTGGTGCGAGAAATGTAGTTGTCAGGGTCTGCCACACCGTCAGTCGATGCTCTCCAACGGTTAACAACAGTGGGGACTACACCCTTCTCACCGTTAACGAAGAAGAACAGTTTATTTTTGATAATAGGACCACCCAGCGTAAAGCCATAAGTTGTGTTGCGATCTTTCTCTCGTGCTCCTCCAATCTGGAGTCCTCTGACAGCGTCACCACGCAGGTTCTCATTTCTGTGATATGAGTATGCACTTGCTTTGAAAGTATTTGTTCCCGATTTTGTAATCGCGTTTACCCCACCGCCAATAAAGTTGGTCTGACGTACATCAAAAGGTGCAATTACAACTTGCAATTCTTCTATAGCCTCTAGCGAGATGGGATTGCCACCACCGGGAAGAGCTTCACTGAGTCCGAAGTTATTGTTAAAGTTAGCACCGTCAACAGTAAAGTTAGCGGTACGTCCGTCTGTTCCCATAAAGCTCATGCCGTCACCTCCGTAAGGCGATAGACGAGTTACATCGGTAATACTGCGGCTAACCATCGGCAAGTTTTGAATTTGATCATTGCTGATGTTTGTTACCGCTCCGGTTTTTTCTGTTGTGAATTTTGTACGCAAAGCAGTTACCACAACTTCATCTAATGTTTGGGTCTCTTCTGTGAGTACCACATTGAGTGCGTAGTTTTCACCCAGGCTCAACGTAACATTGTTAGTTGTGCTGGTTCCGTATCCGATGTATGACACCTCAACGTTGTAGGGTCCACCCACACGCATACCGGTAAGGTTAAAACGTCCCTCAACATTAGTTACTGTACCGTAAGTGGTGCCCGAGGGTGTGTGAGTTGCTATCACAGTTGCACCAATAACCGCTCCATCTTGGTCAGATACACGACCACTCATTCCTGAGGTAGTCACCTGTGCCTGAAGCGATGTAGTGACCATCACTACAAATACGATTAATAAAAATCTAAGTTTTTTAGTCATAAAACTGAAATTTAATGATTTTAAAAATAAGTTCAATTCGCATATTTATCACAAATATAATATCTTTTCTTCAAGTTTGAATATTTTTTAACACAAAAAAAATCTTTACACATTACATAATTAATAGCTGAAAGAGAACCTTTAGCTACTTCAAAAACAGATTACAACATTAATATTACGCTAAATTACAATTCATAAGAAAACTGATAAAAAATCTAATGTTTTATAATTTAAAACTTATGAAATATTAAGTTCAGGTATAATAAAAAAAGCGCACAATCATTTCGATTGTACGCTTTATTAGCTATATTATTTATCTATAGTGCGAATGATATTACATCATTCCACCCATTCCGCCACCCATAGGCATTTGTGGAGCCGGATTATCTTCAGGTTTGTCTGCAATTACACATTCAGTTGTCAGGAACATACCTGCAATTGATGCAGCATTTTCCAAAGCAACACGTGAAACTTTGGTTGGGTCAATAACACCTGTTTCATACAGATTTTCATATTTGTCTGCACGAGCATTGTAACCAAAGTCACCCTTGCCTTCACGAACTTTCTGAACAACTACAGCACCTTCTTTCCCTGCGTTTTGAACAATTTGACGCAATGGTTCTTCGATAGCACGTTTAATTATTTCAATTCCGGTAGTTTCATCTTCGTTTTCACCTTTAAGTCCTTCAAGAACTTCGGCTGCACGAATGTAAGCTACACCTCCTCCGGGAACAGTTCCCTCTTCTACAGCTGCACGTGTAGCAGAAAGAGCATCTTCAACACGGTCTTTTTTCTCTTTCATTTCAACTTCTGAAGGAGCACCCACATAAAGCACGGCAACACCACCTGCAAGCTTAGCAAGTCTTTCCTGCAATTTCTCGCGGTCGTAATCAGAAGTGGTTTTATCAATTTGTGAACGGATTTGTCCAATTCTGGCAGCAATTGCATCTCTGTCACCATGACCATTTACAATAGTGGTGGTGTCTTTATCAATTGAGATTTTTTCTGCGCTACCCAACATTTCAAGGGTTGCCGCTTCAAGAGTTAGTCCTTTTTCATCAGAAATAACTGTTCCACCGGTCAAAATGGCAATATCTTCAAGCATTTCTTTTCTGCGGTCACCAAATCCCGGAGCTTTAACTGCTGCTATTTTCAATGAACCACGTAAGCGGTTTACAACTAGTGTTGTCAATGCTTCTGAGTCGATATCTTCGGCAATAATCAACATTGGTTTACCGGTTTGTACTCCTTTTTCAAGGATTGGCAACAAGTCTTTAATTGCTGATATTTTTTTGTCATGTATCAATACTAGTGGTTCTTCGTATTGAACTTCCATATTTTCAGTATCTGTTACGAAATAAGGAGAAATGTAACCACGATCGAACTGCATTCCTTCAACTACGTCAACGTAAGTATCAGTACCCTTTGCTTCTTCTACTGTGATAACACCTTCTTTGCTTACTTTTCCCATAGCTTCAGCGATCAGCTTACCAATAGTTTCATCACCATTTGCTGAAATCTTAGCTACGTTCTCAACTTTTTTCAGGTCATCTCCCACTTCCACAGCCTGTTCCTTCAGGTTTTCAATTACTTTGGCAACTGCTTTATCAATTCCGCGCTTCAGGTCCATTGGATTTGCACCTGCTGTTACGTTTTTCAACCCAACACCTATAATTGATTGTGCCAACACAGTTGCAGTAGTGGTTCCGTCACCGGCATCATCATTAGTTTTTGAAGCAACTTCTTTTACAAGCTGTGCTCCCATGTTTTGGAATGCATCTTCCAGTTCAATTTCTTTAGCTACTGACACACCATCTTTGGTGATTTGAGGAGCTCCAAAATGTTTATCTAAAATCACATTGCGTCCTTTAGGACCTAATGTTACCTTTACCGCATCTGCCAATGCATCCACGCCTTGCTTTAGCAAGTCGCGTGCTTCCATATCAAATTTAATTTCTTTAGCCATATCTTTTTAATTAGTTTTTATTATTGAGTTTTTTCGATATTAATATTATGTTATTCAATTATGAAATAACTGCCAAAATATCAGACTGACGCATGATAAGATAATCTTGACCGTCAAGTTCTATTTCAGTTCCGGCATATTTGCCATACAAAACCTGATCACCGGTTTTTACTACCATTTCCTCATCTTTAGTTCCGTTGCCGGTAGCAATCACCTCACCTTTAAGAGGTTTTTCTTTTGCTGAATCGGGAATTATAATTCCACCTACAGTTTTTTCTTCTGCTTCAGCAGGTTTAACCAACACTCTGTCTGCTAATGGTTTAATAGTCATAGTTCTAATTTTTTAATTTATTTGTTTATTATTATTCAGTTTTTCGTCATTTAGACAATACACATTCTTTCAAATTCTGTGCCAAATGCATTTACAGACTACAACTCAACCTTTATAACATAGTAAACTGACAAAATTGCATATTCACAGGAAATCCAGTCATTACATTGTCTTAATTAGCAAAAACGATTAACTTTGTATTAATAAAACTAGAAAGCATGAAAACAAAAAAGAAAAATAACAGGTCCATACTTATTATGGCAGGAGTAGCAATTTTAGTGGTGGCTTTGATTTATATGTTTGCAATAAATAAGTCTACTGAAGATTTCAGATCTGAAAGCATGGAAATAAAATTCAAT
This sequence comes from uncultured Proteiniphilum sp., assembly GCA_964346415.1. Classification (GTDB taxonomy): domain Bacteria; phylum Bacteroidota; class Bacteroidia; order Bacteroidales; family Dysgonomonadaceae; genus Petrimonas. The sequence continues at coordinate 20,465 of CAYFUQ010000013.1, forward strand.
AAACAGGCTGAACTTGCATTTGTCTCAGCTGCAAATGATGAAGTTATTTCTGAAATTGACATTGAAGTTGCAGATAACGATCAGCTCCGTGCAAGAGGCTTGATGTATAGGAACTCTCTGCCCGAAAATGCAGGAATGCTGTTTATTTTTGAATATGAAGACATACAGGGCTTTTGGATGAAAAACACCTATATTGCTCTGGATATATTGTTCGTTAACAGCAACAAAGAGATTGTGACCATACATGCCAACACTACCCCGTTAAAGGAGTGGAACTATGCATCCACAGAACCTGCTCTTTATGTAGTGGAGGTTAATGCAGGATACTGCCTGAAACATAATATCAGGGAAGGGGATAAAATAGACTTTGAACTAAATTAGTTTATTTTTTATTTTTCACATAGGTTTCCAGCCATTGATCTTGTTCCCATAATAAATGGAGTACATTTTCTCTTGCAACGTATCCATGGCTTTCCATTGGCAGGATTACAAGACGAGCAGGTGCTCCAAAACTCTTTAGAGCCTGAAAATAACGTTCACTCTGCATAGTATGCGTACCGGAATTATTATCTGCCTCACCATGAATAAGGAGAAGCGGGGTTTTCATTTTGTCGGCATGCATGAAAGGCGACATATTGTCATACACTTCCGGAGCCTCCCAATAGTTTCTCTCTTCACTTTGGAAACCAAATGGAGTAAGAGTGCGGTTGTAGGCTCCACTGCGGGCAATACCGGCTGCGAAAAGGTCGGAGTGCGACAATAGATTGGCTGTCATAAAAGCTCCGTAGGAATGCCCGCCTACTGCCACACGGTTTCTGTCAATATATCCCAATTCATCTACAGCATCGATAGCTGCCTTTGCATTTGAGACCAACTGCTCTACAAAACTGTCGTTGGGTTGCTCACTCCCTTCACCAACAATAGGGAAAGAAGCATCATCTAAAACTGCATAACCACGGGTTACCCAATATATAGGATTACCATAGGACAAAAATGTAAATGTATTAGGATTTGCAGAACTTTGTCCTGCACTGTTTTTATCCTTATACTCGGTAGGATATGCCCACATAATCATAGGAAGTTTCTCCTTTCCGGTTCGGTCATAGTCAGCCGGCAAATACAGAGTACCCGTAAGCTCAATACCGTCTTCACGCTTGTAACTGATCACTTCTTTGTGAATGCCCCCTATCGCTTTGAAAGGATTTTCAAATGAAGTAACGGCTTGAGGTTCACTATTTATTTTTATATTACGAATATAATAGTTTGGATATTCCGTTGGGGACTCCATTCGAGTTAGTATGGTTCCCTTCTTACTATCAATAAAAGAAACCAGTTCTTCAACCTTGTCTGTGTAAGTTGATTGGTACAATCTTTTCTTGTTCAGTGTTTTCAGATTGAGTTGATCAATAAAAGGGAATTGCCCATCAACACTATACCCATCACCGAAAAGATAAATATTATCTTTGTCAAGCTTAAGGACATAACGTCCATACTTGTTCTTCTCTGTTTGCGGAGAACCGGGGTCACTGTATATATCCTGATAGCTTCGGTCTGATATTATCTTAAGCTCCTGATTATTTAGCGAGGGATTCAGCAGGTATGTTTTGACATTTCTGGTGTTCCACCAATTGTCATACAGAAGTGCGTAATTGTCATTACCCCACACTATGCCGCCGTATCGGTTAATCATTTTTGCAAGAGACTGGCTCTCCCCGACAAAAGGTGCCTGAAGCTGCAAAAGCTCATCTCGATAATCTACTTTCGCTTCGGGATCTCCTTTGTCAAGTGCCTCTACCCAGTATAGTGTAGCGGGCTTATCTGCTCGCCAGTTGATATTTCTCCTTCCTTCGAACGTTGCCATAAATCCAACAGGCAAATTATCTAACATGGGCTGTGTGCTAAACTCTTTTAGTAACTTACCGTCAGAAGAGTAAATATCGGTACGGTTTGGGAAGCTATTGTATGGCACAACATAGGAGAAAGGGTGAGTCAGAGTTTTCAACAACAGATATTCTCCATTAGGCGAGAAGCTTTCATTGATATACATGTCCGCCTCTTTCCAGATTTCAGCATTACCATCAAGACCGACTTTGTGTAGCTCTGAAGTCATCAATATCTCAAAATTAGCTTCGTCCATGGGACTCTTAAGCAAGTCCTGATAAGTTCTGTTTTGAGAAATTTGTCCATCACTGGTTGAAATAACGGGACCTTCGGGCAACACTTCTGACTCACTTTTCAATGTGCCCCTGTTAGCTGGCAGAGTGCGCACAAGAATTTCATTGTTGTTTGGAAACCAGACATAGGGATGTCCGGCATTGGCATTAAGGACAGGACCGGTAAGGCGTTTTGCGCTACGTGTATCAAAATTAATTACCCAAAGTTCTACCCCACTCTCTGTTGTGTTGGTAAATGCCAGCTTAGACTCGTCGGGCGAAAAAGTAGAGTATGCGATACGTGCATCTTCAGGCATTCCCGAAATAGTTGAAACTTCAGTTTCATCTACATTCCTAAAACGAATCTCACTGAAATATGTCAGTGTACTTGAAATGTTGGCATTGGGATTTATTCTAAGACCGCCCAATTTAAGTTCAGGCTTATTGAGATCGGATAGCGACTTAAAGGGGTTTCTATAATAGAATAGTATTTTTTCACTTTTACTATCCATACTTACTATAGGTGGTCTTTCGATATCCACCAACTCTAATATCTCTTGGGGAGGAGTTTGAAATGTGAGCTTCTCCTGCGATTGAAGTTTATTAATCATAATTATGCATACAAAAAGTAAGTAACCTAGTTTTTTCATACTTGTACAATATTACTTGTTAGTTAATAATTGCCGAAACAATTTACTCAGACAACAAAGGTATGAGAAACATTAAGTATTTCATACACTGGATTATGTTATTAGTAAAATATATTCAAAAATACAGCAATAAATTGAAAGGGCTCATACAATATATGAAAAAATGAGTATTTTTACATTTCGATATAACAACAAATAAGCCCTCTGTATGAAAAAAGACTTTGTAACCATAAAAACATTCACATTCCCCGGAGATGTGCCGGTCGTACAATCCTATCTGGAGATGATGGGGATTGAGACTTTTATGAAAAACCTTACTACAAGCCGTCTGGCATATACTCTGGGCGATATCGACATGCAAGTAAGAGCTTCAGATTATGAATCTGCCAAAAAAGCTCTTATTGAAGGTGGATTTTCTAAACCTGAAGATTTCAAAGTTTGATTATAATAAATATAATAACCACATGAATAGCTCATATCTTTCAAAAAACAGATACAGACTTATATTAATAGGCTTAATCATAGTATTGGGACTCATTCTGTTCAAAGAACTACGAGTATATTTAAGTAGTTTTTTGGGGGCTGCAACTCTCTACGTTCTGTTAAAGGGACAAATGGTCTTCCTGGTTGAGAAAGCAAACTTTAAAAAGGGCATTGCAGCTGCTCTGCTTACTATAGAAGCATTATTGTTATTTCTTATTCCCCTCACAGGAATGGCATTACTAATTATCGACACCCTGTCAGGATTCAGCTTTGATCCGCGTGCATTTATAGAAGGAGTCAACAATTTAATTATATCACTGGAAGAAAAAATAGACTTCAAACTGTTTACACCGGACAACCTATCATTTCTGCCTGCAATTGGCACAAACATAATACAATCGCTGGGTTCGGGAATATATTCGTTGATAATAAACTCAATTTTCATTCTCTTCTTGTTGTTTTATATGCTTCTAAGCTACAAGGAATTTGGCAGCATGACAGAAGAAATTTTACCATTCAGAGAGGAAAACAAGAAAATCCTTACAGAAGAGACCAGACTTATCATTCAGGCAAACGCAATTGGCATCCCTTTGCTGGCAATCATTCAGGGCGTCTTCGCTTATCTTGGATATATGTTCTTTGGAGTTGAAAATGCACTGCTTTATGGAATTCTAACAGGGTTTGCTTCGCTTATTCCGGTTATTGGTACTGTTTTAATATGGGGACCGATATTTATAGGGATACTGCTTAAAGGAGACATTACCGCAGGGATTGGAATGGGATTGTATGGCTTTTTTATAATCGGCGGAGTTGACAATGTTGCCCGTTTCCTGTTGCAAAAAGTTATTGCGGATATTCATCCCCTTATAACCATTTTTGGGGTTATCATTGGTATACCCATGTTCGGATTTTGGGGATTGATATTTGGGCCATTATTATTGTCGCTGTTTGTTTTATTATTTAATATGTATCGCCACGATTTCATACCCGGTTCGTCAGCTAAACCAAGGGTCACAACACGCTCACAATCAGAAATACCAATAGTAGATAGTTTAATTAAAGACCAAAAGAAAAGGAAGAGAAAGAAAAAACAAGAAAATGAAAATAAAAAAGATAACTAAAGGTCTCAATGCGTTAATTGTTTCGGCAATAATAATAACGACTATAACAACATCAGGGTGTAAGCCCGGAAACAGGAAACAAACGAATGAAACAGAGTCGAACGGCAGTTCTGTATCTATTGAATATGCCAAAGGTTTCACAATACACAAAGAGGAAGAATATACAAAGGTTGTGATAAACAATCCGTGGGGAAATGGCAGCAAACCTTATGAAACATATTACTTATATAAAAGTGATAGCACAGAACTACCCCAGGATGGCATCAAGGTTAAAACTCCAATATCCTCGATTGTCATCAACACATTTTCCTATTTTGAGTTTTTAAAACAATTTGATGAACTAGATAAAGTTGTAGGGGTATCTGATGCAGAAAGAGTGTACAATCAATACATATTGGAAAAACTTTCAATGGGTGAGATTCAGGATCTGGGAGATCCTTTTAACCCCAATCTCGAAAAAAGTCTGATGCTTAGGGCAGATGCTGTGGTGACATCGGCATATGCACAACAAGACACATATAACGAGAGATTGAAGAATACAGGAGTTCCTATTATTTATTCACTGGAGTGGATGGAGGAGACACCTCTTGCACGCGCGGAATGGATTAAGATGATAGCTGAGTTTTTTGACAAAGCAGATCTTGCTGCTGATATTTTCGATGGAATTAAGCATAGATATATTTCTAACAAAGAACTAGTTAATAGAATAGAAGGTAAGCAGCCCTCTATTCTTGCGGGAGATAACTTTCAGGGTACCTGGTATTTACCTGGTGGCGGTAGTTTTAACGCAACTCTGTTTAGAGATGCAGGCATAGACTATTTTTATAAAAATGACAAACAACAAGGATCGATAGGCCTGGATATTGAAACTATATTGACACAGTTTGCAACTGCTAATATATGGTTCGGCTGTGAAGCTGACTCATACAAGGAATTGGAGAATAAGGACAGAAAGTATATGCTTTTGGATGCTGTAAAGAACAAAACAGTGTATAGTAATCGCAATCGAACTACACTAAAGGGTGGAAATGATTATTTTGAAGGTGCTGTTGCAAACCCGGATCTATTGCTTAGAGATTTAATAAAAATAGCGCATCCAGGGCTTTTTACAGATAGTGAACTTACATATCTTAAACCGTTAAATTAAAAAACATTGGGCCGAAATAAGAGACATACTATCTTAATACTGTTACTCGTATTATTATTGTTATTTTTATTTATAACAGACTTGTTTGTAGGCAATGCGAAAATTCCGTTTAATGATGGCATTAGAGCTCTTTTCAGCAGCTCAGGCAATGAGATAATTGATGAGATAATTTTTAACTACAGACTCCCAAAAGCCATCACAGCGATGCTTGCCGGTGCAGCATTATCAGTGGCAGGGTTGCTGATGCAAACACTATTCCGCAATGCTCTGGCAGGGCCTGATGTTTTGGGCGTAAGCTCGGGTGCGGGGCTTGGAGTTGCAGTACTCACTCTTTTGAGTGGCACCACTCTCTATCCTATTATCGAGACGCTGGGAAGCATGGCGCAGGTTATTACAGCTGTTGCAGGTGCATCACTTGTATTGATGCTTATTCTTGCTGTATCAGTGCGTATAAATGACTCGGTAACAATATTGGTTTTAGGAATGATTTTTGGATATGTGGCCAGCGCGGCAATTACAATCCTGCAGAGCTTCGCCGACCCTGATTCACTTAAACTTTTTATCACCTGGACTTTTGGGAGCCTTGGCAATGTTTCGTGGGATAAGATACCATTGCTTGCATCATTTATTATTATAGGTATTGGTGCTGTTTTTTTACTACAGAAACCTTTAAACTCACTACTACTTGGAGAAAAATATGCAACAAGCACAGGAATGAATGTCAAAAATATCAGGTTCATCATTATTATTATAACAGCTGTTATAACAGGAGTAGTTACCGCTTTTACCGGTCCAATAGCGTTCGTAGGTGTTGTCATTCCCCACTTTGCCAGAAGTTTGTTTAGCTCGGTAAATCACAAAGTGATAATCCCTTCAACTATGCTCTTGGGAGCAATACTTCTTATCGGCTGTGATATCATCTCTCAACTGCCACTAGCCAACAGAACTCTGCCTATTAATGCTATTACAGCACTGTTTGGCGCACCAATGATTGTGTGGATTGTTCTAAAAAGAAAAAAGTTATAGCAATACCTCAATGATAAATAAATTCAATAAATCATATCCACTAAATTACTTTTACATATAACTGTTTTTTATTATCTTTGTAGGTACAAATAACAAGTAAAAACGAATTATTATGACAACATTAGATTACACACAAGTAGATGCACAAGTTGCAGAAAACGTGATTAACGAATTACAAGTTCTCCTTGCTGATTTCCAGGTTTTTTATACTAACCTACGCGGATTCCACTGGAACGTTAAAGGCACAAATTTCAAACAACTTCACGAACAGTATGAAGAAATGTATGACGACGTAGCTGACAAAGTGGACGAGGTTGCAGAACGCATCCTAATGCTGGGCGGAACTCCTGCTCACAAATTCAGCGATTACCTAAAAGTAACCAGCATCAAAGAAGCAGGTGTGGTTAACTGTGGTAAAGAAATTGGTGGTATCATTCTGGACAACATCAAAACATTAATTGCTCAGGAAAGAAAAATCCTTGACCTGTCAGGTGAAGGTGGTGATGAAGCAACTAACGCAATGATGAGTGACTATATCTCAGAACAGGAAAAAACTGTATGGTTCTTTGTTTCTGCACTTTCATAAACAAGTAATCAGATAATTTATCAAAGGCAGACTGGGTCTTCTCAGCCTGCCTTTTTTCATCTTTAAATCGAACTAAATAAAACCACTAAAAAGGGAACACTTAGGTCAACAACAATACCATGGTATATTGATACTATGACTAAATCTTTTCCTGAGAATCTGGTAATTATTGGTAGAGTTGTATCCATAGTGGTGGCTCCGCCGGCAGATATGGGTGCTAATTTACCGAAGTATCTTAACAATAATGGAGCAAACAATAGTGTAATAATTTCTCGCATTATATTTGACAATAATGCTATTGTACCAAGCACCGGTCCTTTATATTCGGTTATAAAAATACTTGAAAGCGAGTAATATCCAAATCCTGAGCCTACTGCCAAACAGTCGGTCACAGAGTGCTTGGAAAAAACAAAACTAATTAGAGCACTACCAATGAGTGTGCCTATTATTGTGACTAATGGCAGCAGAAGAATTCTGGGATCCATAGTACGAAAGCTCTTTAATGTTTTGGAGTCGCTTCCCACATTAAGACCAACAAAAAACATCAATGCACAAAGTGCATAATAGCTCAAATCAGACTCGGCAAAGTCAAAAGGGATAATGTTGAAAAGCCCAACTAACGTCCCAAGCACAAAAAAGGATACAATTATTAAACTGCCTTTCATTTATATAGCTTCTTTATTGTTTCTCTTTTTTATCCACTTCCACAGTATTAGTGCGCCGACAACACTTCCCAAAACTGCTGCTACTGTAATTATGAGAGCTTCAATACCTATGGTATGCAGACCTTCAATAATTTCCTGATTTCCACCTACTTCAATTCCCAACAGGAACAGTAGACTCCAAATTAATACGGTTATGATTTTATTTATAAATTTCAGATTCGTATTTTTGAAAATATAACCTATAAGAATACCCGAAAACATTAGAGAGATTACTACAAACATATTTCAATACTATTTAAGGGAGATTTCAACATAATTACAACAAGTTATCAACAGGTGGCTCTATACTTAGAAACATCTTTTCAACAAACTATGAACAAATGTAATGCTTATTTTACAATTTTTGACTTAAACATATTGTAAAACATAAAATAGGAAAGCCGAAACGGACTTATTCAAACCTAATAGATTTGGCCGGTGTAATTTTAGCAACTAAATAGGAAGGACCAATCATCATAAGAAGAGATACTATTAATGTACCAACATTTAATAGTATGATGAACCATAGATTTAATTCTATAGGTACAGAGGACAGGTAATAAGTAGAAGGATCTAACTTGATTAATTGAAATTTGTTCTGCAAATAGCATAAAGTCAGACCAATAACATTACCCCAGATCATGCCTTGACCAATTAGAAAAACTGATAGATATAAAAACACTTTCCTTATACTAAAGTCGGTTGCTCCAACAGACTTTAGAATGCCAATCATATTTGTGCGCTCAAGAATAATAATCAACAAACCGGAAATCATGGTGAAGCCTGATACTAAAAGCATCAATACCAAAATCACCCACACGTTCATATCCAGCAAGTTGAGCCAATTAAATATCATAGGATTGATATCCTTAATTGAGCGGGCGTATAGTGAGTTTCCAAGCCTATCCCTGTGATGTGCCAATTCAAAAAACAAATCCTGTGTTGTTTCGTCAAGGTTATCATAGTTTTTCACCAAAAGTTCGATACCGGTAAACATATTTGGTTCCCATCCATTCAGAGCTGATAAAACGCGTGAACTACAAACAACATATAGCTTGTCATAATCCTCAAAATTGGTCTCGTAAACACCTGATATCACAAATTGTCGTGCACGCACGGGTTCTTGCACAAAATATATTACAAACTTATCTCCCGTTTTAAGATGCAGCTTATCAGCTATAATTTTCGATATGATTGCTTGATTAACATCAGATGCAATTGTGTCAATAACTCCACCATCAATTATATTACTCTCAAAAAAACTCCAGTCATAGTCGTCTGAAACACCTTTTAAAATTACACCCAGAAAGTCATCATCAGTTTTTATAATGCCCGGTTTTGTAATGAACTCCTGAATATGAGTTATTTCGGGATTTGACTTAAGTAGTTGTTTGAGTGTGTCAGAAAAGGCTATTGCATGGTCTTCGTACTGCGATCCATGATTAAAACCCGTTACCTGAATATGGGAGCCAAAGCCAATAACTTTCTCTCGTATTTGCTTCTTAAATCCAATAATTATACAAACAGATATAAGCATAATAGCCAGTCCCAGTGCAATACCAGAAATGGCTATTTTAATGGCAGGCGACGAAACACGCTTATCGTTTTTCTTATCACCTTTATATATTCTCTTTGCTATAAAAAACTCACTATTCATATAAAAAACAACTGAACCGCAAAGTTAGTGTTTATTATTGTAAGTTTCTAAAGCTTTTTCCAAGACTGTCAAGGCTTTGCTCAAATCTTCACGATTTAAAACATAAGCCAGTCGCACCTCATCCTTGCCCAATCCGGGTGTAACATAAAAACCGGATGCAGGTGCTAAAAATACTGTTTCGTTATTGTAGCTAAAGTCAGACAAACACCATGCACAAAACTTATCTGCATCATCAATCGGCAATCGGGCTACAGTATAAAAAGCACCCATGGGGTTAGGTGCATACACACCCGGGATCTTGTTAAGACGCTCTATAAGAAAATCCCTTCGATTACGATATTCATCAAAGTTGCGTTGCATATATGCATCATCTGCTTCCAAAGATGCGTTGGCTGCAATTTGCCCTATGAGAGGAGGGCTGAGTCTTGCCTGACAAAACTTCATCACTGTGTCATGTACTGCTTTATTCTTTGTGATGAGACAGCCAATACGTATGCCACATTCGCTATATCTTTTAGAAACAGAGTCAATAAGCACTACATTATCTTCAATTCCCTCCAAATGACATGCTGAAATATAAGGAGCATCACTATAAATAAATTCTCTGTATACTTCGTCGGAAAAAAGATACAAGTTATGCTTAATTACCAATTGACGAATTCGTTCCATTTCATCGGCGGTATAAACATAACCGGTAGGATTATTAGGATTACATATCAGAATACCTTTTGTTCTGGGATTGATAATTTTTTCAAACTCTTCAATTTCAGGCAACTGAAATCCTGTTTCAATTGAACTGGGAATAGTTTTGATTATCGCTCCTGCTGAAACCGCAAAAGCCATATAATTAGCATACGCAGGCTCTGATACTAAAATTTCGTCGCCGGGGTTGAGACAAGCCATAAAAGCATAGAGCACGGCTTCGGAACCGCCCGCAGTGACAATTATTTCGTTTGCTGATAAATTTATGTCAAACTTTTTGTAGTATCCAACCAAGTTTTCACGATAAAACTTGTAACCGTCACTTGGACTATACTCTAATGTAGTACGGTCTATATCCCTGATGGCATCAAGCGCCACTTTTGGAGTTGGTAAGTCAGGCTGACCAATATTAAGATGATATACTTTTACCCCTCGGGCTTTTGCAGCATCCGACAGGGGAGATAATTTTCTAATGGGTGAAGCGGGCATTTGCAAGCCTCGCTCTGATATTTGTGGCATAACTTACACCTATGATTATTTAATAAAAAGCCTTTTTTTGTTCAAATTTAGCTGCAAAGGTAATAAAATAATTATAAATTATAAGTTAAGTACAGCATTTTAAGAAATAGAGATTTGTAAGATACAAGATAAGGTATAATAAACAAAAAGTGCCGAAACATTGTTGTTCCGGCACTTTTAAATCCATAAGCTCTAATAAGCCATATATTATTTCATTTTAATCACAGTTTCTGCAGGAGACAACCAGGGAGCGGTAAATCTAACTCTAATGTCTTCATTAACATTTTTACCCGGTTTAATGTAAGCCAATATATGACCATTAAACACGCGGTGTACATTGTCTGTATAATCGCTCATGTCACTGTTGTTTCCGGCTTCAAGTCCCAGCAGTCTGGCATCACCAATTATGCTGCATGTAACTTCATCGTCTGAAAGCATTACGGGCACTCCATTTTCATCTACAACCTGAATTACAATCTGTGCCACATCATCTTTACCAACAATCTGATCTTCAGATACAATCTTAAGAGCGTGAGGTCTCTTAGATGAAGTAATCTGATAACTGCTTACTTCGTTTTTGTTGCTATCATAACTCTTAACCTCCAGCTTACCGGGCTTGTATGGTATATCCCAGAAAATCACACCATGATCATCGTTCTTGGTCTGCATCTTCCCAACTACGTTGCCGTTGAGCAAAAGCTCTGCCTGAGCTCCATTGGTATAACAAACAACTCGTATTGACTGTCCTTCTGTATAATTCCAAACCGGCCATGCATCCACTGATGGTATTTTTTCTTCGTAATCTCCTGAATTGCTTGCATCAAGTTGCGACCACACGTCCTGCATCTGGCTTGTGCTTCCTTTACCGGGTGTTGGATAAGTTCCAAGGTAAGCCATTGGCTTGTCAGCCCACAAAGATTGACGGAAATAACCACGTGGTTTGATAAAACCTCCAAAATCCAGCAATCCCGAATAGAATCCTCTGGATGGCCATCTGCCCGATTCTCCCAAATAGTCAATACCTGTCCAAAGGAATTGTCCGAAAATAAATTCTTTGTCACGCACTGCTTTCCATGCACTCAGCTCATGACGGTTTTCACTACCATATATAACACGGTTAGGATATTTCTCGTGGTCTGAATCATACATGCTTTCAGTATAATTGTAGCCCGCAATATCAAGTGCTCCGGGATATTCAGTTTCGTTAGACATGGCAACACCTGCCAAACCTGCTGTAACAGGACGTGAAGTGTCATACTTACGAACAATAGCTGCTAGCTTTTTAGCAATAATACCCAAACGCATTGCATCAGGCGCATCTGCTTTATAACCACCAAAAATAGGTTGAGTAAACCCAGTTCCTTCACCACCGGCCAAAACCGGGTGAGAATATGGGTCGTTTGGATAATCCACTTCGTTTCCTATACTCCATGCAAAAATAGAGATGTGGTTGCGGTCACGCTGAACCATATCAGCCAGGTCTCGCTCACCCCACTCTTCAAAGAAATCATAAGTGCCTTGAAATCCGGGCGTTCCCACATTCCAGCCTTCCAGCCATTTGCGTTTAGCAAATTCCCACTCATCAAAAGCTTCGTTCATTACCAGGAAGCCCATTTCATCACACAATTCATATAAAGCAGGTGCTTGTGGATTGTGACTGGTACGAATGGCATTAACACCTATTTCTTTTAAGTTTTCAAGTCTTCTTTTCCATACATCCTTTGGCACTGCCGAGCCAAGAACTCCTGCATCATGATGTATACACACTCCTTTAACTTTCATCCACTCACCATTAAGGGCAAAACCTTTGTTGGGGTCGAAAGTGTAGGTTCTAAAACCGGTTTTTGTTTCAGAAGAATCAATTTCTTTTCCATTCAACAAGACTGTTGTTTTAAGTGTATACAAGTTAGGATTATCAATCGACCACAATGCCGGTTTTGAAACAGTAAGTTTGGTTTCTACTTTAGAGTCTTTTCCACCTGCAACTGAAATAGTTTTTCTGTTTTTGCCAACAGATTTGCCGGTGTTATCAAACAACTCGTTTACAACTACAACTTTTTCATTTTTGTCTGAATGATTGTTTACATTAACCTCAACATTGAGATTGCCCCGATTTTTAGTAACTTCAGGATATGCATACACACCCCACTGAGCAATATGAACAGGGTTTGCATAAACAATCCAGGTATCGCGGTATATTCCCGAACCCGTGTACCAGCGTGAGTCGGCAGACTTACTGTGGTCAACGCGCACAGCGATAACATTATCCTCACCATACTTAACGTAAGGTGTTATATCATACATAAACGAAATGTACCCGTTGGGGCGATGTCCCAGATGATGTCCATTGATATAAACATCACTACGATTGTAAACACCTTCAAAGTAGAGGTAAGCTCTTTCATTTTGTTTGTCAGCCGGCACATTCATTGTTTTGCGATACCAGCCAATTCCGCCGGGCAAATATCCGGTGGCACTTGCCAGAGTGGGGCTTAGCTGACCCTTAACACTCCAGTCATGAGGCAAATCAACTCTTTGCCATCTGGAGTCATTATAATCTTTAAGCTGCGCATCTTTTGCATCATGCAAAACAAACCTCCAGCTTTCGTTAATTTTCTCAGGCGTGCCAAATGATACCTGAGCACTGACATGCATTGAAAACAACAATACAATACAGCTAACAATTACATTTTTAATACTCATATTCAAATATTTTAGTAAAGTGATTTTATATTTCAATTATCTATATTTTAGTAAAAGGATATATTCCAGATTGCTGTTTTGTCATCAGAGTTTTCTACAAAACTTAGTCTTGCAAATTGAATCGCTTCCTCAATTGATATAACAACCGGCGACCCTGTGGCTGCAGCTTCCCTGAAATCCGCCACAGAGTTCCATTCATCTCCATCTTTAGAAACTTCAAAGTTAAACTTGTACTCTTTCCATGGATATTCAAAACGAATCTCCATGGTGTTTATATCGCTGTCTTTCTCAAACTCAAACGTAAGTTGGGGAGAGTTATCATTATCTGCAGCTTCCCACAAAGTTACATAATCCATTTTCAGTGTATTCTCTGCTACCGTGTAGGTGTCTTTGACAGAACTTGCTGTAACAGCAATTGGTTGAATATACTCTTTGTGCTTGTTTACTAAATTAGGAAAAGACTGAGTGTTGTAAGGAATAATTGTCTTTATTTCATCCTTTTCCTCATCAAACACAAGTTCGTTAATGCTGATTTGTCTGTAAGCGGTACCGGTTACAAAGGGCAGTCTATGCTTATGATAAACAATATAGTTTTTCCCGTCAAAGTTCATAATAGTATGGTGTCCCGGACCATAAACCTCCAATTCATCGTTCATTGTCAGAACCGGGCTGTTGGATGCTTCAACAAACGGTCCCATAGGATTGTCACCCACTGCATATCTCACTTCATAGGACTCATCCATTGTTACACCTTCAGAATAAGTAAGATAATATTTTGAATTATGCTTAACCATAAGAGCTCCTTCAAAGAATCTTGTCGGAGTGATTTCCTTCATCTCAGTCTTGAAAGAAGACATATCTTCATTCAGCTCGGCAACGAAGCAATGACCATTTTTCCAATCCCATCCGGAGCCCCAGTAAAGATAAGCCCTGCCATCATCGTCGATAAATACCTCCGAATCAATTACATGATAATATCGGCTTTTATCGTATGGAATCATAGGCTGGTCGTTTAACATATTAGACCATGGTCCCAGTGGATGTTCAGCTTTGCCACACCATACTTCTGAGCCAACAGAAATGTACATATAAAACATTCCATCTTTTTCAATCACAGAAGGTGCCCACACCATACTATCATTAGAGTCTGATGAAGTGCAGGCATCTTTAGTCGGCCAGTTCAGTTTGTTAAACGTCCAGTTTTTGAAATCTTCAGATACCCAACATGAGAGAAAATCTCCACCCCATGGATCTACAGTTGCGTATAGATAAAACTTCCCATCAAACTGTACAATTGAAGGGTCGGCAAAATAACCGGGAATAACGGGATTTTGCAACTCAATGTTTGTTGAGGTTTGCAGCTCACTCTCTGATCTCTCGCTCTTTGCTGTGCAGGAAAGGAGGAATAATAATGTGATAAAAACAATTGATTTTGATTTCATACGATTATTTTATTTTTTGTCAAAGAAAGTGATATCCCATTCATCAAGCCATTCCAGGAATGGAACACCTTGATCGTCAAATTGAATTGGCAACCAAACATATCTTCCATCAATTGGATTTCTTGGACGCCAACGATCACCCATAAACATAAAAGCATTCTCCTTACCATGTATAGGCTGTATATATGTGCTTTGACTGTCAAATGTAGTTTTTGCTTTTTTCCCTTTAGCAGGATTTGGATGTTGTGTCCATGGTCCCCAAATAGAAGATGAAGAAAACAATCTTGCCTCGTTGGGGTCCCATCCTGTGCAGCCTGACGTAATCATCCAGTACACTCCATCTTTTTTGAAAATAGCAGGTGCCTCATTGTGTCCTGCAGGTGCCAGGCGAGTATATTTTCCCGTATGATCTAGGAAGTCATCTGTTAACTCTGCAATATGAAGTGTTAGATTCTCTTCCGAAGAATAGATATGATATGCTTTTCCATCGTCATCTACGTACAAAGTCATATCTCGAGACATCTGACCGCCTTTTAAATCGCGCTGAATAAACAAGCCTTTGTCAACAGCCTCGTACCATTCCGGAGTCCACCACTCCTGATAGTTCTCCGACTTTATCTTGTTCTTTCTAATCTTTTTAGGCATATCAAACGGATATTTACCGGGATTGATACGCTTTGAACCAACATATTTATATGGACCGGCAACATTATCACTAACAGCAACAGCAGCACGTGCTGCGGCATATCCCTGTCCTTTCAGCTCGAGATGAAACCACATTACATATTTATTGGTTTTGGGATTATATATAACCTTGGGACGCTCAATAACCGAACCCTGAACAATATCACTGCTTTCATCATCACTCACAGGTAGGGCTACTCCTTCGTATGTCCAATTCACCAAGTCTTCTGATGAATAGCAAGTTACTCCAACCATTGCCGAGTTGGTATTTTCAGCTTTATGTTCACCAAACCAATAGTATTTACCATTGTCATAAAGCATTCCTCCCCCATGAGCGTTCACATGTTTGCCATTATTATCAAACCATAATTGCCCAGATTGAATAGAATTGCTCTGTTTTTGATAAACTCTCACATAATCAATATCATATTTCAACGGGAAATCATCTGGATTTGGTTCTCCACCCTTACTGCCCAAAGCAAGATTTAACAACAAATAATGCGGTTGTCTGAAAGGGTTTCTACCTCTTCCTAGTTTTCCATTATAAGTTTCTTCCAACTTAATGGTATTTAGCAAAACATCATCTAAGTAAAGCTTAATAGTAGTCTCATCCCAATCCATTCGCCATACATGAAATTCATCTTCCCAGTTTGGGTTATCTTTAGTGAAGTGAGAAAAAGGTATTTTGGCATCATTCCAGCGAGCTGTCCAACGTTGATCTGTACCCCAGGCAGCATTGGCAAGAATGGCAGGTTTATCATTAACCAGATAGTACTCCATCATATCAATCTCACCATTTGATGGCCATTCCATTGATTTCCCCAGCAACCATATAGCAGGCCAAGAACCAGTTGGTGTGGGTATTTTGGCTCTTACTTCAACCCTTCCGTATTGAAACTCAAACTTACCCTGAGTGTTGATTGACGATGATGTGTATTGTGCAAAGGGTCGATTGCGGCGCCAGTCCCTGCTGTCTTTATCATAGTTTGTATTTTTAACCTCTTCAACACGTCCTTCAATCGTTAGTAAACCATTTTTTATAGTTGCATTATCTTCCTGATACCATTGTATTTCTTCATTTCTTACAAATCCATTTTCATAATTCCAAAATGCTGTATTGGGTTTCCCGTTTTCATTAAACTCATCGCTCCATATTAACTTCCACTCTTGTTGATTCTCAATATATTTATACATTTCAACAGCAGCTAACAGAAACGCACCAACACCAAAATCAGCAGTTGTTTCTGAATTTACAACGTGTTGGTCAGCACGCTCACCAATTGGTTGTACATATCCTACCCTGCCATTCTCCTGCATAGCAATGCTGGCAAGATATTCCCATCCCGATATGGCAGCCATTTTGTATTTTTCTTCTTTGAGATAATTGTTATTTAGTCCCCACAGCAACCCTTTTGTAAAAAAGGCTGTTCCACTGGTTTCGTAGCCGGGTGCCTGTTTAGGGTCCAGCATACTTCTTGACCAATATCCTTCAGGTTGCTGACTTTCTACAATTGCCTCAGCCAAATCGAGATACATTTTTATGTACTCATCCCTGTGAGTGTCGTAAAATGGCAAATCATCCAATACTTTTGTCAGGCCTGCAAATAGCCAACCCACTCCTCGGGCCCAAAAGTCTTTTTCACCGTTATTAGTCTTGTGTTTCGGATAGATATACTTTGCATCGCGATAAAAAAGCTTACTATCTTCATCATACATTAGCTCTTTTGCAAACGAAAAATACTCATAGAGTTTATCCAGGTATATTTCTTTTCCGGTAATTTTATATAGCTTAGTCATCACCGGCATCACCATATACAGACCATCAACCCACCACCAATAGTCATCTTGTGGGGTTGCCATCTGATACTCCATAACTTCTATTGCCCGCGCAATCTTACGACGGTCGGGATCTATGTGATATAAATCAATATAGGTTTGAAAACAAATTTGCCAATCTCCAAATAAAACATACTCAGAGCTTTCGCCGTAGCTATATTTCCACTTGGTAGTATCATTAGATTGAGCCCCCATCCATTGATTCTGTTCCGCCCATTTCTCTGCGTAATCTCTGTACTTCTTATTACCGGTCAAATAGAAGGCTTCCATATTTCCGGTTTGATAAGCAGCAGGATGCCAAAAGGCATTTCCCGGATTTGGATTACTGTCAATCCAATAATTATTGACCTTGTCAATAATCTCAAGCACGTTATATTTTGACAACTCTTTACCTGCGTGTATCTCACCGAAGATAAACAACACCGACAGAGCCAGCAAAATTGATTTTAAATTCTTCATATTATGTAATATATCAAATAGTTGGAATTACTCTTTTTATAGAGCCATCTTCATTAAACTCCATAACATCTATACATACTTCACGATGAAAACCGGCTGCTCTACCCATCTTAATTCCATTTGGGCGATTGAAGCGATGATAAACAATTCGCCATTCATCAGTTCCCGGAATTTGTAACACTGAATTATGTCCCGTTCCATAAATTCCATTTTCCGGATCTTTCGATAAAATCAGATTATCTTCCGAAATTTCAATTGGACCCGTAGGAGATTTGGAGGTACCATATCTTACACGATAATCTTCACTTCGCGTATCGTTTTCTGACCAAAGGAAATAGTAAGTCCCTTTTCTGTAGAAAACTACAATTCCTTCACGGAATGTATTATCGGGTGTGATAACCTTTAAGGTTTTCTTTTTAAGAGATATCATATCTTTATTAAGTTCTGCAACTGCCAAATATCCGTTGCCCCAATATAGATAGTTTTTCTTGCTTACAGGATCGTAGAACACCTCAGGGTCTATTTCCTGTCCGCGGTTAATACCTTCCGGTTTCCAGTCAACCAATGGTTTGCCCGAGTCAACAAACGGACCTGCAGGCGAATCAGCAACGGCTACTCCAACTTTTTGTGCACCGGTAAAGTAATAGTAGTACTTGTAAGAGTTTCTCCCGGTTTTTTTCTCAATAATAGCCGGAGCCCAGGCGTTGCGTCCAGCCCATGGCACATCATTTTTCAAATCTAAAATAATACCCTCATCCTTCCAGTCTTTCAGATTTTCTGAAGAGAAGGTCTTAAAATAGTATCCACCCCAATTATCAAAACCATCGCTGGTGGGATAAAGAAAATATTTTTGTTCTTTTTGAGAAAATATAATTGAAGGGTCTGCATAATAACCCTCAAGAACAGGGTTGTTGTATGCCGGCATTTCAAATCCTTCCGGAACACCCCATTTATCTGTAATGGCTTTAAGCTCACGACTGGTCAATGGAATAACACTACCATGACGAGGTTTGAAATCCATTGTTATCTTGTGATCAACTACAGAAAACACATCCAGATCTTTTGTTTCGCAAAACTCATATCTGCCTCTGCCATACACGTCGTACATCAAAATGTAAGTATCACTATTAATCAGTTTAAAAATACTTGAGCCTTCAACCGCATCAGTTGTCTGTTGCTTGTAACCCGGTTGTTCAATCCATTTACCTGAAGTAAGATTATCAGTCATAGCATGTTTTATACCATTGCCATGACCTTCAGTTTTATAGAAAAGGTGATAAATTCCGTTCTTATTAATGATGTCACCATCAATACATGATTTTTGATTCTCCGGGATGAATAATGGCTTTGGCTCATCTTCAAAGTCTGTAAAATCTTCATTGGCATAAGCATAATATATAATATCCGGACCATTTCCATGTTGCATAGACCAGTAAACCATATATTTTCCTGCCAAATCATCATAGACAGTTTGAGGTGCCCACACGCGCTTCAAATCTTCATGACCTGAATAACGTTCCTGAATATTTATAATAGTTGATGTCCAATCAACAAGATCATTTGACTTAAGTAGAATCAGTGCCCTATTAGAGTCCCATCCTTTATGCGATGTCATATCTGTAAGCACCATGTAAAAAGTTTTGCCGTCCTCACCTCTCAAAATATGAGGATCGCGCACACCACCTGTTGAACTGATTTCACTAGAATTGAGAACCGGCTCATTATTGTTAAGAGTTAGATAATTATATCCATCTCTGCTGATGGCATATCTTACGGCCTCTTCTTCTACACGATTACCGGTAAAATAAGAAAACAGATATCCCACAAAATCCTTCTCAGCAATCGGTGATGGAGCTTGAGAAAATGCAGATAAAGAAACAAAGATAATTATCGGTAATAAAATTATTTTTTTCATATTAAATTAACAAGTAAATAACTAAAACAAACTTGCCGGAAACACTTCCGATTAAATAAAACATAAAATTAATGCTTAAAAAAGAGATAACCTAAAAAAACACAAAAGAATCCAAAACCTACTGTAACAACCATTTTAATTACCTTGAGGAATGGTCCTTAAGGAACGATTGACCACTCCAGGCTTTTTGGGAGGTCCAATCTTGAAAATCTGAAGTCCAAAAAGAATGATTAGCCGGCAAGCCCAGAGGTAAAAAGCCAACTGATGTCAGATACAGGCTCCCATTATTGGTATATACATCTGATATTTCAGGCTGATGCCCGGCAAAGCCGAGTTGTAAAAAACCACTTTCATTGAAATTGCCTTCAACTGAAAACATACGCTTCATAACTGCAACCAAAGCACTCCTCACCTGACCCTCAGATACCTCTGACGGCAATTTCTCGTGCCAGGCTGTCATTGCTAATATCTGAAGAGCGCCAACCCGATAAGTTATTGACCTCCCAAATACTGGAAAAGTTCCTTCAGGTGATATAAACCTCTCCTGGATGAGAGCATGCCGCTGCAATCGTTTAACAGCCACATCTAATTGCCTTGGGTTTACCAGCACCCCCTTCTTAACACACTCATGCAGCACCTCCACATACATGGGTTGAATTACAAAACTATTGTAATAATCAAATGCAAAATGCTCTCCGTCAGAATACCAACTATCCCCCACATACCATTCTTCAATTTTTCGCAGTGCAGAAGATATTCTATAGGCATCATAAGGCGCATCGACCGACATCAGGAAGGCTTCAATTGTTGCTGAAAACAATAACCAATTTGTATATGGAGGGTTTACACGCCTAAGCTGTGTAAACTCCTCTATATAACGCTGTTTAGTAATTTCATCCAATGGTTCCCAAAGCTGTTTTGGAGCACGCAAAAAACTTTCTGCTATAAAAGCTGCATCAACCAAAGGTTGCCCTTCCTTACGCCACAATAAATAATCGGGACTATTGGGATCTACGGCGTGTTTATAACTTTTTAGAGCCCATTCACGAAGTTGTTTTCGCATTTTTCCTTCATCTGTATTATCGTCCGGCAGTGACAGCCAAGGTGCAATACCGGTCATAAGCCTTCCAAATGCTTCCATGTATGTAACTTTTATATCTCGCCCATCCCAAGTTGGGCTAACTTCAACCTGCATATTTTTAGCCAACTCTCCATTAGCCATATTCCTCAGAACAGGTTCTGCTATCTGATACATTAAATTTGCAACATACTCACGATCTGTTACATTTTCATTTGAATTGCTCTTAGGTAAAGAGACCAAACATAGAGATATAAAGGAAAGGAGCAAAAACAAACGTTTCATATTATAAATATAATTATTTCAATTCCAAAGTAACAATTGACTTCGCGGGTAACTTAACAGTCAAAACTCCTTTGTTGATTTTTGCTCCTTTGAAGTCAACCGGTTCCACTATATTTGGGTTATCAAAAGTATTGTGATCGTTAAGATTGGTTGATGTCAACATTTCACCTGTTACTGACTTAATCGAAGCCCCTGAAAGATTCACAGTTACCTCATGCTCTTTATCAGCATCCACGTTTGAAAGAGAGATATGCATA
>CAYFUQ010000014.1:0-41657 GCA_964346415.1 uncultured Proteiniphilum sp.
GAAAAATAGACTTAAAAGAAAGGCTGCCCCAAAATCTATTTTGAGACAGCCTCTTATGTTTTTTATCAATTTGATAAATTAGACCAATATAAATTAATAACGCTCGCTTACTACGTCCCAGTCAATAATGTTCCAAATCTCTTTCAGATGGTCTGCACGTCTGTTTTGGTAGTCTAAGTAATATGCATGCTCCCAAACATCAAATCCTAAGATAGGAGTCAAATCTTTTGTCAGAGGATTGCCACCGTTTGGCTCTTTTTCAATGTGAAGTTTACCTTCAGCGTCTTTAGCCAACCAAACCCAGCCCGAACCAAATACTGCAGCTCCATTTGCGTTAAATTCTTCTTTGAACTTATCAAATGAACCATATTGTGAATTAATTGCTTCTGCCAATTTACCTTTTGGCTCTCCCCCTCCATTTGCTTTGAAAGAAGTGAAATAGATATTATGGTTTAGAGCCTGACCTGCATTATTAAAAATTGCTCCATCGCTTTTCTTTACTATTGTTTCAAGATCTGCATTCTCAAATTCAGTTCCAACAATAAGTCTGTTCAGATTATCGATATATGCCTGATGGTGCTTACCGTAGTGAAGCTCAACTGTTGTTTTACTAATAACCGGCTCAAGAGCATCGGTTGCATAAGGAAGTGCTACTTTTTCGAATTTCATTGTTTCTAAATTTTTAGAGTTATTATTATTGTTATTTTTTGCGTTTGTATTGCTGCATGCAGTATAAGTAAAAATCATTACAGCAGCAAACAAATAGTACTTAAATGTTTTCATCTCATTCTTATTTGTTGTGGTGAATAAATATAACGAAGTAAGCATTAATAATGTTCAGCGACCTTACAAAACAGCATTGCCCGGCAGCAGGGAATTAGGCTAAAAATAATCAGCCCTGACATCTAAAGTCAAGGCTGGCAAATAGTTTCAATCATCAGATTGATGCTTTTTATTTATCGTTGCTTTTATTTATATCACCATAATAAGCTTACTCATTTGCCGGAGATGGATTTGAATCTTCATCTTTAACCTGACTGTCAACCTCCTTTGGAGTAACAGTAGTTTCCTCTTTACTGGCCGACACTTTCGATTCAGTTTCAAGGTTTTGCTGAAGTATCTCATGAGAACGTGACACCCACTTGCGCTTACCAAAGATTGACTCCAGGTTTTCAGCATATATCATCTCTTTCTCAATAAGTACATCAGAAAGCTTATTATGTCCTTCTGCATGCTCTTTCAACAAATCCTTGGCACGTTGATACTGCTCTGCAATCAGTGCCTTAACCTCATTGTCTATTAGCTCTGCAGTTCTCTCACTATATGGTTTTTGGAACGAATAGTCCTGACCCGAAGAGTCGTAATAACTCAGGTTAGGCATTTTATCACTCATACCCAGATAAGCAATCATACCATAAGCTTGTTTAGTTACGCGCTCTAGGTCGTTCATCGCACCCGAAGATATTTCCCCAACAAACAACTCCTCGGCAGCTCTGCCTCCAAGCAATGCACACATCTCGTCAAGCATTTGCTCTTTAGTGGTTATTTGTCGCTCTTCAGGCAGATACCATGCAGCACCAAGAGCCTTACCTCTGGGCACAATAGTAACTTTTACCAAAGGATTGGCATGCTCCAAGAACCAGCTTAGGGTAGCATGCCCCGCCTCATGAATAGCTATAGTTTTCTTCTCGTCCTGAGTTATTATTTTATTTTTCTTTTCCAGTCCTCCAATGATTCGGTCAACGGCACTTAGGAAATCCTCTTTGCCTACAAAACTCTTCTTGCCACGAGCAGCTATTAACGCTGCCTCATTACAAACGTTAGCAATATCGGCACCTGAGAAACCGGGAGTTTGACGAGCCAGGAACTCAACATCTACCGATTCGTCAATCTTAATGGGTCGCAGGTGAACATTAAATATCTCCTTACGGTCATTAAGGTCGGGAAGTTCAACATGAATCTGACGGTCAAACCTTCCGGCACGCAACAGTGCTTTGTCAAGAATATCAGCACGGTTGGTAGCTGCCAGGATGATAACACCACTATTAGATCCAAAACCATCCATCTCTGTCAACAGCTGGTTAAGGGTATTCTCTCTTTCATCATTAGAGCTAAATCCTGCGTTTTTGGAACGCGCACGCCCTACCGCATCAATCTCATCAATAAAGATTATGCTTGGTGACTTTTCTTTTGCCTGTTTAAACAGATCTCGAACTCTGGAAGCCCCTACTCCAACAAACATTTCAACAAAGTCTGAACCCGAAATAGAGAAGAAAGGCACATTTGCTTCGCCCGCCACAGCTTTGGCAAGAAGTGTCTTACCAGTTCCGGGAGGTCCTACAAGCAGCGCCCCTTTAGGAATTTTACCACCCAGGTTAGTATAATTTCCGGGATGTTTTAAGAACTCAACAATTTCCTGTACTTCTTCCTTAGCCTCCGAAAGTCCCGCCACATCTTTAAAGGTAACTTTAGTACCGGCATCTTTGTCAAACAACTGCGCCTTTGACTTGCCCACATTAAATATGCCTGCACCACCTCCACCTGCTCCACCGCCTTGCATTCTTCTCATCATCCAAATCCAGAATACAATTAGCAGCAAGAATGGGGCAAATGACAGAATCATTCCCCAAAACTCAGAGGTATCGTCAAACTTGACTTTAATATCATACTCCTTCTCGCTTCTCACGTTGTCAATAAATTCAGACACCCCATCTGTAGAAGGAATATTGACATTGATAAACGGGTTGTTGGAAAATCTAGCGGCATCTTCCTCAAAGACATAGTTTACCGACTCTGTTCTTACTTTCGCTTTTGCCTGTTTTTTATTTCTATATACCAGAACACTTTCTATTCTGTTATCTTCCACATACTCCTGAAAGTCCGACCAGTCAACATCCTTTTCTGTTTTGTTTTGACCAAACAGCAGCATGCCTATTAAGCCCATTGACAGAATTGCATAAATCCAATATGCATTAAAGGGTTGTTTAGGGCCCGGCTTGCCTAATCCTCCCGGACGGATTGGTCTTCTATCTCTGTTGTTTTTATTGTTCTGATTTTTATTATCCATTAAATTCTATCCTCAACTTTATTTCGTTTGAATTATTCTATAACAATAATGATGCCAATATGTTTTTAATCCAACGGTGGTATTTTAATAATGGGTGCATCGTCCCATAAGTTGTCCAAATTATAGTATTCGCGTTTCTCGGGGAGAAAGACATGCACCATAACATCTCCATAATCGATGCCAATCCATTCTGAGCGCTGCTGTCCCTGAACTCTGATAGGACTTTCCTGAAGATTTTGTTTCACAACTTTTTCAACAGACTCCGCTATTGCGCTAACCTGAGTGGGAGAGTTCCCCTCACATATCACAAAATAATCACAAATCACCCCCGGAATAGCCTTTAGGTTTATCTGCGAAATATTTACACCCTTCTTTTCCTGAATTCCTTTTATTATACTTTCTAATAAGTTGTTTTTCCCTTTCATTCTATATTTTAGTGAATTAACTCTACAAAGATAACTGCTTTTTATCAATATCACACATTAGAGTATGGACAAAAAGAGTGCCAAACCGTCACACATTTAAGTAGCGGTCCCAAAAAAACACCTTCTTTTAAGGTATTATTTCTATTTTATATGTCTATGACATAAACGAATGGAAGCGAGAGCTGATTCAGGAGTGCATTTTTGAGGATGTCGGTTGTTAATAGCAGAATCTATAAAATAATCCATCTCATTTGCATATCCGTCATTTGAGTCATCCAGTGGAGCATTCTTTGTTTCCGAGTCAGTAGTAACCACAATATACTCCGGATTGTTTGAAGAGAAATATACAGATGCGTTTTCAAATCTCACACTAAACGAAGCACGGAACGGGAAGGATGAATGAAAAGTATTGCCTCCGTCTATTTTGACTTTAAGATCGGAATCCTGATATGACCAAAGTGCGCTCACATAATCATAATTACTCAGATTGCCGGCCAATATCTGAGTATCTACTTTATCAGGAGACCCGCACACCCATTGAGCAAAGTCTATGTCATGGATTACCAGGTCAAAAAGTGCACCACCTGACGAACCAAAATCTGCCTGTCTCTCTTTCCATTGTCCCCACGCAGGAAGACCTGAGAACCGTGACATGGACAGGAACTCCAGTTTACCATATTCCTTATTGTCAATCCACTCTTTCAGTTTCAGATATGCTGGCATAAAGCGCACAACATGCCCCACCATCAGGATTTTATTATTCTGACTCGCAAGCTCAATCAATTCTTCTCCCTCTTCAACATTCAACACGAAAGGTTTTTCTACAAAAACATGTGCACCCGAGTTGAGAGCAAGTTTCGCTATGGGGTAGTGCGAAGCTGTGTGAACTGCCACAACAACTGCTTCTGGTTTTTTGTCAGCAATACACTCTTCCAGAGATGTGTAAACACTTATATCGGCAATATCTTCTTCTTTCAACTCTCCGGTAGAGAAGTTGCCAACATCTTCTTTCAACTTTTTAATAACGCTGCTTGAATCACGGTCAACTATTCCAACTAATTCCAGCTGACTGTTTTTTAAAATATTCATGGCATGAGTCATCCCCATAAAGCCAAAACCAACAATTGCAATTCTCATCTTGTTAATTATTTAGATTATATGTCTCAAAAATAAAGATATTATGCTGAACTTGCAAGTATAATTAAAAATAGGTCTAATGAAAATTTGGAACAAATCAGAGCAAAGCAAACCCTAAAAAAACCCTAAAAACACCACCCACTCACATTCATTAACTATAAAATAAAACATACCACACTATAAATCAAAACACTAGCCCCGTTAACATTCATTACTTTAATTGGAGTTCTGACCTACTCAGCACGACCTTATAAACTATTAAATAGGAGCACTGACCTACTCAGGGCGACCTTATAAACGCTTAAAGAGGCGCTCGGGCATACTCAAAGCAACCCTCTAAACTCTTAAAGGGGAGCTCGGACATACTCAAAGCAACCTTATAAACTCTTAAAGAGAAGCTCGGACATACTCAGCACGACCTTCCAAACTTTAGGAAAAGAGCCCGGGGCTGCTCTGGGTAGTGCTGTCGATAAGATTAAAACTCTTGCGATGATAGGGTGTTATTCCATATTTTCTTATTGCTTCCCGATGCTTTTTTGTTGGATAACCCTTATTGTTTGCCCAGTCATATTGAGGGTGCTTTTCATGAAGTGACAGCATATACTCATCCCGGTATGTTTTGGCAAGAACTGAAGCGGCTGCAATAGACATATATTTGGCATCACCACCCACAACACACGTGTGAGGTACATTTTCATATTGAATAAAGCGATTGCCATCTACAAGAATATGCCCGGGGTCAACAGTTAGCTTCCGAAGAGCTTTGTGCATTGCCTCAACTGAGGCCCATAAGATATTAAGCTTGTCAATCTCTTCAGGTGTACACATAGCCACAGCAAAGCTCAATGCCTGATCTTCAATCACAGGGCGTAATTCATTTCTGATCTTTGAGGTCAATTTCTTTGAGTCATTCAAGACATCACTATTGAAATCGGGCGGTAACACTACTGCTGCTGCAAACACGGGACCCGCCAGACAGCCCCTCCCCGCTTCATCACAACCTGCTTCGATTACCTCGAGGTTCATTCCTATTTCAAGAAGTGGTTCTTTTTTCATTCCAGCACAATGGTTAAATTATTGTCGGAAGGTGGAAAATCAAGAGAAAAACTATCCATATCAAAATCCTCATCCCCCATTATCAGTGCCAGATTATCAATAAGTCTAAGCATTGATGAATCAGGCTTTTCATCACCTGCCACATGATGCAGACTCATCTGAACCAGAAGCTGTGTCAGGTTCTCCTTTAACTGCACAGGCATAGGCATATTCATGTTGTTTATTCTGGATTTTATCACCCTTTCTGAAATCTCTTCAAGTTTAGAGCGATACTTATTTCCCAGCTGAGGAATGCCGGGCAATAAATCTACGAAAAAAGAATTTATCGTTAAGTTGCTCCCATCCAGCTCCATCAATCTATAGGGAAAAGGATATTGTGCAAGACTACCCGTCTCTACGTCGTATAGCTTACTACCATTGCCTGAAGTAAAGAGAGTGACATCGTTGGCGTGAAAGTGACCCGTGAAAACAACCTGCAAACCCGCATCTGCCAAAATATCAGCGTGGTGCCTCCATTCATCTATAAGATAGTTTGCGAAAAAAGCAGACTGATATGGCATATGTTCTACAAGTCCGTGATGCATCATACCAAGAACTTTCACTCCTTTCTGCTTTGCATCTGCAAGAATTTCCAAAGCCCACGCTAATGTTTCAGGTAGAATCCTGCCCGATGAAAGCGAGGTAGTAACATATTCAGAATGTCGGTTTGTATCTAAACACAAAAGCCATGTGTTTGGGTCAATTTCGGTCAAATAGCTTAAAGAGGCATCGTCTCTTTTGAGTGCATCTCCGTATCCGAAATCACTGTAAAGCGTAGAGAACTCTAATGCTGAAATATTTGCAGCCGGTTGTGTCTTGTTTTGAATATACGACCTGGAATCGGGAACAGCTACGTCATGATTGCCGGGCACGACCAAGACTCGTATGCCTTGTTCTCTAAGGGGCTTTAACTTTACCAATAGTTCTTTGTGACTGTCAGCTTCACCATGATTTGTCAGGTCACCGGGAATCAACAATATATCCGGACCATAACTACTGATTTCGTCTATTACATAGTCAAGCACAGCATGCAAGTCACCTATATCTCTGCCGGTCTGGCTCACATACCTTCTATATGCATCACCATCCCCAACAAGTTTGGAAGAGAGATAATGAATGTCTGACACAACAGCAATCCTGACCGGTTGCGAAACAACAATCTGAATCAGGCATAGTTGCAGGAGCACAAAAAATAGTATTCGCTTCATATTTATAAAACAAAAAAGCTCCATAAAAGTTATGGAGCCTATTTTATACCAAGTTACATAAAAACATCTGAACTAATATTTCAGAATAACATCATGACTGCAAAAGTCGCTCGATAGCGTCAATATCAGACTTGAACGCATTGTCAGTCTCACTTAGGTTTTTGACTGTATTGCATGCGTGAAGTACAGTGGCATGATTTCGGTTTCCAACATGGACACCTATCTGAGACAATGAAAGCTGAGTATGCTTTTTGATAAAAAACATAGTCACCTGTCTTGCCTGCACAATCTCGCGCTTTCGTGATGCAGACTGAATCAAATCTTTCTTCACATTAAAGAAGTCGCTAACCGTATCTTGAATCTTCTGAACAGAGATTTTTCTCTTTTCAAATTGAATATTTTGCTCCATTACTCTGCGGGCAAGCAAAAGGTCCACCTCACGGTTATTAATTATTGAGTGAGCCATCAACGAAACCACAATTCCTTCCAGGTCCCTTACATTTTCAGTAACATTCTCAGCAATATAATCTACAACCTCATCAGAGATAGTCAGACCGTCAGTCAGTATCTTATGCTTCAGGATGCTCTTTCTTAGTTCTATGTCAGGTCTTTCCAGCTTCACCGACAAACCCCAGCGAAAGCGGGTCAAAAGTCGTTCCTCAACCCCCTGCATCTCTGTAGGAGAGCAGTCAGAGGTCATCACCAACTGTTTGTTGTTTTGGTGAAGATGATTGAATATATGGAAGAACGTGTTTTGAGTTTTTTCTAATCCCGACAACTCCTGAATATCGTCAATAATGAGAACATCAATGCTTTGATAGAAGTTTATGAAATCATTTATCGTATTAAAGCGTCTTGCATCAGTATATTGAACTTTAAATAGATGAGCTGAAACGTATAGTACTTTCTTGTCAGGATACATCTCCAATACTTTTGAACCAATGGCATGGCAGAGATGCGTCTTTCCAATTCCTGACTTTCCATATACGAACAACGGATTGAAAGCTGTCTTGGCAGGATTCATCCCCACAGCTTCAGCAGCCGTGCGCGCCAGGCGATTGCTTTCGCCTTCAAAGAAATTATTAAATGTATATCTTGAATTTATTTGAGAATCAAACTCTGATGTTTCAACCCTGTCAAACGGACTTGGAACTTTAGCCAACACAGGATTCGTATTCTTCTTGTCGGGTGATGACAATTTAGGCTCGCCTCTCATTTCAACAGCAATGTTGTTTTCTGTCTCAACAAGAATACGATAGTTTAGAATAACATCCTCACCAATTACTCTATATAGTGTTTGCTGAATTAAGTCAATGTATTTATCCTCCAGGTATTCATAAAAAAACTGGCTGGGCACCTGTATGGTTAAAACCTTATTCTCGTATTTAAGCGGAATAATAGGCGCAAACCAAGTATTAAATGCCGGTTCGGGGATTATATCCCGAATTACAACCAGACAATCGTTCCATAAAGATTTAAAATCAGTAGTCATTTATCAGTTCAAAAATAATGTTTTATATTTTAGCAATGCTTTGGATACTACAAAATTTGAAAAAAAAAACGAGAAAACAAAATCGATTATTTCTATCCCATTTATAATAAACAATAGTTTGCTATTTATCAACAATATACACGCAAATAGCTATATATCAAACCTATACAATTACACATAAGTCATAACTCTTTGATTGCTAAAACCCTATAAAAGGACATTATATTGCAAATAAATTTTATCTGAAATGAAAGAAAGGAATCAAACAGACATAAGCAATCAAGCTTTTTAACACAAATAAAAAGGGGACACTATATTTAGAGCAAATCTAAATAAGACCCATTTAAAGAAACTTAGCAATAAGTTAGAACAACTTAACTCTCACTGAAAGATATTTCTTTGGGTTTTCTCGTATTTCTTCCAGTAATTTAGTCACAGAACCTAGCGCATTAGTAAGGCTGTCATGCATTTGAGTGTCTGAGGTCAACTTACCCAGGGAGTTGTCTTCGCTATTGAGCTTTGCCGATATCTCTTTAACATTCTCGAGTGTGGCATCAATAGAACTGAAAGTTTTATCAATATCCAATGAAGCGACATTGTCTGTTATGTCCTTCAAGTCACTTGTGACATATGACAAATTAGATGTTATTTCAGGCAATACACCATTAAGTGTGGCAATAGCAATATTTAGTTGTCTTCCCGATTCGTTAAGCTCTGCTATCGTGTTTTCAATACCGCTAAACATATTTGAAAACTCTTTACTGTTTATCAGCCTGTTTACAGAGACAGCAAAGGAATCCAGATGCAGAAGCAGGGAGTCTGCACGAGGCAAAATCTTACTCACATTAGCCATCATATCCTCCTCTCTCTCGCCTCTCAAAGTATCACCCAAAGAGTAATACCCCACTCCTTCGTCGCTCGCAATCAAACTCACTGCAGATGCGCCAAGGAAATCAGATCCAAACTCAAAGTGGCTTCCTTTGGGAATTCTGTAATCTACCTCTAAATTAACATCAACCACAAACCTGATGGGATGACTGCTTAGCATCTTTATATTATTCACCAGGCCAATCTGAAAACCATTGAGATATATTGGAGATGAAGGATACAGCCCTGTAACATCATCGAAGACAACTGCATAGGTGTTCTTTTTCTTAAGCACATTTACTCCCTTCAAAAAATTCACCCCAAAGTAAAGAAGCACCAAGGCAATCAGAAATGAAATACCTATTAAAAAGTTCTGACTTAGTTTGTTTTGCATATTTGTAGTTTTATCTTACTCTTTCACCGTTTTTAAACTCAACAATAAAAGCATCTTTAAATTTTGATTGAACCATTTTAAGAGATTCATTAATTCCACTAATGTCAGGTGAGCTGCCATATGTGTATTTGTAAGTTGTACCATCTAAATAATAATCCACCGGGCTTAGTCCCTTCAACTGCGGTGCATTATCTTTCAATACCCTCGACGAAGTAAGAAACTGAATTCGAAACTCAGATGTGCCATTTCCACCTACTTTGTCTGCCCCTCCGGTCTGTGTCTGATTGTTGCTTGTGTATAGGTGGTTTTTCTTGTCGTACTCCCGCTTGTAATCTTTAAAAGCGAGATAAATCGAGTTGGCCAAAGAGTTCTGCCCGCTCTCCGACTTCATATATCGCTCATCCACTGAATTGGTTATATATCCCAATTCTATCAATACGCTTGGCATTGCAACATCTCTTAATACCAGAAAACCTGCCTGGCGAACATTACGATTAATCCTCTTTGAGTTA
Source organism: uncultured Proteiniphilum sp. (assembly GCA_964346415.1). Taxonomy (GTDB): domain Bacteria; phylum Bacteroidota; class Bacteroidia; order Bacteroidales; family Dysgonomonadaceae; genus Petrimonas. The sequence continues at coordinate 10,198 of CAYFUQ010000014.1, forward strand.
TTGACAAGTCTGTTTTGCACTGAAGTAGCAAAGTTGACACTTTGATTTAGATACTGGTCGGCCATGAATTCAAACATTATATATGACTCGGGCTCATTAGGATTAAATCCCTGATATCTGGTCGAATAATCAGACTCATATAAAATCACGGCATTTTCAGCCTTGGCAACATTTAGGTTATCCTTACTTCTGTGCAACCCTAAAACGTATGTTTCAACTCCGCTTGGTGAAGCTCTGCGTTTGTCAAGCGCATTGCAATGCAGCGATATAAACAAATCTGCCTTCGCTTTGTTGGCAATAGTGGCCCGGTTGCCCAGCTCAACAAACACATCACTGCTTCTGGTATATAATACTTTTACATCAGGATTATTGGCAGAGATTAAATTACCCAGTTTCTTGCCTACGGCCAATACTATATCCTTCTCCTTGGAGGTGGCTCCTAAAGCTCCCGGATCACGTCCGCCATGACCGGGGTCAATAACAACAGTAAACTTGTTGTTTTGCCCAAAGACCGGCATAATCAGTACAGATAATATAAACCACAATCCAATAGTTCGAAACAGATATTTTGTTGAGAGTTGATTCATAACCAATGTCATTTACTTAATGCAAAAATAGGGAATTATTTTAAAATTGCACTACTACAAATTGTTCGAAGGCAGTTTTTAACAAAAAGGGACAACAAAAGAATGCTGCCCCTTCATAAAGATAATATACGGTATATATTAATTATCCAATAACTCGCTCAGTTTGTTGTGCAATTCTTCACCTCTAAGGTTTTTATCTATTATAATACCTTCGCCATCCAGCAATACAGTATGTGGTATTCCGCGGAAAGCATAAAGCTCAACAACCGGAGTTTCCCAGAACTTCATATCAGACATTTGAGGCCAGGTCATATTTAGATCTTTAAGACCTTGAGTCCATTCTTCATGGGTTCTGTCTAAAGACACGCCTATAACTTCAAAGCCTTTATTTTTGAATTTACTGTAAGCTTCAACAACATTTGGCATTTCCTGACGACAAGGGCCACACCATGCAGCCCAAAAGTCTATAAGAACAACCTTTCCTTTGCCTGCATAATCAGACAACGAAATATCATTACCATTGGGATCTTTCATAGTAAAGTCGATAAACTCTTTGCCAATCGCAACTTTTTCTGCACTTTCTATTTTTTCGATTATTGACTTAACTTCATCCTGAGACTTAAAAGACTCGTCAGCACTAGCCAAAATCTCTTTTTGAACATCAAAATCGTAATTTCCTGCCAAAGCAATGAAGAAGAACTGACCTAAGCCATTATCTATGTTAGACTTTATAAAGTCAACAGTCTCTTCTGACATGCTTTCATAAAGCTTCTCATACTCATCTCTGAGCTCTTTTTCCCTATCAGGTGTAAGGATGCCGTCCTGAGATGACTTTTGGAATTCGCCCAAAACAGTTCTCATCTTAGCATTAACCTCTTCTTGCGATTTATTGAACTTATTGTATGCATCATTCAACTTCGTACCACCAACAGTGATAGTCTCACCAAAATTCACATTAATTTTCCCCGGTTCAATTACAATTAATGGTGACGGCGCATCTTGGCCTTTTTCAGGGTCAAGAGCAATCATTAACATCTTAACTGATTCAGCTTCTCCTGTTATTTTAAATTGTCCGTTTTTAACAACTGCACTATCCAAATTAACTGCCTCGCGTTCCATTGCTTCTTGCAAAAACACAGTTGTGCCTTCAAAAGCAGGATCAGAGACAGTTCCCTTAATTTCATACTTATTGCTTTGCTCACATGATACCAGAGCGATAACCAGAGCTAATAGAACATAAAGATTCCTCATAATTTTCATTTTAATATTAAAAATACAACTGCAAAGATAGGCATGAATAGCAATAAAAGAAGTCATTGTGTGATTTTTTCTACTTCTATATATATCTTTAAAGCAAACAAACATTTATATTCAACATTTAGTCTTAGACAAAACAATAAAGAAGCAACTCGCACGTTAGTTCAACATACTTCAATAACTGCGAAATGCCTGACTCAAAATTACAACCATTCAACAAGAAGAATTCAACAAGAAGCGCCCCGGGAGTTTTCACAATCCACATCATATGCCAATATGCAAAATCATTGTATGTAAACAAAAAACTGCCGAATCCCTTCAATTCGTTTATTATTAATTAGTTTTTTGCTACCTTTGAAAAAATAATAAACCGACAATATTATGAGTCATTTAATAGCACCTTCGCTGCTTGCAGCCAATTTTTTAAACCTCGAACAAGACATCGAGATGATAAACCAAAGTGAAGCCGACTGGCTGCATCTTGACATAATGGACGGAGTATTTGTACCCAACATATCATTTGGATTCCCCATAATAGACAGACTAAAGGAGAAAACTGACAAACCGCTTGATGTTCATTTGATGATTGTTGAGCCTGAAAAGTTTGTCAAAGAGATAGCAGATGCAGGAGCATACTCCATGAACGTGCATTATGAAGCATGCACTCATCTACACAGAGTTGTCAATGAAATAAAGAAGTATGACATGAAGGCAGCTGTCACACTAAATCCACACACACCTGTTGCACTGCTGGAAGATATAATCAACGAGCTTGACATGGTGCTTATCATGTCTGTTAATCCCGGATTTGGGGGACAAAAGTTCATCAATCACTCAATAGAGAAAGTAGAAACTCTCAAGGACTTAATAATTCGTAAGAACTCGCACGCTTTAATAGAAGTGGATGGCGGAGTGAATCTCGAAACCGGCAGAAAACTAATTGATGCAGGTGCAGATGTATTAGTTGCAGGAAACTTCGTGTTTGCTTCAGATGATCCCATATCAACCATCAAGAATTTAAAATCATTATAAACTAACCGAATATTCTCATAATACGTTATGAGCAGATTTCTGAATGCCACACCCGGCATCAAACTTCTAATACCCGCTGTAATAGCAATTGTTATATCAATTTTTATTGCACCCATTCCCCACGCCCTTGCTCTGTCGGGGATTGGGGTAATAATTATTATCATATCATACCTAATTCCCGAAAAACACGAATATAATCTCAGATGGCTTTTTAGTGCCGGAGCAATGATTGCTATATTTTTCATCTTTGCACATCTGACTCAAACAAAACAAGAAGCCGTCAGACACCAATTTAGCGAATCAAAAGAGAGCTATATAGGCACTCTATATGATTATCCACAAGAAAAAAACAAATCATTCGCCTGTGATATAAAAATCACATATCCCATAAAAAAGAATATAGTTCTGTACTTTCAGAAAGACAGCATCCTACGTGAATTGGAGCCGGGAATGGAAATTGTTTTTCACACCACACTGCAGCCATTTAAGAACTTTGGCAATCCTGACGATTTCGACTATGTGGGATTTATGCACAACAAAGGCTTTTCAGGGTCAGGCTATGTTCCCTCAACAGATTGGACCAAAACGAACAGAACAAAAAGCAATCTCAAAACATTTGCACTTAAATCCAGACAAAAGGCATTGGAGTTATACCGCAACTTAAACCTCAGCGACGATGCCTACTCATTTATATCAGCTCTCACGCTGGGATATAAACAAGACCTTACAGGCGAATTGAAAGAAGCCTTCAGAACATCAGGCACCTCACACGTGCTCGCAGTTAGTGGTCTTCATGTGGGAGTGGTTTATATGGCCATATCATTTATCTTTTCTTTTTTAGGCAAAAGAAGAAGTCGCATGATAATCAAACAGATACTGATTATTCTTGCATTATGGTCTTATGCACTGCTGACAGGGATGTCGCCCTCGGTGATGAGAGCAACAATCATGCTCACTATTATGGCACTTGCGGTTGCACTAAATGAAGACACATACCACTACAACACGCTATCCATCACTGCTTTTCTCATACTGCTGTTCAATCCGATCTACCTGCTTGATGTTGGTTTTCAAATGAGTTTTGCAGCAGTTATTGCTATTCTCTTCTTCAATCCGAAGATTTCAAAACTGTATCAATCCAAAAATAAAATCATAAAGTACATCTGGAGCCTTTTCACAGTTTCCACCTCGGCTCAGCTTGGAGTGTTCCCCATTGCACTCTACTATTTCGGCACGTTTCCCACATATTTCTTCATAGCAAATATGGTTATAGTGCCTTTGGTAGGATTAATTATATATGCAATGCTGCCCGTTCTTATCATAACTCCCTTTGCTAATATCGGTTTTGAAATTTTCAATCACATTTTCAACATATGTCAGTGGATCCTAAAAACGCTGATAGATATTGTTATCAAAACTGTTTACATAATAGAGTCACTCCCCTTGGCTCAAATATCAGAAATAAGCATTACAACCATACAATTATTTTCCTTACTGATTTCCATATATGCTTTTTTCCTTTTTTTAGAAAGAAAGCGTGCCAATCATTTAATAGCAGCACTATCAGGCATCTTAATATTGACAACATCTGTAACAATATCGAAAGCGAAACCTTCAGAGAACAAGTTTGTGGTTTTCAACACACCAAACTACAGCGACATAGGTTTATTTGTAAATAATAAAAGACTCTATCCACCATTCGGACAAAACAACTTTTTGCCCATTAAAGACAAACGTGTTTTACACCTTTCGCAAAACATACCATTCAATTATGAAATAGATAATAGAATAAAAATTGATATTTTGATTCTATCTGACGACAAAGCATTCTCAATAAATGGACTTGCCAGACTATTCGACATCAATACCATAGTTTTTGACAATACATTACCGCAATATCTTAAGAACAGATGGCAAAAAGAGTGTGCCACACTGGGCATCATTACACACGATGTATCGCAAGATGGTGCTTTTATTATAAAATTGTAGTAATTTTGTAGCTTATTGAAACAAAAAGCATGAGTAATTCAAATTTCATTACACCTATAATTGATCAAACGTCAGTTGACGAAACCATAAAGATTATAAAAGAAAGCGACAGAATAGTTATAACCACACACTTGTCCCCCGACGGAGATGCCCTGGGTTCGACTCTTGGTCTCTTCCATTTTCTAAAGAAACTTGGCAAGAGTCCACATATAGTAGTTCCAAATTCATTCCCCTACTACCTGGAGTGGATGGAAGGCGCAAAGGAGATTATAAACTATGAGTACAAAACCAAACTTGCAGATTCTCTTATCAACAAGGCTGATTTAATTTTCAGCCTGGACTACAATATTCCCAAAAGGATTGGAAACATTGCCGACTCATTTGAGAGAAGCGATGCTAAGAAAATTCTTATCGACCACCATCTCTTTCCGGGCGAAGGCTTCGATGTAACAATCTCTTATCCCCAAATATCATCTACAAGCGAACTAATATTCAGACTTCTATATCAATCAGGCAACTACGATACGATAGACTTTACTATAGCAGAGTCAATCTATTGCGGAATGATGACTGACACTGGAGGTTTTACGTTTAACTCCAACAACCCCGAGATTTACGGCATCATAAGCCTTTTACTTCAAAAAGGTATAAACAAAGACAGCATATACTCCAAAGTGTATCACAACTTTAATGAAGAGCGATTCAGACTGTTGGGCTTCACGCTTTCTCAACGCATGAGGATATATCCCGAACTGCACACAGCACTTATTTGGCTATCCAAGGAAGACCAAAAGCAATTCAGCTTCAGCAAAGGGGACACCGAAGGATTTGTTAATTATCCTTTAAACATACAGGGAGTTATATTCTCGGTATTTATCCGGGAAGACGATAGCTTAATTAAAATATCATTCCGATCACAGGGCGACTTTCCCTCAAACAAATTTGCTGCGGATTACTTTAACGGAGGTGGACACCTCAATGCTTCAGGAGGTGAATTTCACGGAACAATGGATGAGGCAATCAGCCTGTTTGAAAGTGGTATAGAGCAATATAGAGAAAAGTTAAAAGAAAACATTAAATAGTATTAATATTTGGTCAATCCATTAAATTATAATATCTTTGCAAGTATAAAATGACTGAGGGGAGCACACTGAGGATGCTCCCTTTTTGTACTCTAAACTTTTATTACTGTTTCTAGATGATTGAAAGGAGCGAAATTACTATTTTAGCAGAGGAATATCTTGCTGATTCAGAGAACTATCTTATAGATATAATAATCAATCCGGGCAATGTTATAACAGTAGAAATAGACAACGACTCAGGGGTGGACATTAATTATTGTGCAGAACTAAGTCGTCACATCGAATCCAAACTTGACCGTGAGGTTGAAGACTTCGAGCTTACAGTAACATCTGCCGGTCTTACAAGTCCACTCAAATCTGAGCGTCAATACAAAAAATTTGAAGGCAAGGAAATAGAAGTACTAACCAGGAAGGGCGAAAAGCTTTCTGGTGTACTAAAATCGTCTGATAATGATGGCTTTAAAGTGGAAATAACCAAAATGGAAAAGCCCGAAGGCGCAAAACGCAAAATAGAAGTAAAAGAGGAACTGTCATTTAATTACGACGAAGTAAAATATACAAAATATAAAATCAGGTTTTAATAAATATGGGCAAAAAGAAAGAAACAATCAGTCTGATAGATACATTTTCGGAGTTCAACGAACTGAAAAACATCGACAAGACAACTATGATAAGTGTCCTTGAAGAGTCTTTCAGGAGCGTCATTGCCAGAACTGTGGGAACGGATGAAAACTATGATATAATTATCAACCCCGACAAAGGCGACCTTGAGATATGGCGCAACCGCATTATTGTGGAAGACGGAAATGTAGAAGACCCAAATTCAGAAATTAGTCTTAGCGAAGCCAGGAAAATCGAAGATGACTTCGAGGTTGGAGAAGAAGTTACAGACGAACTATTTCTTGAAGATTTTGGCAGAAGAACTATTTTGACCCTTCGTCAGACACTGGCCTCAAAAATATTAGAACTAGAAAAAGACAATCTATATAATCTCTACAAAGACAAGGTTGGAGAGATTGTGACAGGAGAAGTATATCAGATATGGAAAAAAGAGATGTTGTTGCTTGACGACGACCACAATGAGTTGATTTTGCCCAAAACCGAACAAATTCCTAATGATTACTTCCGCAAAGGTGAACATGTGAAAGCCATTGTTGCACGAGTTGAAAACAAAAACAACAACCCCAGAATTATTCTTTCACGTACTTCCCCCATTTTCCTTGAAAGACTTTTCGAAATGGAAATCCCTGAAATCAATGATGGTCTTATCACCATCAAGGGTATTGCCCGAATTCCTGGAGAGCGTGCAAAAGTTGCTGTTGAGTCTTACGACGACAGAATTGACCCTGTAGGGGCTTGTGTGGGAATGAAAGGCTTTAGAATACATGGCATTGTTCGTGAGTTGAAAAATGAGAATATAGATGTTATCAACTACACCAACAACATCAACTTATACATTCAGCGTGCATTGAGTCCCGCAAAAATAAACTCAATATCAATTCGCGAAGAAGAAGGACGCGCCGAAGTTTTCTTATTCCCAAATCAGGTATCACTTGCCATTGGGAAAGGAGGATCCAATATTAAGCTGGCATCAATGCTTACAGGATACAACATAGAAGTATTCAGAGAATTAGAAGAAGAGTATGATGAGGAAGATATCTACCTGGACGAGTTTCGTGACGAAATTGAAGGCTGGATTATTGATCAACTCAAAAAGATTGGCTGCTCAACAGCTAAGAACGTTCTGGCTATGCCCAGAGAGAAAATTATTGTTGAGGCAGATTTAGAAGAAGGGACGGTGGACTATATTTTGGACATCCTGCGCTCTGAGTTTGAAGGAGAGGATGACAACGAGGAAGAATACGAAGAAGAAGAAGAGGGGTCTGATGATATCGACAACTAATTAAGAATTTCTCAACTGTTCACTAACAAATAAATTATAAGAAAGGATAAAGCCTACACTATGACCCAAAGATTAAGTAAAGTAGCTAAAAATTTAAATGTAGGGATCAACAATCTTGTTGAATTTCTGCAGAAAAAAGGTATTGAAGTTGAAGCAAACCCAAATACAAAAATAGAGGCTGAACAGTACCAGATTCTAGTTGCAGAATTCAGCAAAGACAAAAAACAAAAACAAGCTGCTATTGACTTTTTAGAGAACAAACATAAAAAAGTTGATAGTAGAGAAACTATAGCCATTCCCGGATACGAGAATGAAGTAGCAGAAAAGGAAAAAGAAACAAAAACTATAAAGGTAGAAGTACCTGAAGATCATAAGCCAAAAATACAAGTTGTTGGCTCCATTGAACTTGACACTCCTAAAAAGGATGTTGAAAAGCCTGTTGTTGAGAAAACAGCAGAAACAAAAAAAGATATAGAAATAGAAACAAAAACAGTAGTAAAAGAGGAAGCGAAAGCAGCTGAGGCTACAGAGCAGACTCCTGACAAAAAAGAAGTTGCAGGTAAAACACCGACAGAAGCTACAAAAGGTGAGGATAAACCTAAGGTAGAACCTAAGTCAGAGCCTAAAGCTGAACCAAAAACAGAGGTAACTGCCAAAAGTGAAGAGAAGAAAGAGCTTCCAAAAGAGGTTAAGTCAGAAGAACCTAAAAAGGCAAAAGAAGAAAAGCCGGTGAAGCCTGCCGCTAAAAAAGCTAATACAGAATCTCCCGCAGATAAAAAAACTAAAGAAATAAAAGAAAAGGTTGCCGAGTCGGAAACTAAAGATATGACTGAAAAGGAAACAGCTGAGAAGCCAAAGAAAGATAAGATTTTCAGGATTCACACAGAGGTTGAGTCAAACATTGTTGTTAAAGGCACAATTGATTTGGACTCCATCAACGAAAAAACTCGTCCTGCCCGTAAAACGCGTGCACAACGCAGAAAAGAAAGACTTGAAAAAGAGCAAAACTCTAAGAAAGTTAAAGAGGAAGCAGTTAAGCAATTGAAGAAAGAGTCAATTGACGAGAAAAAGAAAACTACTACAGAGGAAAAGGGTGCTGATGACAGTAAGAGAAGACGTAGAAGGCGTATTGATAAAACAAGGGTTAACGTTGACAATGCTGTAAGAACAGAAACCAGACGCGGAGAGAGAAAAGTTCTCAGAAAACCTGTCAAAGCTGAAGTTAGCGAGGAGGAAGTTCAAAAACAGATAAAAGAAACACTGGCGCGACTTACAGAAAGACGAGGCAGAGGCGGTGCAAGATACAGACGTGAAAAGCGTGAAGCTGTATCTCAAAGACAACAGGAGGAACTGAAACAACAGCAGCGTGAAAGCATGACACTGCAGCTTACCGAGTTTGTTACTGCTAATGACCTGGCAAACATGATGAACATACCGGTAACAAGTGTTATTGCAACATGTATGAATCTGGGAGTAATGGTGGCTATCAATCAGCGACTGGATGCTGAGACTATTAATATTGTAGCTGACGAGTTTGGATTTAAAACCCAATTCGTGAGTGCAGACGTAGTTGAAGCTATTGCTGAGGAAGATGACAAGCCCGAAGACCTGGAATCACGCGCACCTATTGTTACAGTGATGGGACACGTTGACCACGGTAAAACTTCTTTGCTTGACAGCATCCGAAACACAAATGTCATCGAAGGAGAAGCCGGAGGTATTACACAACATATTGGAGCTTATAATGTGAAGCTGCCTGACGGAAGAAAGATAACCTTCCTTGATACTCCCGGTCACGAGGCGTTTACAGCGATGCGTGCACGTGGTGCAAAAGTAACAGACGTTGCAATTATTATTGTAGCAGCCGATGACAGCGTGATGCCTCAGACGATTGAAGCAATCAACCATGCAAGTGCAGCAGGTGTTCCCATTGTTTTTGCAATAAACAAAATAGATAAGCCCAGCGCCAATCCTGACAAGATTAAAGAGCGTCTGGCTGAAATGAATTATTTAGTTGAAGACTGGGGTGGTAAATACCAATCTCAGGAAATTTCAGCAAAGAAAAATATAGGTATCAACGAGCTTCTTGAGAAAGTGCTTCTTGAGGCAGATCTTTTAGAACTACAAGCAAACCCCGACAGAAGAGCCAACGGAACAATCGTTGAGTCATCACTTGACAAGGGCCGAGGATACGTTGCTACCGTACTGGTGGAAAATGGCACACTACGTCAGGGAGATGTACTTCTTGCAGGTTCTTACTACGGACGTGTCAAAGCTATGTTCAACGAGAGAAATCACCGCATAGACGAAGCGGGACCATCATCTCCGGCACTGGTGCTGGGACTGAACGGAGCTCCACAGGCGGGCGACACGTTCAACGTAATGGAAAGCGATCAGGAAGCAAGAAACATTGCAGCACGTCGTGAACAACTGCAACGCGAACAATCACTGAGAACTCAGAAGATGCTTACGCTTGACGATATTGGTCGCAGAATTGCGATTGGTAATTTCCAGCAGCTCAATATTATTGTTAAGGGTGACGTTGACGGTTCGGTTGAGGCACTTGCAGACTCACTAATACGTCTGTCAACAGAGGAGATACAAGTAAATGTGATTCACAAGGCAGTAGGTCAGATTTCAGAATCAGACATAACCCTTGCTGCAGCATCAGATGCTATTATAATCGGATTCCAGGTACGACCATCTCTTGGTGCACGTCGAGAAGCAGAAAATCAGGGAGTAGATATCCGACTGTACTCAATTATTTATGATGCAATTGAAGAAGTTACATCGGCAATGGAGGGTATGTTGTCGCCTGATATCAAAGAAGAAATTACTGCAAACGTGGAAGTACTCGAGGTATTCAAAATCTCAAAAATCGGAACTGTTGCAGGTGCTATAGTCAGAGACGGAAAAATCAAGCGAAGCAACAACATACGACTAATCAGAGACGGGATTGTTATCTTTACAGGTGAGCTTGACTCTCTCAAGCGCTTCAAAGAAGATGCCAGAGAAGTGGCAGCGGGCTACGAATGCGGTGTCAGCGTGAAGAACTTTAACGACATAAAGGTGGGTGATATCATCGAAGCCTTTGAGGAAGTTGAAGAAAAAAGAACATTATAAAACCAATTGTACATTGTAATTTTAATTCCATTACTTAGCCGCATCCTGTTTTATGGAAGCGGGATGCGGCTAAAACACACATGGAACTTAAGCAATGTTCAAAGACATATATTTTAAATTATATTTCTTTTCAATTTTAATATTATGAACAAGATTAAATTTTTAAGCTTAAGCTTATTCTTGATGTTTATCTGCACAGGATACGCAACAGCTCAGGAAGAAACCTATACAGTTGCATACGTAAACTCAAAAGAATTGCTGGAAATGTTCCCTGAAAAGGAAGAGGCAAAACAAAAACTAATTGAGCTCAGCGATAACTATAAGATGGAGCTTGAAATAATGCAGAATGAATACAACAAAAAATATTCTGACTATATAACCTACCAAAGTTCGCTTGCAGAGAACATTAAACTGAGAAGAATGCAGGAACTTACTGAACTTGAAAACAGAATGCAACAGTTTATGCAACTTGCTCAGAAGGATATCGAACAACAGGAAGTTGCAATGCTTGACCCTCTGAAAGAGAAAGTTATGTCTGCAATCAGAGAAGTTGGCATGGAAAGATACTACATAGTAATTTATGACTTGGCAGACCCTGGAATTGTGTTTGTAAATCCTGCAGCAATTAATGCCAATCCATACGTAATAGAAAAACTGAGACTCAGATAACTCAGATAACAAGATAATCTGATTGACAAGCAAAATGAATGGGAATAGTGATTTAGATATAGCAAAATCACCCATAGGTGTATTTGACTCCGGTTTCGGAGGGTTGACAGTGCTCTCCGAAATTAAGTCATTACTCCCAAATTACAACATTATATATCTAGGGGACAATTTGCGTGCGCCCTATGGGAGTCGCTCATTCGACACGGTATATAAGTTTACGCTCGAAGCCGTGAAATGGCTATTTGAACAAAACTGTCAACTCGTAATCCTTGCATGTAATACCGCATCTGCAAAAGCACTACGTTCAATCCAACAAAATGATCTACCCAATATAGACCCTGCCAAAAGGGTGCTGGGAGTGATACGTCCAACCGTTGAGATAGTAAACGACTTCACAAACACAGGACATATTGGTGTGCTGGGAACCTCAGGCACAATCAGGTCTGAATCATATGATATAGAGATAGCCAAACTGCACCCTCATCTTACCGTAACAAGTGAATCATGTCCTATGTGGGTGCCACTGGTTGAAAGCAGAGAGTTTAACAAACCGGGTGCCGATTACTTCGTAAAGCAGCATATAGACTCACTGCTCAACAAAGACAGTAAGATTGACACTATAATACTTGGCTGTACACACTACCCACTGCTGGTAGATAAGATAAAGGAATACCTGCCTTCACACATTAAGGTCATATCGCAAGGCGAATATGTAGCTAAGAGCCTAGAGAACTACCTAGAGAGACATCCTGAAATAGAAGAGAAATGCGCAAAAGGAGGTGTGGTTAAATATTTCACGACCGACTCGCAAGATGAATTTAAAGAGTTTGCATCTGCATACCTGGAAGAAAACATCGAAGTAAAAAGAATTAAAATTGACGCCCCATGCTAAATGGTTTCGATATAATAGTATTAATTGTGTTGGTTATAGCTTTCGTCAAAGGCTATAAAAAGGGATTAATCAGCATGCTTATAGGGCTGGCAATAATTGTTCTGGCTGCTATATTTGGCGGAACGCTTGCCAATATATTCCTTCCTGAGATAAATAAGATATTGGATATATCTCCACAATGGGCCAACACACTCTCTTACGTGTCGGCATTTCTGATTATTGCAGTGGTACTAACGTTAGTTGGGCATTTCATACAAAAAGTGTTTGACGCAGTAAATCTCAGTTTTGTAAACCGACTTGGAGGGAGCGTCATTTCGATAGGGAGTGCAATGGTCGTATTAAGTATTTTACTCAATCTTCTATTGTTCGTTGATAGTGGAGAAAAGCTCATCAAACCAAATGTAAAAAAGGAGAGTTTCTTCTATGAACGTGTGCAGGCAGTAGTTCCCGCTATTGTGCCCTACCTCAACATTTCATCATGGGACGAAATATTGCCGCAAGATATAAAAAAGCAGCTGGACACGCTGGATAAAGTTTTAGAGAGCACGCAACAAGGAGCCTCAATAGACTCAAATTATCAGAAACAGTATTTCGAAACTGACTCCATTTGATATTACCGGTTGCCAGGCAGCCGTGTATTTGTGATACAAGCGTGTTACAAAAACAAAAGCACCTACAAGATTTCTTGCAAGTGCTTAATTATTAAGTGGTCCCAACTGGGCTTGAACCAGTGACTCCCTGATTATGAGTCAGGTGCTCTAACCAACTGAGCTATGGGACCTAAAGCTTGACTACAGTTATTATTTTTCTGTAAAGCAAGTGCAAAAGTAATCATTTTATTCAAAAGTACAAAGCAAACATTGAAATAAAATAAAGGTTTTACATTTATATAGTTCTCCAAAATACAAATCCAAAGGGTCTCTCCCCTGTTACGCACAATATAATATTGAGCAAATAAGAGAGAAAAATCAAACAAAGTAATATATTATCTATACTTTAAGTGACAAAATGATGTTTAATAGCACAAAATAATATATCTTTGCGTCCTGTTAAACATATAAAACATATACATATATCAGAATGCTTACAGTAGAGAAAATTGGCGGAACATCCATGTCTCAATTTCAGGATGTACTTCACAACATCATAAAAGGCAACCGTAAAGAAAATGAGCTATATAACCGCATATTTGTGGTGTCGGCTTATAACAATGTTACTAACTGGTTGCTTGAACACAAAAAAACCGGAGAACCCGGCATCTACGAGAAGTTTTTGAACGGAGAGGACTACAGCAGTGCGCTTGATTCGCTTTGTCAAAGACTGTTGCTAATAAACGACGGTTTTGCCGATATAGGTCTAGACCTTAAGGAGGCACGCGACTTTATCAGGTTCAGAATTGATCAGTCGAAGACATTACTATATAGCCTGGGTAAAGTCCTTGCATCTGGATATGTAGATATGACCGACATTCATTTGGCAGCAAGAGAAATTCTGGCATCTATTGGTGAAGCTCACTCAGGATGGAACTCGGCTAATATACTTAACAATAACGGCATCAATGCAAGATTTATAGATCTATGCGGGTTCAACGACAACGAACCACTTACAATCGATCAACGCATTCATCGCGAATTTGCGGGAGTTGATTTTAGCAACAAAGTTTGTATTGCAACAGGATACACCAAGGGAACCGAAGGCATTATGCGCGCATTCGATCGCGGGTACTCCGAGGTTACATTTAGCAAAATAGCTGTGGAAGTAAATGCAGCCGAAGCTGTTATTCACAAAGAGTATCACCTCTCTAGCGCCGACCCCAAGATTGTGGGTGTTGAAAATAGCATACCCGTTGGACAGACAAACTACATTATTGCCGATCAGCTTGCCGATATCGGTATGGAGGCAATACACCCCAAGGCTGCCAAGCCTCTTGAGCTGGCAGGCATCAACATTAGAATAAAAAACACGTTCGAACCCGAGCATCCCGGCACTTTAATTTCTCGTGATTATATTTCACCCGAACCAAGAGTGGAAATAGTATCTGGTTCGCGCCAGGTCATTGCCATCGAGATTCACGACCCTATGATGGTGGGAGAAGTTGGTTTTGACAAACGCATAATGACTTATTTCCTAAACCACGGAGTGAGTTATATTCTGAAATCTACGAATGCAAACTCCATTACAATGGTAGTGTGGGACAATGAGCAAAGCAAAGAATTGATAAATGTTCTCAGCAAAGATTTCTATCAGGTTGTGGCCAAGCCCGCTGCTATCGTGAGCACTATGGGCTCAAATATTGCTATGCCCGGCTTCCTCTACAGAGCCGCCAAAGCACTGTTTGAAAGTGGGATAAACGTAGAAAGCTTCGGTCAGTCGCTCATGCAGGTAAACATGCAGTTTGTCATTGCCCGCGAAAAGTACGAAGAGGCTGTTATTGCTCTTAATGAAGAGCTGTGCCATGTTAAGGTATAACATAAATAAAGAATGGGGAAAACTCCACCCAAACTGTTTCTCGTTTCCACACAAGACAACAGGGTTTCATTTTCCCCAACTCTACAAATAGTATCAACTAGCCTTCAATAGCATGGTTGGTACAATAGTCTCTGCAAGACTACTCCGGGTCTGTTTCGGTGTTGTGATTAGATTCGTCGTTTTCGTCGTCTCGGATGTTGTCACCATCCTCGTTCGATGTCTCATCACCATCGATAGCACCTTTCTCATTTTCGTTGCGTGTTTCTCTGCTAAGCAGAATAGCACGTGACGAAATTAGAATGTTGTTCAAATCCTGACAAAGTTCATAATAGCTGTCTGCATCTTTATCCTCTGAATTAGCTTTACCCATCAGTGAAGAAAACAACATCTGCATATCAAAAATGCTGCGACTGTAAATGTCAGAGCGATCTTCCTTGTTGCGACCACGGTCATAGTTTCTGGTACTTCTAAGAGTTTCAATCTCTCCCAGCAACTCAACAACACGCTCAAACAGGTATGCCAGATTATGCTCCTCCAATGCGTTCAATACTTCGCTACTCTCTGCGACACCCCGATTCAAAGCCACCACTGCCTCAATCATGCGCCCCTTAACCTGTGAAATCATATTCTTTCGGTTTTTACGCATCCACTGATGAAGCGTTAGAACAGACTTACTTAACTCAGGATCAGACACACCCTTCAAACCATCGACATAGCTTCTGATAGCTTTCATATAGCCTCGCATATCGCCAAACTTTGTATCGATATGCACAGAGTTAGCATGTGCTGCTGGAATCTTACTTAGTCGCTCGATATGTGAAAGATCATTACTAACAGCATTTAATCGATCGATGACGTAAGGATCCTCTACATCTGAATTACTAACTGCGCCAACCAAATCACGATAAACAACCAAAAACTCATAGTTTTTCAACTCACGCATGAATCCTGCCTTTAATCTAATAGGATTAAAATTTGGGTTATTCATAAAAAAATAATTTATGCCTTTTCAGGCGATTAATATTAAATACTACACACATAGTTAATCATGTGCGAGGTTGTATGAATTTACAATTATCCATATCAACAATGCAAAGATACGTTAATTTAACTTAATCGAAAAACAAGTAATTTTTCTGGTTATCGTCGAAGAAAAATAGAGACGCAATAACATTATTTGTGTCCAATATCGACAAATAACTTTTTAAAAGATTAGAAGTAACACAAAACATTGCAGTTAGTGTTAATTAATACGACTTAAAACAAAACGGTAAAGCAATATTTATAAATAAGGGTTCACTTACACAAACAGGGGAAGTCACATTAAGAACTAAAGTCTTCTTCCCACAAATGAGGGAAGGAACATGAAAAACTATTTGTTGATTCCAACAAATAGGGAAAGGAGCATGAAGATGTTAATACTATAGTCAACACTAAGTAGATGAAGCATAAAATATTAATTGCTCGCTTCAACACCTAATGGAATGAGCATTAAGATTTAAAGATTGATCCCCACATATGTGGAAAGAAGAATTAAAAAATAATTATTGGTTTCAACAAATGAGGGAAAGAAAATTAAGATGTTAAGATTGATATTGACATTCAGCAAAGACAGTATGAAAATTTATTTGCTCCTTCTCTCATTTGGGGAAAGGAGCATAAAGATGTATATGCTGTATTCCCTAAATGTGGAAGACAGCATAAAGAAATATTTGTTGGCTTCAACGAATAAGGAAAGGAGCATTAACTACTCCTCCTCATAGTCCTGAAACAGGAAATCATTATATGGAAAGCGCTGAATGTGAATCTCTTTAGCCTTTTCGTAAATAAGTTCCTTCAGCTCATCGATGTTTGTACGCTCGCGGGCAGAGATAAAGATGCAGTTATCTTTCAGTTTACTCATCCACGAACTCTTTAGCTCATCAAGCGAGATATTCTGACGAGTTTTGGGTGTCAGATCAAATTCATCTTTCTCGACGTATGAGAAAGCATCTATTTTGTTGAAGATAACAATAGTTGGCTTTTCCTCTTTGTCAATTTCAAAAAGCGTTTTCTCTACAACCTCTATGTGCTCTTCGAAAGCAGGGTGCGAAATATCCACTACATGAATAAGTATATCAGCCTCCCGCACCTCATCAAGTGTTGATTTGAACGACTCCACCAGATTAGTGGGCAACTTGCGAATAAAGCCAACTGTATCAGTGAGTAGAAATGGCAGGTTGTGTATCGTCACCTTTCTGACGGTAGTGTCGAGTGTGGCAAATAACTTGTCTTCGGCAAAGATATCCGATTTGCTAAGCAGGTTCATAAGTGTTGATTTGCCCACATTGGTATATCCTACCAGAGCCAGCCGCACAAGCTTGCCTCTGTTGCGACGCTGAACCGACATCTGCTTGTCGATACTTTGAAGCTGAACTTTGAGTCGTGCTATTTTGTCTAGAATAATTCGGCGGTCGGTCTCTAGCTGCGTCTCACCCGGTCCACGCATAATGGCGCCTCCGGCACCGCCTCCCCCACCTCGCTGACGGTCGAGATGCGACCAAAGACGGGTAAGTCTCGGCAGCAAATACTGATATTGTGCCAGTTCTACCTGAACCTTTGAGTGTGCAGTTTGAGCACGCATTGCGAAGATATCCAGAATAAGACTGGTTCTGTCAAGAATTCTCAGTTTCAGTTCACGCTCTATATTTCTTATCTGCCTTGCCGACAGCTCATCATCAAATATCACAACCCCTATCTCATTATCCTCATCGGTCACAAAGTCTCTTATTTCGTTAAGCTTACCGCTACCAACGAATGTTACCGAGTTTGCCATATCCAGTTTCTGTACAAAGCGTTTGTCTGGTACTAATCCCGCCGTCTCGGCCAGGAATGCAAGTTCATCAAGGTATTCGGTTACTTTTTCTTCGCTTTGCTCGGGAGTAATCAATCCCACCAAAACTGCCTTTTCGTTTATTATTTCACTGGTTATAAAATCTTTCATTAAGTCTTTGTTTTTGTTGTTTGTTCGTTATCATACTATCTGATTGATCTTTATATCCAAAAGCCAATGCTGAGCATGATGTTGAGCTGAGAGAAGTCCCTCATCACCTGATACTTCATTTCCAGTCCTGTTCTTACTTTATACCTCAGGTCGTACTGGAAGCCTGCACCCAGATTTAATCCGGGTCTTTGTTTCGACCAGTTGTCGGCATCGTACTCTTTCGACTCATACTTCCAGCTGGAATAGTGCAATCCAGCAATCGGATAAAAAGAAAACTCCCAGTTGATTGGAATCACGTAGTGTGTATCCATGTCAATCTCCCACATATTGCGTCCCTTGACCGGCACATAATATGTATAAGACGGTGCAAACCTTATGCTGTTGGTGTAGAAATAGTGGAAGTGAAAACCAACTCCCATACTGTTTATTTCTTTAGCATAGCCGGCATGAGCGCCCATACCAAAGGTTCCCTCATATTGAGAAAGTACTTTTGTTGTTCCCATCAAAAGGAACACGGTAGAGATGATAATGATTTTTCGCATATTGTTGAGTTATAGATACAAACTTACGTGAAAATAAAAGCTTTTCCAAGCGGATGATAAAAAATAAGCCCGCTTCTTTTAGCCATAATATAGCAATAAAAAATGATTTTTAGGTCTTGTCTCCCTTAAGTTTAGGCAAATGCCAGTGATACTTGACTGCAAGCACTCTGATTAAAATAACTATGGAAGCAGTCAGCACCTCATTTACCACCAGATTTAGACCAAGAGCATGTCCTGTTACAAAGAAAACACCCCCAATCACACAGGCAAAGGCATAAATTTCTTTTCTGAAGATAAGCGGAATCTGCATAATCATCACATCGCGCAGCATTCCGCCAAACGAGCCCGTAATGGTTCCCATAATGACAGCCACCCAGGGAGCAAAGCCCATGTCGAGTGTTTTTTCGGCACCTACTACCACAAACAACCCCAGCCCTATACTGTCGAAAAGGAAAACAGTGTAGTGCAACTTGATCACTTTACTCTTAAACAAAACCACGAAAAGCATAGCAAGCAGAGTTATCCACAGATAGAAAGGATTGAGCATCCAAAAGGGAGTTACGCCGATAAAAAGGTCCCTTATGGTTCCTCCGCCAATTGCTGTAACAAAACCGATGGTGAAAGCTCCAAACAGGTCGAAGTTTTTGGATGCTGCATGACGCACACCGCTTATGGCAAAGGCAAAAGTTCCGATGAACTCAATAATGTCAAAAAACTGAATATTCTCAAAAAACTGCATAAACAAGCTTTTATTAAATAATCATCCCGCTCCCAATGCAAAGATGATTGTCTTTGTCGTAAACAACTCCAAACTGCCCTGCGGCAATTCCCTGGATGGGCTCATCCGAATGTATCTGATAAAGGTCGCCCGTTCGGGATATTGTCCCATGCAGGAATTCAGGCGTATGTCTTATTTTGAAAGAAACCTCTTTAGTATCATCAAAATCGCCCCATATATCTTTTGTGATAAACGAGAAGCCTTGCAAATCAACCACATTTCCATACTGTTGTTTGGTGTCATAACCTTTTGACACATAGATAATATTTCGGTTCACATCCTTTTTAATCACAAACCATGGTCCGCCGCTAAGTCCCAGACCTTTTCGCTGACCAATGGTGTGGAACCAGTATCCCTGATGTCTTCCCAGTATATTCCCTGTTTCAAGTTCCACTATCAATCCCTCTTTTGTTCCAAGATAGCGTCCGATAAAATCGTTGTAATTGACCTTGCCAAGAAAGCAGATTCCCTGACTGTCTTTGCGCTGCGCCGAAGGCAAATTGTTGTCAATTGCAATTTGTCGCACTTCCGACTTTAGCAGATTGCTAATCGGAAACATAAGCTTGGACACCTGCACATAACTTATTTGTCCCAAAAAGTATGTTTGATCTTTCACATGGTCTTTGGCAGTTGACAACCATGTTAGTCCGTCAAGTTCTGTTGTTGTGGCATAATGTCCAGTGGCTATTTTATCAAAATGATGCCCCCAGTTTTGCTCAAAGGTTCCAAACTTTATCAATTTGTTGCACATCATATCGGGGTTAGGCGTAAGTCCCCTTTTCACAGAGTCGATTGTATATTTCACCACACTGTCCCAATATTCCTCATGTAGCGAAACTGTTTCGAATCTGCATCCATACTTTTTGGCAATGTAAGACACAATCTCGATATCCTCCTCCGACGGGCAATCGATATAACCGTGTTCATCTTCCATCCCAATTTTAATATAAAAAATGGTTGGATCATAGCCCATCTCTTTCAGCTGATGAACCACTACCGAGCTATCTACTCCTCCTGATACTAATGCTGCAATTTCCATAATGCCTTGAATTTTCGAACACAAAGGTAGCCAATAACAATTAAAATAAAGAGTGATAGAGGGTGCCGTTTCGTTTAAAAATTTTAATTTTGCACTTCCTATTCATAATTAACATGACAACAACCAAACAAACTCACCCCAAAGGGCTTTATTTTATCTTCGTTACCGGCATGTCGGAACGATTCAGCTATTATGGCATGCGTGCCATTTTCACGCTCTATCTTATCAACGCATTGATGCTCGACAAAGAGCTGGCATCAGCAATATATGGCAATTATACGGGGCTTGTATATCTCACGCCACTTATTGGCGGTTATGTTGCCGACAGATATCTGGGCATGCGCCGCTCCATATTCTGGGGTGCGCTCATGATGGTTCTCGGACAGGTGCTTATGTTTTTCAGCGCACTCAACTTCGAGAATATTGAACTGGCAAAATGGCTGATGTACGCAGGGCTTGGAGGATTAATCTTTGGAAATGGTTTTTTCAAACCCAACGTATCGTCGATTGTAGGCAAACTGTATGAACCCGGTGACAAACGCCTTGATTCCGCTTATACAATTTTCTATATGGGTGTGAACGTGGGTGCATTTATGGCACCGCTAGCCTGCGGATTTCTGGGAGATACGGGAAGACCCGAAGACTTTAAGTGGGGTTTCCTCGTTGCTGCAATAGCAATGGTGTTGAGTTTGATTTTCTATGTGTTGCGTCAAAACAAATATTTGGTTGACTATAAGGGCGAAGCCATAGGTATCATACCGGCACAAAAGGATGAAAGTAACCAGACTGCAGAAAGCAAAAACGGAGAAGATGAAAAACTAAATATCAAAAAACTTCTGGTGTGGATGCTGGTAGGTGCAGGACTGTTCACTCTTTTCTATCACTGGTTTGAGGGCGATTTAATAGGTGCTGTAATTTACGCGGCATGTATTGTGATTCCCGGGTTTGTTATTTCAGACAAATCTCTGTCCTCTATTGAGCGACAACGAATTCTTGTGATTTATATCATAGCATTTTTTGTAATTTTCTTTTGGGCTGCTTTTGAACAGGCTGGTATTTCGCTTACCTATTTTGCCGACGAACAGACAAATCGAAACATCATGGGGTGGACAATGCCTGCTAGTTGGTTTCAGTCATTCAATGCTATTTTCGTAGTGCTTCTTGCACCACTGTTCTCAACACTTTGGTTAAGACTGGGACAAAAGCACATGGAACCCGCCTCACCAACTAAACAAGCTATTGGATTGTTTCTGTTATCTCTGGGATATCTGCTAATTGCTGTTGGAGTGAAGAACGTAGAACCGGGTATGAAAGTAAGCATGTTATGGCTCACAGGACTATATTTTATTCACACAATGGGAGAGCTTACTCTTTCGCCAATCGGTCTGTCGATGGTCAACAAACTGTCGCCTGCACGTTTCGCCTCTCTTCTTATGGGAGTGTGGTATCTTTCGATGGCTACAGCCAACAAACTTGCAGGTTCACTTAGCTCACTATATCCCGAGCCGGGCAGGGTTAAAAACTTTTTAGGTTTTGAAATAGCAGGACTCTACGATTTCTTTATGATTTTCGTAGTTATGTCGGCTATCGCATCCGTAATTCTTTTCATACTATCTAAATGGCTTCAGAAGCTTATGCACGGCATAAGATAGAAAGCTGCTTGAAGTATTGAAACAATAATGTAATAAGTTGAAATAAAAAGTTGATGCTTTAAAAGTTTTTTTCTAACTTTACGGATTGATATGGTGGAAATCTGTACCAACTATTATCATTTCACGACTGCAAAGCCTTTACGCGGCTGAATGTGGTTGTTTTCGGGGAGTGCCCGACTACGCTTAGTAAGAAAAAAAACTATATAAATGACCTACAAATGGAATTATCTAACCCTAACAACCGAACAAAAGAGCAAAAAAGATGAACTAACGAAAGAAATAAAAATTGATCCCGTACTGACTGAGCTTCTGCTAAAAAGAGGTATATCAACAGCCGAAGAGGCTGAAAAATTCCTACACCCAAGCTTGGACGACCTTCACGACCCGTTTTTGATGCCTGATATGGAAAAAGCCATTATGCGCATAGAGCAGGCACTGGGGAACAAAGAGCGAATCATGATTTACGGTGATTATGATGTGGACGGTACTACGGCTGTTTCGTTGGTTTATAAATTTTTGAGGAAGATAACCAATAACATTGATTATTACATTCCTGACAGAGAGGATGAAGGGTATGGCATATCAATACAAGGTATTGACTATGCTGTTGAAACAGATGTCAAGCTGGTTATAGCGCTTGACTGTGGCATTAAAGCTATTTCGAAAATAGATTATGCCAATGAAAAAGGACTTGATTTTATTATCTGTGATCATCACATGCCCGACGAAGAATTGCCTCGGGCAGTGGCAGTTGTTAACGCAAAGCGCAAAGACTCCATCTACCCCTACAGCGAGCTATCCGGCTGCGGAGTGGGATTCAAGCTGGTACAGGCATTCTCAATAAGAAACGGATTCGACTTTTCTGAGATTGAGCCATTACTGGATTTAGTGGCAGTAAGCATTGCTGCTGACATCGTCCCCATTACTGGCGAGAACAGAGTGCTGATGCACTATGGTCTCAAACAGCTCAACGCTAATCCCAGTTTCGGTCTGAGAGGCATTATTGAGATATGCGGATTAAACAAAAAATCGATTGCTGTAAATGATATCGCATTCAAAATAGGCCCGCGTATCAATGCTTCGGGACGTATGATGAACGGGAAAGAAGCAGTTGACCTTATGCTTGCCGGCGACATGAGTCAGGCACGAAAAAAATCACTAAACATTGACAAATATAACGAGGACAGGCGCGAGCTTGACAAGAGGATAACCGATGAGGCTATCGAATATGTCAACAATGAATATAATCTTGCTGAACAAAAGAGCATTGTCATTTATGACGAGACATGGCACAAAGGCATTATAGGCATTGTAGCTTCTCGACTCACGGAGAAGTATTTCCGCCCTGCTGTGATACTTACCAAATCAGGTGACGACTACATTTCGGGATCGGCACGCTCGGTAAATAATTTTGATGTTTACAAGGCAATAGAGTCATGTAAAGACTTGCTTGAGAACTTTGGAGGACATACTTATGCGGCGGGACTAACCCTAAAGGAGGAGAATCTAGCCGAGTTCAAACGTCGATTTGAGTCTATTTCATTTGAGGAGATTGAAAACAAGTCTATGCAGCCACAAATCACAGTGGATGCAGAGATTACACTGGACAAAATTACACCTAGGTTTGTAAATCAGCTGGCACTCTTCAGTCCGTTTGGCCCCGATAACGAAAATCCTCTATTTGTAACAAAAAGAGTCTATGACGCTGGTGGCAGCAAGTTAGTAGGCAAAGGATTTCATCATATTAAGCTGGAACTGATTGACGAAACTGTTTCAAAACCAATGCAGGCTATTGCTTTTAGTTCTGACACATACTTCAAACGGATCAAAGAAAGACAACCCGTCAATATATGCTACACCATCGAAGAGAACAAACATGGTGCCAACAGCTATACCCAGTTAATGGTTAAGGATATTCAGGAATAACAAAACATCATGGATATCATGGGCAACGAGATGTTTCATAATATTCTGAAGGAATACTGGGGCTACGATTCGTTCAGGCCCCTTCAGCTGGATATCATCGAATCAGTCTGGGAAGGCAAAGATACCCTTGGGCTGATGCCCACGGGAGGAGGAAAATCACTAACATTTCAGGTACCCGTCATGGCCATGGAGGGTATCTGCTTGGTGGTTACGCCACTTATAGCATTAATGAAAGACCAGGTTGACAATCTTCGCCAAAGAGATATAAAAGCGGCTGCCATATACTCAGGTATGTCGCGACAGGAAATAATCACCACTTTGGAAAACTGTATCTTTGGTGATTACAAATTCCTGTATGTATCGCCCGAAAGGTTATCATCTGATATTTTCCTGGCAAAACTGCAAGCCATGAATGTATGTTTGCTTGTGGTTGATGAGTCTCACTGTATATCGCAATGGGGATACGATTTCCGCCCTTCATACCTGAAGATAGCAGGAATAAGAGATTCACTGCCGGGAGTGCCAACTCTTGCACTTACGGCAACTGCCACCCCTGAGGTTGTAAGAGATATTCAGGAGAAACTGCACTTCAAAAAGAAAAATCTCTTCCGAACGAGTTTCGAGCGGGAAAATCTCGCTTATGTGGTCAGAATGGCTGAAGATAAGATTGCACAACTGAAAAACATATTAACCTCCGTAGGCGGTACTGCCATAGTGTATGTGCGCAGCAGAAAAAAGACAAGAGAAGTAGCCCTTGCTCTACGCGATGACAGAATTTCGGCAGATTTTTATCATGCAGGATTGACTCACGAAGAGAAAACTCTCAAACAAAATGCATGGAAGGACAATCAGTGCAGGGTAATGGTTGCAACCAATGCCTTTGGCATGGGTATAGACAAAGCTGACGTAAGAGTTGTGATTCACTTAGACCTCCCCAACTCACTGGAAGAATATTATCAGGAGGCAGGTCGTGCAGGTAGAGACGGACTTAAGTCATATGCTGTCGTGCTTTTCAACGGCAAGGACACACAGATGCTTAAAAAGCGTATAAGTGATTCATTCCCCGACAAGAAGTTCATTGTAAGAGTTTATGAAGCCCTTGGGAACTACTATCAGGTAGCCGTAGGATTCGGTTATGGCAATACTTACGATTTCAACCTTCATGAGTTTTGCTATGCTTATGAGTTTTCATTCCTGCAGGCACATCATGCACTCAAGATTCTTGAACTGGCGGGATATATTGAATATACCGAAGAGGTGGACTCAAGATCAAGGGTACAGTTTCTGGTTACACGCAACGAGCTTTACACTCTAAATCTTTCACAAGACAATGAACAACTAATCTACACCATTTTAAGAAATTATACAGGGGTCTTTTCAGACGACGTTTATATTGACGAGGGAATGCTGTCAACAATCTTAGGGAAATCACGCAATGACATCTACGAGATGCTTACCCAATTGTCTAAATCAAGGCATATTAAATACGTGCCACAGAAGAAAACACCATATATCATTTTCAGCACATCGCGCGAAGACACACCATATGTTTCAATTCCCAAAGCTGTGTATGAAGACAGAAGAAATCGCTTTGAAAAGAGAATTGACTCTATGATTGACTATGTTGAGAGAACAGATGTGTGCAGAAGCCGAATGCTGTTGATATATTTTGATGAAAGGGAAGCGAGAAACTGCGGACAGTGTGATGTATGTCTAAGAAAAGATGAGTCGGGGTTGAGCAATCACGAGTTTTTGAAAATCAAGGAATTACTTTATGAAAAACTCAAAGAGGAGTCGCATCTGCCATTAGGGCTTCTCTCAGACGCCGTACCTGAGTATAACACAGAGAAGGTGATTAAAGTAATTCGGTTTTTGATTGACAAAGGAAGAATAACACTTGACCAAGATACAATTAGACTAAAAGACAAGAAATAGAGTCACTGATTTACTATTTGTCAATCAACCAGGTCAACACATTATCTTCAAATAGCTCATAGTTTATTTGATATGTCTTATTGGCATTGGTTTTATACTCTGTTGCTTCCAGCACCCCTTCATCCTTAGGATCAAAGGGATGTATGAATAAATGGTCCTTAAAATCGACTTCCACTTCATTGAGAAACTTAAACATAGTTTCTTTGGCTGACCAATGCAGCAGAAGGTGAATCAAACTGTTTTCGGGGGCAATAAACTCCTTGTTTGACACAAATCTCTCCTTAATTTTAAATATCCTCTCAGATATCTTTTCAATATCCACGCCAACCCTATACTCTTTGCTCAAAAGCACAGCCACATAATCTACGGAATGAGAAATGCTGATATTATATGAATAGTCTGCCAGGTATGGCTTGCCCTCTTCGTTATTAAGTATGGCAATATCCCTACCGAGCATTTCAAGAAGCATCACTCTTGTTGTAAGCCACTCCATCACCCTTCTGTCTGAGGCCATTGAAGAAATTTGAACGGCAGCTTCTTCTTGTTGCTTCTCTGTTAGTCTTCCCAGCAGCTCATCTCTGTTGCCCGTAATTCTTTTAATACCAAGTAGTGCAACATTATTTATATTTTCATTCCTAACCAGCATAAATCAAACTCAGATATAACTTATCATGCATCAAAAGACGGCAAATTACTTTTTTTGGGGATATACTTTACTCTTATGATTCGTCTGTCATCCATTTCTTCAATCTTAAATTTATATCCACGCCACTCAACAATCTCTTTGGGTTTTGGGAAATCTCCTTTAAGTTCCAAAATCAGTCCTGCCAACGTATCGGCTTCATCACTAATCTTTTCAAATTCCTTCTCAGGAAGAGAAACAATATCAATAAAGTCTTCTATTGGAGTTCTGGCTTCAAAAATATACGAGCCATCTTGCATTTTTATATGAGTGGGCGATTCCTCCTCATCATACTCATCGCTTATATCGCCGATTATCTCCTCCAGAATGTCCTCCATCGTTACAATTCCTGAAGTACCTCCATATTCATCCACTATGATTGCCATGTGATTCTTGTTTGCACGAAACTCTTCCAGTAAATCGTCAATGCGCTTCGCACCCGGCACGAAATAAGCAGGACGGATAAGTGATTGCCACCTGAAGTTGTCGATTTTATCAAGATGTGGCAACAAATCCTTGACATATAGAATCCCCTTAATATTATCGGGGTTTTCCTGATAAACCGGAATTCTCGAAAACCCTGCAGAAACAATAAAAGAGATAACTTCCGAAAAGGGAGTTTCGATATCAATTGCAACCATATCCGAGCGGGAAACCAAAATATCTTCCACCATTTTATCTCTAAAACGGATAATACCCTCCAGCATATCTTTCTCTTTCTCATGCGTTGTTTCATCAGAAGTCAACTCAAGAGCAGTTGACAAATCCTCAAGCGAAATATCATATTTTTTCTCAATAGAGTGTCTGCTAAAGACATGCGTTGTCTTAATTAGAAGCGATGAAAAGGGAGAAAACAGAAAGATTATCACCTCCATTAATCCACAATATGTCTTCACAAATTGAAATGGCTGATAAGAGGCATATCGCTTAGGAAGAGTCTCCACAAATAAAGCCAGATACACAAAAGTAATTATGATTGCTGCAACAATACCACCAATACAATTTCCAAAATTAAACCGGGCCAGGAGCAGATATAAGAAGAGAGCTACTATGACTATATTGAAAAAATTAGAGGCTATAAATATTGTTCCGGATAGTTTTTCAGGTATCTTTAGCAGATTGGAAATCTTTATGGCTCTCTTATCGGTATTAGTATGAAGAGTTGAAATTTGATTCTGCGTGAGAGAAAAGAAAGCTATTTCAGAACCCGCAACCACAGCATTTACTAAGGTAAGCAACAAAATCAGAGCCAGAAAAATATAATCTACTGCCGACACAATGTCTGCAAACAGAATAGAAGAAATATATAAAAAGGGTTCAGGCTCCAATTATTCAAAGTTTAATAAAACAAAAGAGAATGTTTCACTACCAAAAAGCAATAAAACATTCTCACAAATTTACAATATTATTTTAAAACGGCAAATCGTCCGTTTCATTTTCGTCGCTTATAATATCAACATTGGTACCTGTAGTAATGCCCGTTGTGGTATCATTTGCTCTCGGTGTGCTTTCTCCATCTCCCGGAGAGCGACGGCCAAGTAACTCAACATTGTCAGCATAAATTTCTGTTATATATCTTTTAATTCCCTGTTGATCATCATACGAACGTGTGCGGATTTTTCCTTCCACATAAATTGGAACTCCCTTCTTTACAAACTTCTCTACAATCTGCGCCAATCCTCTCCAGCAAACCACATTATGCCACTCTGTTCTTTCAGGCACCTGTGTTCCGTTGGCTGTCGTGTAACCTCTTTCACTGGTTGCCAATGGGAAACTGGCTTTAACACTATCATTATCAAAATACTTAACATCGGGATCTTTCCCCACATTTCCTACTAAAATTACCTTGTTTACAGACATAATTTAAATTTTTGGTGTAACTATAATCATTCGAAAGCAAAATTAATGCTAAATTTGGTTTAAACAACAGTTTTAACAAAAATCTTGAGTTATATTTTCATTTTAATGCAAAAACAGGACAGTTTATAGGTTTACACAATATTTATATGTCAGGTATTTTATTGACTAAAATATGCACTAATACAGTCATTATCAGAAAAAAACAGAAAATATCAAAATATAAGCACATTTATTTTTTGAGTAGGGAAAAAAGCTATATATTTGCAGTCCAAAATTTTAAGATAGAATAAATCAAACATTAACACTAATAAAATATGACTAAAGCTGAACTTGTAAACGAGATTGCAAAAAATACGGGTGTCGATAAGGCATCAGTTTTAGCAACAGTTGAATCTTTCATGGAAGTAGTTAAAGAGACGTTGGCGAACGATGAAAATGTGTACCTCAGAGGATTTGGCAGCTTCATCGTTAAAAGAAGAGCCGAAAAGACTGCACGTAACATCTCAAAAAACACTACTATTATTATTCCCGAGCACAACATACCGGCATTTAAACCTGCAAAGAAATTTGTTGAGCAAGTAAAGGAAATCAAGGTAAACTAATTATATAATTTTTAAAACTAAAGAAGATGCCAAGCGGAAAAAAAAGAAAAAGGCATAAAATGGCTGTCCACAAACGTAAGAAAAGACTTAGAAAGAACAGACATAAAAAGAAGAAATAGTCTTTTAAGGGGTTTTTTCTAAAATCTCAAATTATACAGGAACAAACTCAGCAATATATAAGACTGAAGTTTGTTCTTTGTATATTAATCAGTATTAAAACCGTGTTCGTGAGAACACTGATTTTTGTTCAGTGGAACAAAAACCTAAATAATTTATTTATTAAAACATTAAAATTGTGATAAGCGAACTTGTAGTTGATGTACAACCCAAGGAGATTAACATTGCGGTACTGGAAGACAAAAAGCTTGTAGAGCTGCAATCTGAAGACCAAAGTGAATCGTATTCGGTTGGTAACATCTATCTGGGCAGGGTCAAAAAATTGATGCCTGCGCTGAACGCTGCATTTGTAGATGTAGGACACAAAAAGGACGCTTTTCTTCACTACTTGGATTTAGGGGTAGAGTTTGAATCTGTTGCAAGCTTTCAAAAACAAATTAAAGACAAAAAGAAAGTTACGCAGATACAAAAGATGAAATTGCAACCCGATATCGAGAAAGATGGATTAATTACAGACCGACTAAAGGTGGGACAGGAGGTTTTGGTTCAGGTATCAAAAGAGCCAATCTCAACAAAAGGTCCACGACTAACGGCAGAGATCTCATTTGCCGGAAGATATATGGTCTTGATTCCATTTATCGACAGGGTGTCAGTTTCACAAAAGATCAGGTCGCGGGAAGAACGCGCACGTCTCAGACAATTGGTTCGAAGTATAAAACCAAAAAACTTTGGAGTAATAATCAGAACTAATGCAATAGACAAGCGGGTTGCCGAACTCGACGCTGAATTGAAGGTATTGGTAAAAAGATGGGAAGACACGGCGGAAAAGATGCTCAAGGCAAAGCCAACTTCGCTCGTATTCGAAGAAACAGGCAGAACAGTAGCATTGCTCCGGGATATATTCGACCCATCATTTGAGCAAATTCACATCAACGACGCCTATGTGGCCAAACAGGTAACCGAGTATGTCAAACTGATTGCTCCCGACAAAAAGAATGTAGTAAAGCTTTATAACGGAGCACTGCCTATTTTAGACAACTTTGGAATTACCAAGCAAGTAAAATCACTCTTTGGAAAGACTGTTACATTCAAAAACGGTGCATATCTTATTATTGAGCACACAGAAGCTCTGCACGCAATTGATGTAAACAGTGGAAACAGAAACAAAAAAACGCTGGGTCAGGAAGACAGCGCATTCGAAGTGAATCTTGCGGCAGCAGAAGAAATAGCCCGCCAATTGAGGCTTAGAGATATGGGCGGAATTATAGTTGTTGATTTTATTGATATGAGTTCCGGTGAACACAGAAGTAAACTGTTCAGCAAAATGAACGAATTCTTATCAACCGACAGAGCCAAACATAAAATACTTCCACTAAGTAAATTCGGACTAATGCAAATCACTCGCCAGAGAGTGAGACCCGAAATGGAAATCGCCACAAGCGAGACATGCCCCACTTGCTTTGGAAAAGGAAAAATTAAATCGTCAATCCTATTTACCGACACCCTTGAAGGTAAAATTGACTATCTGGCCAATAAGCTAAAGGTGAAGAAATTCAGTCTGCACATACATCCTTATGTTGCAGCATACGTTCAGCAGGGACTGTTTTCATTAAAGTATCGATGGAGAAAGAAATATGGTGTTGCACTCAAAATAATCCCCAATCAAAGTATGGGATTTCTGCAATATCAATTCTATGACAGGGATAACAATGAAATGGACCTTAAAGAAGAAATTGAAATGAAATAACGGTTCGCTATGACGAAACCGTTGAAAAGTAAAAAGCCGACATTGCTTGCGATGTCGGCTTTTTTAAACCCAATCTACATCATAATAAAGTTGGATATATCTATAATCAGGATTGGCCCGAACGTGAGCCTCCACCGATTTAATGAGTTCTCTAACTTTGGCAGCAGAAAGCTTTGCATCAAGCTTCAACAAAATTTCCCTGATGTGATATCGTTGCACATATCCCACAACAGGCTTGTTAGGTCCCAGCACCATATTCTTTAATGACTGTCGCAACGAATCTGCAAATAGTCTCGAAGCATTGTGCACTACCTGCTCGCTCCTATGCTTAAACACAATAGTGATTAGCCTTGTATAAGGTGGATAATTAAAGAGCTTACGCTCTGCAAGCTGAAGGTTGAAGAAACCATCATAATCACCCTCTTTCACAAACTTATATACAGGCAAATCAGGATCTCCTGCCTGAACAATAACCTTACCTCTTTTATGCTTTCGACCTGCCCTTCCTGCAGATTGCATCATCAACTGAAATCCTCGCTCATGTGACCGAAAGTCAGTATGGCTTAGCAATCCATCGGCAGAGATGATACCCAC
>CAYFUQ010000015.1:0-41095 GCA_964346415.1 uncultured Proteiniphilum sp.
AGCCGTCGGAGGGGGATTTATCGGCTCGGGTGTTTCGCGAGAAGCAGCGGATATACAAAGATAGTAAGATAGAGTTTGTGGCGGTGAGCAACTGGCTAAAGAAGAAGGCGGAGGCGAGTAGCCTGATGATTGGGCATAACATCAGCGTAATACCCAACGCACTGGATGTGAAGGTATTTAAACCCGGTCTGGCACCACATGAAAGGCTGGCGCAGTTATCGGCCAACAGATATATAATGACAATGGGGGCTGCCCGACTGGATGCACCTATTAAGGGTTTTGAGGGGTTGAAGAAATCTCTGCATTGCCTGTTGGATGAATATAAATACAAAGGGCATGAATTGCTGCTGGTGCTCTATGGCAGTATTAAGTTTCCAAAAGACTTTTTTGAGGGCTTGCCTATCGAATATCTGCATTTGGGAACGTTGAGCAACACGGCCGAAATTGCATCAGTGTATGCTGCATCGGATGTGGTATTGGTGCCGTCACTTTATGAGACATTCGGACAGACCATCACTGAGGCCATGGCTTGCGGATGTGCGGCCGTGAGTTACAACAACAGCGGACAAACCGACATTATTGAGCACAAGACAAATGGTTATCTGGCACGCTACGAGGACAATTTAGATTTTGCGGCGGGAATCGATTTTGTGTTGAAGCATCTATCCCGAAATGAGAATATCAAAGAGCAAATCAGCAAATCAACAACAAGGTTTGAGGGTGAGATAGTGGCACAGCAGTATATTGATTTATACAAGGTAAGATGAATATTAAACTTTCGGTAATAACAGTTACATATAATGCGGAGGCAACGCTGGAGCGCACGCTGAGGAGTGTGCAAAGTCAGTCGCAGTCGGATATTGAGCATATCATTGTGGATGGAAATTCGCAGGATGGCACGGTGGCGCTGATTGAGCGATATGCCAACGAGCGCACCAATTGGGTGAGCGAGCCTGACAAGGGATTGTATGACGCAATGAACAAGGCTGCGGCTATGGCAACGGGCGATTATCTTTGCTTTCTGAATGCGGGGGATACGTTTCACAGTGACACTACTGTGGAGGAGATGATGCGAAGCATTCTACAGGGAAGTGTTCCCGATATTATATATGGACAGACAGCGATTGTGGATGGCAATGGCAGGTTTTTGCACATGCGCCGGCTTGAAGCACCGAAGGTGCTAAACTGGAAAAGCTTTAAGCAGGGGATGCTGGTGTGTCATCAGGCGTTTATCGTGCGGCGGGAGTTGTTTGAGCCGTATGATTTGGGTTATCGCTTTTCGTCGGACTTCGACTGGGCAGTGAAGTTGCTGAAGCGGGCACAGGTGATGCACTACACGGATATGACTTTGATTGACTACCTCAACGAGGGGCTGACAACTACCAACCACAAAGCTTCGCTGAGGGAGCGTTACAAAATAATGGCCAAACACTACGGGCAGGTGTCAACTGCTTTGCATCATGCCTGGTTTGTGGTTAGGATGCTGTTTAAATAGTGCTTAAACAGTGATCAAACACTATTTAAACACTATTTGAAAGGTATTTTCTTATTCTTCCTTTTTGACGGGCGCACCAATTATACTTCTTACGGGATCTGTTACTCTTATCCACACTTCGCCCATCCAGGAGCCGTCAATTCCTTCTGGTCTGTAAAAACTGTGAAGTGTGTTGCTATCTATCAACTTATACTTTAATTCGGTTTTCACTCCTGAGAAACCCGGGTTTTGGAAGTTCTGAACTGTTGTTTCCGTAAAGGTACTGTCTGTCACTTCCTGATAGGTGCCATAAAATCCGATGTGGGGAGGGAGTATCTCAATGTCGTTGTGCCTTAGTCCGGCAAAGAGAGTATAAACAGTTCCATCCTTGTTGATAATCTTAAAGGTACCCGGCCTCACCTTGACACTGTTTCCATTGGGACGTAACACTTCGGATAGATTCCAAATGCCGTGTAATCCTTGAGATAGGGGTAAATGGAGTGCCTGTTGTTCGGGAGTTAAAGGCTCTGTTATTCTAAGAATATTACTGCTCGCGGGTGCCCCGTGTATAGGTGAGGCGTCAGTCCTAAACACAATAGGAAGAGTAAAACGTACATTTACACGCTGTCCATCTTGCTCGCCGGGCTTCCACATAGGCATCATGCGCACGACGTCAAGGGCTGCTTCGTCCATCTCAGGGTGTAGTCCGCGCACTACACGGGGATGCGTTATCTCTCCCACCTTGTTGATAATAAAGTTGACAATGACTCTGCCTTCACTTACAGCTCCCGGGTGATGTAAGTTGGTACCCACAAACTTAACCATCTCCTCAAAACCTCCGGGAAACTCGGGAAGTTTGTCAACAACCAGATAGACGGAATCGCCATCTACTATTTCTACTTGTGCCTGTGTTCGGTATGTGCCTGCCAACAGCAGCACTGCCAACATTAGAGTTTTTAAGATTTCTGATTTCATGATAATTTATTTATATTGGCAGTAAAGATAATGATATATAATTTATAAGATTAAGTTCTGTGAACATATTGTTGTAAATTTGCATCGCAAAAACTTATTTTCAATTATTCCGAAAACAAGTATTATAATGAAGAGACGAAAATTACTGGTAGAGGAGATGGGGCGGGTATCCGTCGAGGAGTTTCGAGAGACGGAGAAGATGCCGCTGGTGGTGGTGCTTGACAATGTGAGGAGTCAGCACAACATTGGGTCGGTGTTTCGCACGAGCGACGCTTTTTTGGTGGAGGAGATTGTGTTGTGTGGCATAACTGCCACACCGCCGCAGGCGGAGATTCACAAGACTGCCCTGGGTGCGGAGGATTCGGTGAAATGGAGCTATGTGGAGGAAACGACGGAGGCTGTTAGTCGCCTGAAGGCAGAGGGTTATACTCTGTTTGCCATTGAGCAGACGGAAAACAGCCTGATGATGGACAAGATGCAACCCGACAAGGGGGGCAGGTATGCTGTGGTGCTAGGCCATGAGGTGCACGGCGTGCAGCAGGAAGTGATTGATATGTGTGACCATTGTATCGAGATTCCGCAGTATGGCACAAAGCATTCGCTGAACGTTTCGGTGACGGCGGGCATTGTGATCTGGGACTTCTTTAAGTGGTTGCGATAATATATTTTCACACCATAAATTCGTATAAACCACGACAAACCGCTATTTTTGCGAAAACAAATAATTAATAACAATTTATGATTACAGCAGACCAATTGAAAGATATATTGGAGCGCGAGCAGGCGCTGAGGGGGTATCTTTGACATCGATGCGAGGAAGATACAACTGGAAGAGGAGGAGTTAAAAACACACGACCCTGAGTTTTGGAACGACAGCAAGGTAGCGGAGGCTCAAATGAAGGTGATTCGGGAACTGAAGTTCTGGATTGGTTCTTATGAGGAGGTGCAGTCGGCTGTGGAGGAGCTGGAACTGGCTTATGATTTCCTGAAGGAGGAGATTGTGACTGAACAGGAGGTGGATGATAATTACAGCAAGGCTTTGCAGCTGATTGAGGAGCTGGAGCTGAAGAATATGTTGCGCCGCGAGGAGGATAAGCTGGGTGCGGTGCTGAAGGTGAACGCCGGTGCGGGCGGCACGGAGAGCCAGGACTGGGCATCGATGCTGTTTCGCATGTATCAGCGCTGGTGCGAGTCGAAGGGTTACAAAACTACTATGACCAACTGGCAGGATGGTGACGATGCGGGCATCAAGACGGCTACACTGCAGGTGGAGGGCGACCTTGCCTATGGTTTTCTGAAGAGCGAGAATGGTGTGCACAGGCTTGTGCGTGTGTCGCCTTATAATGCGCAGGGAAAACGTATGACTTCTTTCGCTTCGGTGTTTGTGGTGCCGCTGGTGGACGACAGCATTGAGGTGGAAGTGAACACGGCGGCTATTTCGTGGGATACTTTCCGTTCGTCGGGTGCGGGCGGTCAGCACGTCAACAAGGTGGAGACGGGTGTTCGTTTGCATTACGACTACACAGACTCGTCGGGCGAGGTGCACCAGATTGTGATTGAGAACACTGAGGGTCGTTCGCAGATGGGCAACCGTGAAAATGCTCTTCGTATGCTCCGTTCGCAGATTTATGAGATTGAACTTAATGTTCGCCGTGCGGCGCAGGCCGAGATAGAGGCTGGCAAGAAGAAGATTGAGTGGGGTTCGCAGATTCGCAGCTATGTGTTTGACGACCGCCGCGTAAAGGATCATCGAACCAATTATCAGACTTCCAATGTGGATGCCGTGATGGATGGGGACCTTGATGGATTTATCAAGTCTTATCTTATGGAGTTCGGGGGAGAGTAATCCGTTGCAACTATATGTTCTCAAGTTCTCCTTCGATGGAGAGCCCGAAGAGAGCAAAATCATATTTTACAGGATCGCCGCTGTCGAGAATTCTGAGGTTTTCAGTAAGTTCGACGGCGGTTTTCCAATCTGTCTGTTTACGTGTGATTAGTCCGAACTGACGGGCAGTGCGATCAACATGCACATCAATGGGGCAGACAAGTTGGGAGGCAGGTATCTTTTTCCACAGGCCGAAATCGACACCTTTGTTGTCGTCGCGCACCATCCAGCGGAGGTACATGTTGAGTCGCTTGCAGGTGGAGTTGCGCGCCGGGGTGGCTACGTGCTTGCGGGTGCGGCGGGGTGCATCGGGGTGGTCGAAGAAGTTCTCTTCGAAATGTATTAGCGAACGCTCCATAGTGGTGAAGCCTTCGGCGGGGATAAAGGCGTCTTCGAGGCTTTCGTGAAGGCTGTAGTGACGATGCAGGAAGTCCACAAAGTAAAGCAGATCGGTATCGTTGAAAGTACGGTGCTTGAAACCGAGCAGCTGTTTGAGATCTTCATCGGTGTGATTGAGAATAAATTCGTAGGGAGTGTTGTTCATCCTTTGTGCAAGTTCGAGCGATTTGTTTATAATCGTCTTGCGCTGCCCCCAGGCAAAAATGGAGGCAAAGAAGCCCATTATTTCTATGTCTTGTTTCAGTGTATATTGGTGTGGAACAAATATCGGATCTTTGGGTACAAAGTCGGGGTTGTTCCATTTATCTGACATCTCATCTAAAAACTGCTTTAATTCACTTTCTGGCTGTTGCATCGTTTCTCAAATTTAAGAGGCAAAAATAAACCTTTATTATCAAAAAACATCTTACATTTGTGATATTTAAATTTTGTGACACATTGTTATATATTATGCCCGGATATAAATCAGTACAGATTCTCTCAGCTATATTTTTATTATTATTTTTTTCAACGTCTGTTTCGGCTCAGATCAGCTACGGTGGAAGACCACTGCCGCTGGATGGTACGCCAGGGATGAGGTCGGCGGCTGCAATTCCGTTTGTGGAGATGTCGCCTGTTGACAATCAGGCTGCACTGTGGCGCTCGGATATGGAGAATGAGGCTGACAGGTTTAAGAGTCTGGAGTTTGCACACAAGTTTTTCGTTAATCTGTCGCCCGACAATTCGGGGGTTCGATTTGTGTCGGGCAATATGAATGTGTGGCGTGTTGGTATTCGTTCTAAGGGCGCTTATTCAATAAATATCCTTTTTTCTGAATTTAATCTGCCTGAGGGTTCTGCACTGTTTATTTACAACAGTAGTCAAACTGAGGTTTTGGGTTCATATACGCACAGGAACAATAGTGATTTGAATTTGCTGCCCGTGCAACCGCTGGAGGGTGATGAGCTGATTGTGGAATATCAGGAGCCGGTGGATGCTGCATTCAAGGGTGAGCTGAAGATTGGAGAGGTAAATCACGACTTCAGGGGTATATTACGTTCCAAATTTCCTGAACCCGGAGAACCTGAACAAAACTGTCACCCCAATCTTGTATGCTACCCTGAGGATATTGAGCCGGGAAGTGGCGTGGTGGTGCTTATGATTAACGGGACAACCGCCTGCACCGGTGTTCTGGTCAACAACTCAGCCAATGATGGGACCCCTTATCTGCTTACTGCAACGCACTGTCTGAACAGAGATTATAATTCTTCATTCCTAAACAACCGAAAATATGATATGGTGGCGGGCAACATTGTTGCTTTCTTTGGATATCAGTCGCCTGTATGTGATATGAAAGCAGGTGATAAATATGGGAATATGCGCGGGACTGTGCAGATGACCATGGCGTCGGCCGACTCGGTTCTTATTCTTGAATCGCACGATATTTCGCTTCTTAAATTTAAGGAGATACCGCCCGTGGAGTATCAGCCTTATTATTTGGGTTGGAGTTCGGCATCATCGCCAAAGGCGCCTTTCCATGGTATTCATCATCCTTACGGCGGGGTGAAGAAGGTGGCTGTGGATAATGACAAACTGGAGCATGGTTCTTTCAACCTTGCAAATATGTGGAAAAACGTTCACTGGGTTGTGCGAAGCTGGGATGTGGCTGCAACTGAGGGCGGGTCGTCGGGTTCGCCGCTGGTGGATGCCGACAAGCGTATTGTGGGACTGCTTACAGGAGGGGAGTCGTACTGCTCTTCGCCCAAGGGGCCCGACCAGTACAGTTCTTTCTACAAAGCGTGGGACATAACGGGTTCGCTGGACAATCCTTTGTCGCTGAGTGACTACCTGGACCCCGAGGAGACGGGTCTTACTTATCTGGATGGGTTTAATCCTTATAAGGACAATCCTTACACAAAGAGCTTTAACTATCAGGTGACTGATTCGATTACTGAGACATATCTGGAAAACACGCCCATGTTTGCCACAAATAATAATCTGGGATATAGCGAGTTTGCAGAGGAGTTTTATGCAGACAAGCCGACTAAGCTGGCGGGGGTTTACATTGCATCGGCGAGCAACAAGAAGACGATGGATGTGGATATCAGAATCAGGGTATATGCCGACAACAGCGGGAAACCGGGGATGCTGATTAAGGAGTTGCCGCTCAACTATTCATATAAGTATTGGGCGACGGGTGGGTTTGGAAACTCTAACCGGGATATGAGCAGAAATGTGGAGAACTATGTGCAGTTTGACCCGCCGCTGGATGTTGAGGGTTACTTTTATGTTTCATATTCCGACAGGAATAATGTGGCTAACGGATTCTCTGTGCTGAATGTTCCTCCCCGCAAAAAGGGATCTGATGCTTTGCCTTCGGCCTGGCTGAAGAATTCGGATGGATGGATGCGCTCTTCTGAAATGATGGATAATTCGATTAACACTTCACTGCTTATTTCGTCGTATGTGATCGGCAATGGTATATCGCTGCCAAAGCCTGTTATTGAGAAACCTGAAATTAAGGCTTATCACAACAGGGAGAGCAACAGGATTGTGATTGACTCCAACAGGGATTTGACTTCGTGGGAGCTTTTCGGAACATCGGGCGTGAAACTTTTTGAAGGAAAGGCTGAGAACAGTATCAAGCGCACTTCGATATCTGTCGGTTTTCTGCCAAAGGGTATTTATCTGCTGAAGGTATCTGTTGAGGGCAAACGCGAGAACATAAAA
This sequence comes from uncultured Proteiniphilum sp., assembly GCA_964346415.1. Lineage (GTDB taxonomy): Bacteria > Bacteroidota > Bacteroidia > Bacteroidales > Dysgonomonadaceae > Petrimonas. The sequence continues at coordinate 7,443 of CAYFUQ010000015.1, forward strand.
GTACTGGTGAGATAGAGAATTATTCCTCCTCTTCGGAATAGTGCTCTACCAGCACATCGCGGTAGTGGTTGAATACGGTGGACTGCGACAGTATACCTTTGTATACGCCGTTGTCATCAACCACGGGGAGGTTCCACGCTTTGGTGTCTTCGAATATATTCATCACCTTTTCCATTGGCATATCTATCTCTATTACGGCGGGTGCGCCTACCATAAATTTCCTCACGCGGAAGCGGTCGTACAGTTCGGGGCGGAATATTATATTTCGGATATCATTGAGTAACACAAGTCCTTTTAGTTTTCCTTCTTCATCTACCACGGGAAATATATTGCGATTGCTGTTGGCAATTACTTTCACCATATCTCCCAGTGTCATTTCGGGAGTTACAATCTGTACTTCTTTTTCGAGCATATCTTCTATTCTCAGGAAGGTGAGCACCGCCTTGTCTTTGTGATGTGTAATAAGTTCGCCTTTTTTGGCAAGGCGAATAGCATAGATGTTGTGCTTCTCGAAGGTTACAATGACTATATAGGAACATATTGACACTATCATAAGGGGGAGGAAGAGCTCATATCCCCCTGTCAGTTCGGCAATAAGGAATGTGCCTGTTAACGGGGCATGCATGACTCCTGCCATAACGCCTGCCATGCCCATCAGTGCAAAGTTTTCTTGCGGCAGATAGGTTTCGAAACCAAATTCGTTGACTGTATATGAGTATACAAAACCGAGGATACAGCCTATGAATAGTGTTGGTGCAAATATCCCGCCTGTTCCGCCACCTCCGTTGGTTGCACTGGTTGCAAAGGCTTTGGTAAGAATAATCAATCCCAGAAATATCACTATCCCCCACTTACCTGTGAAGTTGTAGAAGATACTGCCGTTGAGCAGTTCTTTAAATTTCTCTCCGCTTTGAAGGAGTATTTCAATAGATTCGTATCCTTCTCCGTATAGGGGCGGGAAGAGGAAGATTAATATGCTGAGGGTTATTGAACCAAGAATGAATTTGCCAAGAGGTTTTAGTTTTGAATAGTTGTCTTCACTCCAGGCGGTGGCTCTCGTGAAATAGAGTGAGAGGAAGCCGCATATTATGCCCAGCACTATAACAAATGGAATTCTGTCGAGCGTGAACGCCTGCACCTGTGAGTAGGCAAACATGGCATTGGTGCCGGTGAGAATGTAGGATACGGTGGTGGCTGTAACGGATGTGATGAGCAGGGGCAGAATGGATGATAGCGTGAGGTCGAGCAGCAGAACTTCTATCACAAATAGGATTCCTGCAATGGGCGCCTTGAAAATCCCTGCAATGGCACCGGCGGAACCGCAGCCCACGAGGAGCATCAGGTTTCGCTGATCGAGTTTGAAGAATCTGCCTACGTTGGAGCCGATGGCTGAGCCTGTGAGTACGATGGGTGCCTCCGCTCCTACCGATCCACCAAAGCCGATGGTGATAGAGCTTGCAATAAGCGAGCTGTACATGTTGTGGGGTTTCAGTCGGCTTTTGCGCTGCGAAATGGAGTGAAGGATTTTTGTGACTCCGTGACTAATATCATCTTTTATTATATAGCGTACGAAAAGCCCGGCAACCAGAATACCTACAACAGGGTACAATAGATATAGATAGTTGGCTCCTGTTGTGGAGAAGTTGTTGGTGAGGAACATCTGAATGGCGTGAACGGACATTTTCAATACGTAGGCCGCCAGGGCTGTGAGTATTCCCACCAGGAAGCAGGCAAACAACAAGAAGTGACGTTCCTTGATGTTGGAGCGTCGCCAGTTGTGTATTTTCTCGTAGAGTTGCCTTGCCATTTGTATTATTTGCGAATTATATTGATTGTTCCATCTTTTGAGAGCTTGACGATACCTGAAGGTTTTGCTTTTGTATAGTCGTTCTGACGATATTCGACTACATAATCGACGGCGTCGATTATGTCCTGTGAGATTTCGTTGAAGTTGGCTGCTACCTTTTCGCCCGTGATATTGGCCGATGTAGATACTATTGGCTTGCGGAACTGACGGCAGAGTGCCGCTGAAAACTCTTCTGCTGTTATTCTGACACCGATTGAACCATCTTCTGCAATGAGATTGGTTGCCAGGTTTTTGGCACCGTCATATATAATGGTGAGCGGTTTGTCGGTGAGGTCTATCAGGTCCCAGGCAATATCGGGCACATCGGCGATGTAGGCCTGCAGTTTGGCGGGGTTGTCCAGAAGAACCAGCATAGACTTGGTGTCGCTGCGTTTCTTTATTTCGTAAACTCGCTTCACGGCTTCTTCATTTGTTGCATCGCAACCAATTCCCCAGATTGTGTCGGTGGGGTAAAGGATGACACCACCCTCTTTCATTGTGTCGCAGGCTTTTTTTATATCGTCTCTCATACTAATAATATGGTTTTGCTATTGTTGGTAGATTTTCTGCATCACAACCACATCAACGTAGGTGCGGTTTACAAAGAGCCACTCTTTAAGTCGGGCTGTTTCTTTGTATCCGTTTCCGGAAAAGAGTTCCAGGCTTGGCTTGTTGGTTTCGGGGATGTGAACGTAGATCTGATGAACTCCCAGATGGTTGAAAGCGTAGCTTTCGATGCTGTCAACAGCCTGTGAAGCGTATCCTTTGTTACGGTGGTCTTCGTCTATCAGCACGCCGATTCCCGCTCGGTTGTTGAGGGTGTCAAAGTCGTAAAGGTCGATGGTGCCGACAACTATCTCTGTTTCTTTCTCAACAATCATCATACGTAACTGTCGGGTGTTGTAGATATCGTCATGCGCATCTACTATATATTTTTTGAGTGTGAATCGGGAGAAAGGGGATACGGTGGCGCCAATGTCCCACAGGCGGGTATCGTTTTCCCATTTGTAGAGAACATCGAGGTCCTCGGGCTCTATGGGGCGCAGATATATGTCGTTATGAACAAAAAAATCATTCATCTTCTGCTTCCTCTTCTGTTTTGTCTTTCGTGCTAATTACTGCCGACAGTTCTGCTTCTGATGTTCTGCAGAACACAAAGGCTAAAAAGAGAATTACTGCCAGCCACATAAAGTTGCTGTTTGCAGTGATGGCATAGAACAGCGTGTTGGCGAGTCCCATAACTCCCAGAATTGCAATTCTGAGATTGAACGCAGAGCTGAATTGTTTGATTTTGATGCCTGCATCGGTCTCCGACTCGGTTAGCTTCTTGATTTTATTTGAGAACAGCTTTAGTGCACCCGGAATTGCAATCAACGTAAGGCCGATGGCATAGCGCTCGGCTATTATGCTTGCTTCTTCGCCAATAACCGGCAGTTTGAGCAGGCCAAACATTACGCCAAGTAGCAGTATAATGAGTGCCGCAATAATATAGAGGTGAGTTGAATTTAGTTTTTTGACTGTCTGACTTATGTCGTTATTCATTTTCTATGTATATATTCTGTTGTTATGAGTTTATGCTGTAGGATTCGTTGAAGGGAATTCTGTTGATGATGGAGCGACCAAGCGTTACCTCATCGGCATATTCGATTTCATCTCCAACTGAAACACCGCGGGAGATGATGCTTACCTTCACATCGTAGGGGGCAATCTTTTTGTAAATATAGAAGTTGGTGGTGTCACCTTCCATGGTTGCGCTAAGGGCAAGGATGATTTCTTTGACAGCGCCCGACTTTGCTTTTTCTATCAGGCTGTCGATATTGAGATCCGACGGGGCGATGCCCTCTATTGGCGAGATGATACCGCCGAGGACATGATAGAGACCGCGAAACTGTACGGTGTTTTCTATCGCCATCACCTCACGGATATTTTCAACCACACAAATCACTGAGGGATTTCGGGATGGGTCTGAACAGATGGAACATACCTCTTCATCGGAGATATTGTGACAGCTACTGCAATATTTAATTTCCTTCTTGAGCGTCACGATTGCGTTGGCAAATTCTTCCACCTGTGCATCGTCCAGCCTAAGGAGGTGAAGCACATGACGCAGCGCTGTCTTGCGACCAATGCCGGGCAGCTTGGCAAATTCGTTGACTGCATTTTCTAACAGGGATGAAGGATATTGCTTGTTCATTTTTTATTCCGGAATAGGGCGCAAATATACAAACAATCAGATGATTCGACAAATGAATAAAATGAGAAAATATTTTGATTTACATTTTGAAAACATCAGTTTATCACATACCTTTGTTTCAAATTATCAAAATTGATTTAGGTAATATCACAATCTTTAAACTTCAACTCTATAAATATGAAGATTTATAACTTTAGTGCGGGTCCCTCTATTCTTCCTGAGGTCGCAATTAAAAAGACTGCCGAGGCAGTGTCAAACTTTAACGGTATTGGACTTTCTATTCTTGAGATAAGTCATCGCTCAAAAGATTTTCAGCCGGTGCTGGATGAGGCTGTTGCTTCATTTAAAGAACTGCTGGATATTCCGGCGGGGTATTCGGTTCTGTTTTTGGGTGGTGGTGCAAGTTTGCAGTTTGCCATGGTTCCATACAACCTGATGGAGAAAAAGTCGGCTTACCTGAACACAGGAACCTGGGCTACCAAGGCTTTGGAGCAGGCTCACCTGTTTGGAGAAGCTGTTGAGGTTGCTTCGTCAAAGGACACTACGTTCAACTACATTCCTACTGATTATACAGTTCCTACCGATGCAGATTATTTTCATATAACAACCAACAACACAATATACGGAACTCAAATCTACAAAGATATAGATAGTCCTGTTCCATTGGTTGCTGATATGTCGTCTGATATTTTTTCACGTCCGATGGATGTTTCTAAATATGGATTGATATACGGTGGTGCCCAAAAGAATCTGGCTCCTGCAGGGGTTACTTTTGTAATCGTGAAGGATGAGCTGCTTGGTAAAGTGTCGCGTACTATCCCCTCAATGCTTGATTACAGAGTTCACATAAAAGGAGGATCGATGTACAACACTCCGCCGGTGCTGCCTATATATACTGCAATGGAGACATTGCGCTGGCTGAAGGGTCTGGGCGGTCTGGAGGCAGTTGAGAAAATAAATATCGAAAAGGCTGCGCTTCTGTATGATGCCATCGACAACAGCAAAATGTTTAAGGGAACGGCCCGCGAAGAGGATCGTTCACGTATGAATGTTTGCTTTGTGATGAAAGATGAGTATCTGGATCTGGAGGCTGACTTCCTGAAGTTTGCAACCGAGCGTGGTATGTCGGGCATCAAGGGACATCGTTCGATTGGTGGTTTCCGTGCGTCTATCTATAATGCAATGCCAAGAGAGGGCGTTAAGGCACTGGCTGACTGCATGGCTGAGTTTGAAAAACAGCGATAAGCCTGACCTGAAACAGCATAATCTATTTATATATCCGGAGAGACTTGAATAAAGTTTCTCCGTTTTTTATGATATTACTCCTTCATTTTATAACTTTACATTCTAAACAAAAGGTTGTAACATTCGGAATATGAAAAAAGAAGATTTGAGAATTGTATTTATGGGGACTCCCGACTTTGCTGTTGAGTCGCTAAGGAAACTTGTGGAAAACGGATATAATATTGTGGGGGTAATCACTGCTCCCGACAAGCCTGCGGGCAGGGGGTACAAACTTCAACAATCGGCTGTGAAGGAGTATGCCGTCTCTCTGAATCTGAATGTGTTACAACCTGTCAACCTGAAGGATGAGCAGTTTATTGAGGAGCTTCGCTCGCTGGAGGCTGACATTCAGGTGGTGGTGGCCTTCAGGATGCTGCCTGAGGTGGTATGGGATATGCCGCCGAAGGGGACGTTTAATCTGCACGGTTCACTGTTGCCTCAGTACAGGGGTGCGGCGCCCATAAACTGGGCTGTAATAAACGGCGAGAAGGAGACGGGGGTTACTACTTTCTTTTTGAAGCATGAGATTGATACCGGTGAAATAATATTTCGCGAGAAAGTTGTCATCGAGCCAAATGATAATGCGGGAGTGATTCATGACAAGTTGATGGTTATTGGTGCCGATCTGGTGCAAAAGACTATTGATGCGGTGATAGATGGTTCGGCGGATGCCACTCCGCAGGAGGAACTGTTTGAGAATGCCGCAGAGCTTAGGCCTGCTCCAAAAATATTCAGAGAGACTTGTGAAATAGACTGGACCAAGCCTGCTAAGGAGATACACAACCACATCAGGGGACTGGCGCCCTACCCTGCTGCCTGGACGCTGTTTGAAGTTGGCGGAAAGATGGTTAACTTTAAAATCTACGAATCAGAAATCATAAGCGAAAGCCACGACCTGGCTCAGGGCACTATTGTGACAGACAACAAAACCACCCTGCGCATTGCTGTGCAAGATGGTTTTATCGATATTTTGGAACTTCAGATGTCCGGCAAGAGAAAAATGAAAACGAGAGAGCTTCTCAATGGGTTTTCATTTGATTAATTGTCCCTACCATTTGTAATTTAATCCAAAGCTTAGCAGCTCACTAACCTGGAGGTAGCCATACTTTGGGTCTCTGGGTACTTTGTCATCATATCTGAGATGGAGGAATATACGGGTTGAGAAGGCATTCGTTAGTGCCATGTTTAGTGTATTCTCCAACTCGGCTTCCACTTTGTGATAGCTGGTAAAATACCTCATCCTTGTGTTGAGATTGATATATCTGTTGAAGTCGTATATTAAGTTTCCTGTAACGGTGGAACCCAGGTCATACTTTGACTTCTTTCCTTCTTCAATACCATATCTTGTAACGTCAACATCTTTGTGACCCAAATATCTGTAACTGAAAGAAGCGGGGTCAAAATTGAAGCTTAGCCTTACTCGTCTGTGTCTGACTTTTTCTGATCTCTTATCCAGATTATACTTCAAACCGATACCACCACTAACATAGGCCGGTGCCAAAAAGGCAGAGTGAATGTCTCTTGAGTTGACCGGGTGATTCTTAAACATTTGTGTTCTTGCGTCAACGTTGGTCGAATATGACCAGTGCTTGCCAAAAGCATCAACTCCGAAGTCTGCATTGTAACGTAACAAATCATCGGCAATGCGATAGCTACGCAATGTATCGTCGGGCGAAGTTATGGTTGACAAGCGCAACTCTAATGTATTATTGAATCTAACCCTGTTCTTGTGGTAATTTAGCCTTAATGTATGATTGTTGAGCAGGGTGAAAGTTCCTGTTCCGCCCCTGAACCAGTTTGGAGAGAAATAAGTTTGAGAGAAATGCAGGGCATGATCGCCACTTTTCACCCAATATTTACGCTTAATTCTTGCGCCGTCAACTGTTGGTGCGTCAAGACTAAAGCTTGTCTCTGTGGAAATAAGTTCTTTAAAGGGATTGAAGGTGTCCAGCACTTCACTGTCCTTCGTTTCTGCAGGAAGCTCATCAAAGAAGAGAGTTGAAAACCTTATTCTGTCAGGATAGTTTCGATAATAATCGATCCTTCTTTTTGACACAAAGTCATAATCTGCAATTTGAGGTGCAAATGATTTTTCGTAAGGAAGCAACACTCCCTTATACACGCTGTTTTCATCTTTCTCGGAGTATAATGAAATGTTGGCCGGAAGAATCTTACCATTGAAAATCATTGGAAGATATAGTGGGTTTACTATAATGGTGTCCCGGAAAGTCATGTTAGACATAAACATTTCACCATCCGCAGGTTCATCCATAATCAAAGTTCCATTTTCACGTCGTTCATAAATAGTGTCCAACGGGGTAAGACTCGGGAGCTTTAATATCCTTGGAGTCGGTATGGTGTCATTATTAAAATTATTCTGAGGGGATGCTGCGTAAGTAAAAACTATTGTTGTTAGCAACAATAAAAGAAACAATCCTTTCTGCTTCATAATCATTTTATAATTAATTGAAAGGCAAAGATAGTCACAAATTTTGACATTTTAAACCACTGTTATTTGTCGAAAAAATAATAATATTGAAAAAAACTCTTTTAGTGCCTCTTTTTTACTATTTTTGTTTATATTTCTTACATTTAAAACTATATTGCTTATGAAAGGAATTGTTTTAGCCGGAGGTTCAGGCAGCCGATTGTACCCAATCACCAAGGGAATCTCAAAACAACTGATACCAATCTACAACAAACCAATGGTTTATTATCCAATTTCGGTTTTAATGCTTGCGGGGATATGCGACATTTTAATTATCTCAACTCCTGAGGATCTGCCCGGATTTGAGAGACTCTTAGGTGATGGTTCCCAGTATGGGGTCAACTTTGAGTATGCAGAACAACCTTCTCCTGATGGATTGGCACAGGCATTTATTATCGGTGAGGAGTTTATTGGAGATGATAGCGTGTGCCTTGTTTTGGGCGACAACATCTTCTATGGATCAGGTTTTGCGGATATGCTTAAGCAAGCTGTGACAGATGCCAAAGACAGCAACAAGGCTACAGTTTTTGGCTACTTTGTGAACGACCCTGAAAGATATGGAGTAGTAGAATTCACCAAGGAAGGTAAGGTGTTAAGTATTGAAGAAAAGCCAAAAACACCGAAGTCCAACTTTGCGGTAGTTGGTCTATACTTTTATCCAAACAGCGTGGTTGATATTGCAAAAACAATTAAGCCTTCTGCCAGAGGTGAACTGGAGATTACAACGGTAAACCAGACATATCTTGAAAAGGAGGATTTGCTGGTTCAGTTTCTGAGAAGAGGATTTGCATGGCTGGATACAGGAACACACGACTCACTATATGAAGCTTCAACTTTCATTGAGGTAATGGAGAAAAGGCAAGGACTAAAGGTGGCTTGCCTGGAGGAAATTTCCTGGAGAAATGGCTGGATAGATGACCAAAAGCTAAGAGATCTTGCCGACAGCATGAGAAACAATGAGTATGGAGAATATTTGCATAAACTATTGACAGGCGGATATCATATCTAAATATTGATGTCATAATAAAGAATAAGAATGAACGTAATTACAACTGAACTTGAGGGGTTAATGATTATAGAACCCCGGGTATTTGAAGATCAAAGAGGATATTTCATGGAATCTTTTCTGGATTATAAATTTAGAGATATGGTTAGTGATACCTTATTCGTCCAGGACAATGAATCAAAATCCGACTACGGAGTTATCCGGGGATTACATTTTCAGATGTCTCCTTTTGCACAGGCTAAATTAGTTCGTGTTGTAAGTGGTAAAGTTTGGGATGTGGCAGTGGACATACGCAGGGGGTCGCCAACATATGGGCAGCATGTTGGGGTTGAACTTTCATCTGAGAACAAAAGGCAGGTTTTTATACCAAAAGGATTTGCCCATGGATTTTCTGTATTAAGTGATTCAGCGATATTGCAGTATAAATGCGATAACTACTATAAGCCGGAATCAGAAAAAGCTATTGCCTGGGATGATCCGGTCTTGAATATTAATTGGAGGATTCCTGCTGAAAACATTATTTTGTCAGAGAAGGATAAAAGGAATCCCTCCTTTGAAGAGGTAACTGATTTTTTAAAATAACAAACATTGACGTACATGAAAAACTTCAAGCGTAACATACTCATTACCGGCGGTGCGGGATTTATAGGCTCACATGTTATAAGGCTATTCGTAAATAAATATCCTGAATACAGGGTTATTAATCTCGATAGCCTGACATATGCAGGAAATCTGGCAAACCTGAAAGATGTGGAGGATAATCCCAACTACCTGTTTGTAAAGGCTGATATATGTGACTTTGAGAAAATGCAAAATATATTTAAGGAGCATGTTGTTGACAGTGTAATTCATCTTGCGGCAGAAAGCCATGTTGACAGGAGTATCAAAGATCCATTCTCGTTTGCCAAAACAAATATAATGGGTACGCTGAATTTGTTGGAGGCAGCAAGAAGAGAATGGAAGAACAGCAGCGACAGAAGCAATCTCTTCTATCACGTATCTACAGATGAAGTATACGGTGATTTAGACTTTGATGATACTTACTTTACTGAAGAAACATCATACGACCCGCACTCTCCATACTCTGCATCAAAAGCTTCATCAGATCACTTTGTACGTGCATATTATGACACATATGCTTTGCCGGTTGTAATCTCTAACTGCTCAAACAATTATGGAAGTCATCAGTTTCCTGAAAAACTTATTCCATTATTCATAAATAACATCAGACACAACAGACCACTCCCTGTGTACGGAAAGGGTGAAAATGTGCGAGACTGGCTGTGGGTAGAAGATCATGCCAGAGCTATTGATATTATTTTTCACAAAGGCAAGGTCAGAGAGACTTATAACATTGGAGGATTTAATGAGTGGACAAATATAGATTTAATAAAGGTTCTTATTAAAACGGTTGACAAACAACTGGGAAGGAAACCGGGTGAATCGGAAAAACTTATCACCTATACTACAGACAGAGCGGGGCATGACCTGCGATATGCCATTGACTCTACAAAACTGAAAGAAGAACTGGGCTGGGAACCGTCTCTTCAGTTTGAGGAAGGAGTTGAGAAAACCGTAAAATGGTATCTGGATAACCAGGAATGGCTGGACAATGTGACCAGCGGTGATTACGTAAACTATTATAAGAACATGTATGAGGACAGATAGATCCTTTACAAATAAAACATACAACAGATAAAGATTAAAATGATTATTGCAGTTGATTTTGACGGGACAATAGTTGAGCACAAATATCCTGAGATAGGCAAGCCTATACCCTTTGCTATTGAAACTTTGTTGCAGCTTCAGAAAGACAGACACACCCTTATTTTATGGACTGTAAGAGAGGGAAAGCAACTTCAGGAAGCTATAGACTATTGCTCTAATCAGGGGTTGACTTTTTTTGCAGCCAATGAAAATTATCCGGGAGAGAACAGAGAGAAAGCAGCACGAAAATTAAATGCGGATATGTTTATTGATGATCGAAACTTAGGGGGGCTCCCCGATTGGGGAGTTATTTACAACGCGGTCAGAGCAACTGTGAACAATCAAAATGCACTGGATGTTTTAGCAGGTGAATCCTCATTGCCAAATGTACCTAAGAAAAAGAAGCGATTTGGTTTTTTCAGATAACGAACCAAGATTTTAACAACACCTTTAGTTATGAAGAGATTATTATTTACAATGCTGCTTGTGGCTATGTTTAGCTTTTCTTCTTATTCACAATATCAGTTTGGAATTAAAGTAGCACCGGAGGCCGGAATGATTCTCAAATCAGACAAGTCCAACAAACTGGGAGTTGGTGGAACTATCAGCCTGATGTATTCCCATAATTACTTTTCAAGTGAAAACAGCGATGCTTTTTCAATCACTTTAAAAGGATTCAATAATCCCTGGAATGGGGGTAAAATAGTAAGCAGCATATTGAACGGAAAATCTGACGCATTCAATTATCTGTCAGTATTAGCCGGTTATCAAAAAAAGATAAAGAGTTATTATATTGAGCCTCGTATTGGATTTGCAAAAGGTTATGATTATACCGCTTTTATATTTTCTCCACAGATAGGATATTCTTATCAGAACTTTGATTTTGGATTATTCCTTGATGTTGCTGCAGGAAATGAGGAGACCCCAATAGGAGGCAAAGGTTTCAACACTCTGGGTTTAAGCATTGGGTACTTTATTCCGTTCTAAAACGAATAACATATCTAACCTATCCTCGCTATGCGGCATTCACTACGAACGGCATTTATTATTATTGTCGTCCTCTCAACTTTAGTTTTGTGTAAAAAGCAAACAGAGACCGTCAATGACTTTCAAAAAATTATTGAAAGTGATACATTGCGTGTCTTAACGCTCAACACATCTACTTCGTACTTCATCTACAGAGAGCAGGAAATGGGATATCAATATGATATGATTAAAAGTTTTGCCGACGAGAAGGGATTGATTTTAAAAATAGTTACGGCCAAGAACTCTGTTGACCTGTTCAACAAACTGCAGAACAATGAAGGAGACATAATAGCTTACGGTATGCCTATTGAGAATGAGATGAAGGACTTTTTGCTCTATTGTGGCTTATCGGAAATATCACATCAGGTTCTTATTCAGAGAGCGGAAAGGTCTGATACAGTTCTAAAAGATGTGACTGAACTAATTGGCAAAGACATTTACGTAACTCGGGGTTCTAAATATGATAACAGACTGAACAATTTAAACCGGGAGCTGGGAGGTGGCATAAACATCAAACATCTAGATAAAGACACAATCGTTGTTGAGGATTTAATCAGAATGGTGTCAATGGATAGCATTAAGTTTACTGTGGCTGAGGACAACGTTGCACGACTTAATCAGACTTATTTTCTGAACATAGATATAGGTATGCAGATAAGCTTTGACCAGCGTACTTCATGGGCAGTGAGAAAGGACACTCCGGTTTTGGCAGATTCATTAAACGCTTGGTACGAAAGAGTTCACAAAGAATCAGACTATCTGAGACTGGCCAAACGCTATTTTGAGGAATCAAAAGGGTTCACGAACCCTTATGAGTTTTACACTGTGAGTCTTATGAAAGATGGTCAGATTTCTCTTTGGGATAACTTTTTTAAGAAATATGCTGCAGAATACAACATTGACTGGAGGCTTATTGCTGCTATTTCATTCCATGAATCCACCTTCAAACCTGATGTGAAATCGTGGGCCGGTGCAGGTGGTCTTATGGGTATAATGCCCGCAACTGCACTCTCAATGGGAGTCAGCAATACCGACCTTTATGATCCGGAAACCAACATAATGATTGGGACCAGGTATCTTAGAAGTCTGTTAAACACCTTCTCAACAATAGAAGATGAAACAGAAAGAATAAAAATGGCCTTGGCTTCATATAACGGAGGTATAGGGCATATATTCGATGCTCGTGCTCTGGCTGAGAAATATAATGCCAATAAGGATGTCTGGAACGGGAATGTTGAAAAGTATTTACAACTAAAACGACTCGAGCAATATTACAGGGATCCTGTCTGCCGAACCGGTTATTTCAGAGCTGATGAAACTGTAAACTATGTACATAATGTAATGTCGCGCTGGGAGTCATATAAAAAGGAAGTTTAACGGTACTCATCTAAAAAAGGAGGTCCGGTAAGAACAAAAAAGAGGGTGGAATCAAATTTTGACTCCACCCTCTGCTATTTATAACTATAAGTGCTGTTTACAGCTATTATTTCACTTCTTCAAAATCCACGTCAGTTACGTCATCACCACCGGTGTTGTCTTGTCCCGGCTGTGCATCCTGCTGAGCACCGTCAGCCTGAGGATTCTGAGCATTGTACATGTCTTGTGAAGCTGCCTGGAAGGCAGTGTTCAGCTCATCCATGTACTTATCGATATCTTCGATGTTCTGAGCTTTATGTGCTTCCTTAAGTTTCTCAAGTGCACTATCGATAGGTCCTCTCTTGTCTGCAGGAATCTTATCGCCAAATTCTTTCAACTGTTTTTCAGTCTGGAATATTGTAGAGTCCGCTTGATTCAACTTGTCGATACGCTCTTTTTCTCTTTTGTCTGACTCAGCATTTGCAGCAGCTTCTTCTTTCATTCGTTTGATTTCATCATCACTTAAACCTGAAGATGCTTCAATGCGAATTTTCTGCTCTTTGCCGCTGGCTTTATCCTTTGCCGATACATTCAGGATGCCGTTTGCATCGATATCAAAAGTAACCTCTACCTGTGGCACACCGCGTGGTGCAGGTGGAATACCGTCAAGGTTGAAGACTCCAATCTGCTTGTTGTCTCTTGCCATTGAGCGCTCTCCCTGAAGAACATTAATCTGAACAGATGGCTGATTGTCAGTTGCTGTTGAGAATGTTTCGCTCTTCTTTGTAGGAATGGTTGTATTGGCATCAATAAGCTTAGTCATTACTCCGCCAAGGGTTTCGATACCCAATGAAAGTGGTGTAACATCAAGCAACAACACGTCTTTAACCTCTCCTGTCAATACCGCACCCTGAATTGCTGCACCAAGTGCAACCACCTCATCCGGATTTACTCCTTTGCTTGGAGCTTTATTGAACAGTTTTTCAACAGCTTCCTGAACTGAAGGAATACGAGTTGATCCACCTACCAGGATTACCTCATCAATCTCAGAGGCTGACAACCCTGCATCTTTCAAGGCTGTCTGACAAGGCTCTACCAGATTTTGAAGCAAATCATCAATCAACTGCTCAAATTTTGAACGAGTCAATGTTTTAACAAGGTGCTTTGGAATACCGTCAACCGGCATAATATATGGCAGATTAATCTCTGTGCTGGTTGCACTGGATAATTCAATCTTAGCTTTTTCAGCAGCTTCTTTCAAGCGCTGCAGAGCCATTGGGTCTTTCCTCAAGTCGATGTTTTCATCTTTAAGGAACTCTTCTGCCAGCCAGTCGATAATTTTGTGGTCAAAGTCATCACCACCAAGGTGAGTGTCACCGTTTGTTGATTTCACTTCGAACACGCCGTCACCTAACTCAAGAATAGAGATATCAAATGTACCACCACCAAGGTCAAAAACAGCAATCTTCATATCGTCTTGCTTTTTGTCCAAACCATATGCCAATGACGCAGCTGTTGGCTCGTTCACAATACGGCGAACATTCAGACCCGCTATTTCACCTGCTTCTTTTGTAGCCTGACGCTGAGCATCACTAAAGTATGCAGGTACGGTAATAACAGCCTCTTTGACTTCCTGACCAAGATAGTCTTCGGCAGTTTGTTTCATCTTCTGCAAAATGATTGCCGATATCTCCTGAGGAGAATACAGTTGTCCGTTAATCTCAACACGTGGTGTGTTATTATCACCTTTTTTCACTTCGTATGGTACTCTGGATATTTCTTTTTGTGCCTGTTCGAATGATTCACCCATAAAGGTTTTAATTGAATAAATGGTGTTTTTGGGGTTTGTGATTGCCTGACGCTTTGCAGGATCGCCCACTTTTCTTTCACCGTTTTCAACAAAAGCCACAATTGAGGGTGTGGTTCGTTTTCCTTCGTTGTTAGGAATCACAACCGGCTCATTACCTTCCAGTACTGAAACGCAGGAGTTTGTGGTTCCCAAGTCAATTCCTATTATTTTTCCCATAATTCTATATTAATTTAAATTGTTTTGTTTTCTTGTTTTAATTCTACACCTATCTATCTTTCAAATGTTGTGCCAAAAAAATGCCACACTTACAAACATGACAGATTGTCGCCAATTATAAATAAAGAATATGTCAATAGTCAGATATTTTTTTTATCTTTGGTGTGTCTCATATATAATATATCTCTAAGAAATTTAATCACATAAAAATATTTGTTATGCTCACTCAAAAAGACTTATCACAGTTGCAGGAAAGAAATATCTCGCAACAACAAATTGAAACACAGTTAGAAAATTTCAAGTCAGGTTTTCCATTCCTGAACATATTAAGTGCTGCGTCTGTAGAAAAAGGGATACTCAAATTCACAGATGATGAAATTAATAAATATGTCAGTGAATGGCAGGAATTTCTTGGAGGGTCAGGTAAAGTCACAAAATTTGTACCTGCATCGGGTGCTGCCAGTCGTATGTTTAAAGATTTGTATGCTTTTGCCGATGGGGAAAATGACTCACCGACAAGTGATTTTGAAAAGTCTTTTTTCAACAATATAGAAAAATTCGCATTTTACGGCTCGTTGAATACTGCATGCAAGGAATTATATGGTGAGTCAATCAACGAGTTAACTGACAAGAACCGATTTAAAGATGTGGTGAAAGCGCTTCTTTATGAAGAGGGGTTAAACTATGGAAATCTCCCCAAAGGTCTGCTGCTGTTTCACACTTACAAAGAAGGAAACAGAACACCGGTAGGAGAACACTTATCGGAAGGAGCTTTATATGCAAAAGACAAAAACAAAGATGTAAATATTCACTTTACGGTTTCTCCTGAGCATAAAGAACTATTTGAGTTGCTGGTTGCATCAAGAAAGTCAAACTATGGAGTGAAGCTTGACACAAACTTCAACATAAGCTACAGTGTGCAAAAACCAAGCACCGACACTATTGCGGCAGATATGGAAAACAATCCGTTCAGAAACGAGGACGGTACTCTTCTTTTCCGTCCCGGCGGACATGGCGCTTTAATCGAGAATCTAAATGATATTGACTCCGATATTATATTTATAAAGAACATTGACAATGTTATTCCTGACAATCTTAAGCCTGAAGAGTCAAAATACAAGAAGCTACTGGCAGGTGTGTTGGTTTCAGTTCAAAAGAAAGCACACTCATTTATCAAGGAAATGACATCAGGAGAGGTTGGCAGTGATAAACTTAGAGAAATTCTGAAATTCACCGAAGATGAACTCTTCATTGATAATCAAAACAGGAACTTCGAAAATGATTTTGAGTTAAAAGATTATCTTATCTCTAAGCTGGATCGTCCTTTCCGTGTATGCGGAATGGTGAAAAACCAGGGTGAACCCGGTGGAGGTCCCTTTATAGCGGTTAATTCTGATGGCACAGCATCACTTCAGATACTTGAGAGCTCTCAGATTAATCAGGAAGACGCTGAGGCAGTGAATGCTTTCAAAAACGGTTCGCACTTCAACCCTGTTGATTTGGTCTGTGGAGTAAAATGCTACAAAAACAACAAATTCGATCTGACAAAGTTTGTAGATAAGAACACAGGTTTTATCTCTCTCAAATCCAGTGGAGGAAAAGAGCTAAAGGCTCTTGAACTGCCCGGTCTGTGGAATGGAGCTATGAGTGACTGGAACACAATCTTTGTGGAAGTGCCTGTCAGCACTTTCAATCCGGTTAAAACAGTAAACGATTTGCTACGACCTGAGCATCAGTAAAAGCCGTTTTGCTGAACTCACATTCGAGTTTCAAAACAAATATAATCCTTATTCCCTACACAATAGATTTTTGGGAATAAGGATTAATAGCCTGTAATTCACCGTTTATACTTTATTTTAGCTGAAATAACTTTTTTTTCAAAGATGATTGACTAAATTTGCAGACAATTTATAACAACACAGACTATTATAATGAAGAAAACAGGTTACATCATATTCGCATTAATAACTCTGATTGCATTTGGGACGTCTTGTAACAAAACAAAAACGTATGCAGACTTGCTCAAAGATGAGGTAAAAGCAATTGATAAATTTATTGCTAAAAACAAATTTGTAATTCTGGATGAGTTTCCAAAAAACGGAGAGTTTAAATCCAATGAACTGTATCGAGATCCTGCAACAGGTGTTTACTACAATATCATAGATGTTGGCGACACCATAAACTTTCCAAAGGCAAAAAATGGGACAGAAATACATGTCAGATATAAGGGCTTAAAATATTTCTCTGTAAACGATTCTATCGAATACAACAACAACGACACATTTGACAGCCCGTTTGCTGACACCTTTACTTATCGAGGTCCGGTTTCATATTACACAGCATCATATTACTCCGGTACAGTAGCAGGATTTGCTGTTCCGCTAGACCGTGTTGGCCGCATGGGTAAGGTTAAGATGATTGTCCCTTTCAATATGGGCTCTTCGAGAGATCAGTCAAGTTACACACCCACATATTATGATGTTGTTCAATACACTGGTAAAGATTGGGGTAAAAAGTAAACCATACAAAAAGCATTTAACATATATAATCAACAAGACATCAAGACTTATCAATTGTAGAAATTTATGACACTCATTAAATCCATTTCAGGTATTAGGGGAACTATTGGAGGGATGCCGGGAGACAATTTAACTCCTGTTGATATCGTTAAGTTCGCCTCTGCTTACTCAATTTTCATCAAGGAAACTACCGGTGTCCGCAGCCCCAAAATAGTAGTAGGGCGAGATGCAAGGATGTCCGGGAGTATGGTTTTTAACGTTCTTACCGGAACATTAATTGGAATGGGATGCGATGTTATTGACGCAGGTATGGCCACAACACCCACCACTGAAGTAGCTGTTGTGAAAGAAGCAGCCCAGGGTGGCATAGTTATTACAGCCAGCCACAATCCCAAGCAATGGAATGCTCTTAAACTACTAAACAGCAAAGGAGAATTTTTGAATGCTGCAGATGGTCAGAGAATTTTGGAAATATCAGAGTCTGATGATTTTGACTATGCTTTAGTCGATGACTTAGGAAAGATAACCCAAAAACAATTCCTGCAAGAACACATTCAGGATATTATCAACATGGAGCTGGTAGACGTTGAGGCAATTAAAGCTGCCAATATAAAAGTTGCGGTTGATGCAGTGAACTCAATAGGTGGAATTGCAGTGCCTGAACTTCTATATGCGTTGGGCATCAAACAAGTTTTCAAACTCCATTGTGCTACACACGGCAATTTTTCGCATGACCCGGAACCACTGCCAAAAAATCTGACCGAGCTGTCAGACATGATGAAAACATCAAAAGCAAATGTTGGTTTTGCTGTTGATCCTGATGTTGACAGACTCGTAATATATGCAGAAGACGGTGAGCCATTTGGCGAAGAATATACATTGGTAACAGTAGCCGACTATATTTTGCAGCACTATCCGGGCAATACAGTTTCAAACCTAAGCTCGACACGTGCACTCAGAGATGTAACGCAAAAGCATGGCGGGAAGTACTTTGCAGCTGCAGTGGGTGAAATCAATGTGGTAGAAAAAATGAAAGAGGTTGATGCCGTTATCGGAGGTGAAGGCAATGGGGGCGTTATATACCCGGAAGCACACTACGGTCGCGATGCCATGGTTGGTATAGCACTGTTCCTTACGCATCTTGCAAAGTCCGGTAAGAAGGTAAGTGAAATCAAAAAAGAATATCCTCTATATTTTATGTCTAAACAGAAAGTAGAACTTACTCCTGAAACTGACACAGATGCAATATTAGAGAAAGTAAAAGATATTTACAAGGACGAGGAAATAACTGACATTGATGGTGTGAAAATAGATTTTCCCGACAAATGGGTACATCTTCGAAAGTCAAATACAGAACCTATTATAAGAATATATTCTGAAGCTAAATCACAGGCAGAAGCCGACAAAATCAGCGAAGACATAATAGAACTTGTCAATAGAATTAAATAACAATTACAATATAACAAATGGAAATTGCCGTAAATTCCTACACTTTTATGTGTTTTAATTTGCGGTGATTTTTTTATTTGTCCATTGGATGATGAGACACACCAGGCATCGTCCGGAAAGATTAAATAATAATGAAAGAAA
Source organism: uncultured Proteiniphilum sp. (assembly GCA_964346415.1). Classification (GTDB taxonomy): domain Bacteria; phylum Bacteroidota; class Bacteroidia; order Bacteroidales; family Dysgonomonadaceae; genus Petrimonas. The sequence goes on from CAYFUQ010000015.1 coordinate 26,485, forward strand.
TACTGATTAGCGATGATGACATAAAAGCACTTCATCCTATTTTCAGAGGTAAAGGAAGTAAGCAAATCATTAAATTGGGTAGGAAAATATCCGGAATAGATGTAGCCTGCAGAATTTACGACCAATCAAAACATTTAACAGGAGTAGAATTTACTACAGATTTACTTGACAAGCTGTATATAAAAAGAACGATTATTAATCATGAAGTTCTGGACAACTTCAAGGATAAACCTTTTATCGTGGTTGCAAACCACCCAAACGGACATGTTGACGGTATTGCTTTGATAGAAGCTGTGGCTTCAAAAGTGGACAACTTTAAAATCATGGTTAATTATATCCTTGGGTTAATAGACACAATGGATGACAACTTCATTAAAGTGAATCCTTACACAGAAAGTGAGAATAAACACATTTCGCTTTCGGGAATTAAAGAAAGTATAAGTCATCTAAAAGCCGGGCACCCGATGGGATTTTTCCCTGCAGGCTCTGTATCAAGGCTCAAGATTAGAGAAGGTGGGGTTATGATTCATGACAGGAAGTGGCAGCCATCGGTTATAAGGATGATTAAAAAAGCAAAAGTCCCTGTGATTCCCGTGATGATAGATTTCAGGAACAGTTACGGTTTCTACTCAACTCGTTTTATACACTGGTCTCTTCAGACGCTGGCACTATGTCACGAGTTTGACAACAAAAAGGGAAAAGAGATGAAGATTATATTTGGTAACCCCATTATGCCAGATGAAATATCAAAATATAAAGATACAGACGACCTAGCTGATTTTTTACGTGACAAGACTTACTCTTTGGCAAAAAAATAATAAATTTGTAGGAGTTACTATATTATTATATATTTAGCATATATGGCAAAACAAAACATACAACAAGTAAAACAGCGCTTTGGTATTATTGGGGTTTCCCCTGAGCTTGATCGGGCGATTGATGTGGCTTTACAAGTGGCTCCCACAGATCTATCTGTTCTTATAACAGGGGAGAGCGGAGTGGGCAAAGAGAATTTCCCACAAATCATACATCAATATAGCCTCAGAAAGCACGGACCATACTTTGCTATCAACTGTGGTTCAATTCCGGAAGGCACTATCGACTCCGAATTGTTTGGCCACGAGAAAGGCTCGTTTACCGGTGCTACTGCAACGAGAAAAGGATACTTCGAAGTAGCAAATGGAGGGACTCTGTTCTTAGATGAAGTTGGAGAGCTTCCTTTGTCAACTCAAGCCCGACTACTTCGTGTTTTGGAAACAGGAGAATTTATCAAAGTAGGTTCTTCTAAGATTGAGAAGAGTGATGTACGTGTTGTTGCTGCCACCAACCTTGATATGCCAACAGCAATTCAAAAAGGGAAGTTCAGGGAAGATCTCTATTACAGGCTCAACTCCGTTCCTATTAGAATTGCACCTCTGAGAGACAGGAATGACGATATAACGCTTTTATTCAGAAAGTTTGCCGGAGATTGTGCTGAAAAATATATGATGCCATCCATCACTCTTACGGATGAGGCACGAAAGATGCTTGTCAGTTTTAAGTGGCCCGGCAATGTTAGACAACTTAAGAACGTTACTGAGCAAATATCAGTAATTGAACATGAGAGAGTCATTACTCCTGAAATACTGGAAAAATACCTCCCTGTCACAGAGTCCTCACTTCCAATGCTGGCCCCTAAGAGCAGCGATAGTGACCAAAAGATTTTCTCTTCTGAGCGAGAGATTCTTTATCAGGTTCTGTTTGATATGAAGAAAGACATCAATGATTTAAAGGATGTTGTAAAGAACATATTGGAAGATGCAGCTTCAAGCTCACATCACGACAGCCAGGCATTACTACGACCTGACAAACCAACTGTCACACTGCCGCTAAAGTATGAGGATATTTCTATTGAAGACCTCAATAACAACCCAAAGGAACAGCCACCCATCTATGAAGATGTTACAGAAGTTAAAGATACCAATCTTTCGCTGGAAGACTCTGAAAGAGAAATGATAATTCTTGCACTCGAGAAACATGACGGCAAACGCAAACAGGCAGCAAGTGAACTGGGAATATCGGAACGTACATTGTATAGGAAAATCAAAGAATACAAACTCAACTTGTAATGAAAAAACTCTTAGCGCTAATAGCAGTCAGTACAGTACTTATTGCATGCTCTGTGTCTTATAAGTTTTCCGGGGCATCTATAGATTATAACCTCACAAAGACAATTCAACTTAGCCATTTTGTCAATCAGGCACCCTTGGTTTATCCGCCTTTAGAGTCACAGTTTAATGAAGCACTGAAAGATATGTTCACCCGAAACACACGGCTTCAGATTGTAAATCAAAACGGAGACATGGAGATTGAAGGTGAAATTGTTGGATATGAACTTACGCCTTTGGCAGTTGCTGAGGACCAGTTTGCATCTGAAACGCGTCTAACCATGAATGTGAGAATGCGATTCAGAAACAATAAGGTACAAGGGCAGGACAAAGAAGAGACAATCTCTGCAAACAGGACATTCTCAAGTAATATAAACCTTACCGATGTTCAGGATCAGCTCATAAAAGAGTTGACCGATGAAATTGTAGATCAGATATTTAACACGACAATGGCAAATTGGTAGGCAATGACTAAATCTGAACTTTTTAATTATATTTCTGACACAGAAAAATTAGATGGTGACACCTTATCACAACTTGAAGAAGTCATCAGGCAATATCCATATTTTCAAACAGCGCACTTGCTTTTAGCAAAAAACAGACATCTTGTCAACTCAGCAGAATTTGAAAAATATCTGCCAGAAACTGCTGCTGTTTGTGCTGATAGAAAAAGGTTATTCTATCTGATAAATAATGAAAAGTATGCAGCATTTTTCAAACAAGAGCAAGCAGAACATGAACAAGACAGAACCGGCACACTTTTGGATTCATATCTGACAAACTTCTCGGAAGAAGAGAATAAGGTTCACAGAAGTGAGATCAACATGGTTTCAACAGACTACTTGACATATCTGGAAAAAATTGAAGAGGAATTAGATGACGAAACCGGTGACGAAGTTGACCCAAAACTTAAACATCATGATATTATAGACAGCTTTTTGGAAAAGGCAGAAACAAGTGAAGCACTATTTAGTCCCACACTTGAAGAGTACACAAAACCCACTGAGAATGAGCCGGAACCCGAGCAAGGTGGATTCCTAACAGAAACACTTGCGCGAATTTACATCAAACAGAAGAAATATGAACAGGCTTTGGCAATTATTCAGCAATTAAGTTTGAATTTTCCAAAAAAAAGTAGTTACTTTGCAGACCAAATTCGGTTCCTGGAACTTTTGATTATCAACGAGAAAAATAAAAAATAATAGAACATGTATATTTTTATTACAATTATCATTTTACTAGCTGCGATTTTGATGATACTTATTGTATTAGTTCAAAACTCGAAAGGCGGTGGATTAGCATCCGGATTCTCATCTTCAAACCAGATTATGGGAGTTAGAAAGACAACGGACTTTTTAGAAAAAGCAACCTGGACTCTTGCCGCAACCATTATATTATTGAGCATAGTTACAGCTAAATATACTGCTAAATCATCTGCACTTCCTCAGTCACAAATTGAGGTTGAACAACCTGCTCCTCTAAGCCCTACAACGGCACCAGATGTAACACCAATGTTACCTATAGAGCCGGCCTCAGATGATTCACCGGAATAAAACCAAGTAAGGCAGACTATAACAAACAGGAGTGGAGATGATTATCTCCCCTTTTTTTGTACATTTGTATTCCAAACTACAAACTTTATATTAAACTTCTTGTTATTAAACCAGAACAACAACTAAAAGAAACTGATAATATGAACAACAACATTGAAAGACAAACTGTTTCAGAAGGGAAAGCCATTGCCATCATTGCTTACCTGACAATCATAGGTTTTATTGTTGCATACTTGCTTAACAACGACAAAAGGAATAGCTATGCAGCATATCATATACGCCAGGGATTAGGTGTTGGTCTAACGAGTATTGTTGCCGGCATGATTGGCGTAGTACCGTTTTTAGGTTGGATAGCGGCATTAGCTGTTATTGTATTGTACGTTATAATGCTAATTACCGGTATAATTACAGCTGCCAACGGTCAGGAAAAACCGGTAATGTTTATGGGCAAGAAGTTTGAGGAATGGTTTAGGACAATCTAAACAAAACACAAGCATACACACCCGAAAAAGATGTACACAAGAGATACGGTCTTTCTAGAAAGCTCTTATCTCTTTATATACACGTCCGATTGGCAATCCCATAACATTAAAATAGGAGCCTTCCAAACGTTCTACACCAACATAGCCAATCCACTCCTGCACTCCATATGCTCCGGCCTTGTCGGTAGGATTGTAGTTTTCACTATAATAATCTATCTCATCGCTCGTTAATTTGGAAAATGTTACTTTTGTTGTCTCTGAAAAAGAGACCTGCTTCTGTTTCGAAGTAAGGCTCACCCCTGTTATTACCAAGTGTGTCTTTCCTGACAGGCGACACAGCATTGCTTTTGTTTCTTCCACATTTCCCGGCTTACCCAATATTTCGCCATCCAACAAGACAATTGTATCAGCCGTAAGAAGCAATTCCTTTTCTTCCAACGTATCAACATTTGCTTCGGCCTTCTTTCTTGACAGATATTCAGGGACTTGTTCCGGATTCATATCGTCGGGATAAGTTTCATCTACATCAGTAAGCAATCTGATCTCATAATCAATATCAATACCTGACAACAACTCTTTTCTTCTTGGAGAGTTGGATGCTAAAACTATGTTATAACTAGATATGTTCATGATGCCAAAGTTACAAAACTTCGACAACTTTGAGTATATTTGTAAGTAAACAAAAAGGAAATAATGAAAATAGATATATGTCTTAGCCCCGCTCTGTATCTATATTACGCAGAAGTGGGAAATACCGTAATAATTGTTGATATTTTTCGCGCAACAACCACAATATGTACAATCTTGTACAATGGCGCCAAATCAGTTATTCCAATTGCATCGGTCGAAAAGGCCCTGGAATATAAAACAAATGGTTTTTTGGTAGGCGGAGAGAGGAATGCTAAAAAGATTGATTTTGCCGATTACGGCAATTCTCCATTTGATTACACACCTGAGAGGGTTGAAGAAGAAGATGTTGTATTTACAACAACCAACGGAACTCAGGCCATTAATATTGCATCTGACAGTGGGACACTGCTCGTAGGAGCATTCTCAAACATTGACGCATTAGCTGAACAATGCGTTAAAATAGGAAACAGGATTGTGGTATTATGCTCCGGCTGGAAAAACAAAGTAAATACAGAAGACACTTTATTTGCCGGAGCCCTGGCCAAGAATCTACATGAGAATTACAAAATTAATTTAGAATCGGATAGTGCCAGAATGGCTGTTAAACTATGGGAATCTGCCAAAGACAACCCTCTTGAGTTTATAATAACATCAGATCATTACAAAAGGCTAATTGACAATAATGCTGAAGCAGATATAGATTACTGTTTTATAGAAAACAGTGCTCCTGTAGTGCCAATTTATAACAAGGTTGACAAGAAGCTATTTATACTTTAATCATCAAGGTCGAACTCATCAAAGTCAAATGAGTCTGTAAACTGATCCAGGTCGCGTCTTTCTTTTTTGGTAGGGCGACCGCTTCCTCGCTGTCTGTCAACAAATCCGCTTAGTTTATTCAACTCCAAAAGCTCATATTCCTCAACCGGAGTGACATTTCTCATAAAGTCAGGGACCAGCTTGGCACCCATTCTCTTCTCAGCAATATCAATGACTTCAAACGAGAAGGTCACAGGTGGTTTTTTAACTTGCACCACATCTCCTATCCTTATGTTTCGCGAAGGCTTCACTGCTACATTGTCCACCATTACTCGCCCTTTCTTGCAAGCCTCCGAAGCAATAGAGCGCGTTTTGAAGATGCGTACAGCCCACAACCACTTGTCCACTCTTACCTCATCAGATTGTTTTTTCGCCATCACTTATTGTTATACTGATTCATTGTATTATTTATACCAGACAAACAAAAGCTTTTGATAATATCTACAGATATGTTTATTCTGGAGTCAAGCTCTATCTTTTCCTCATCTGAAAAATCTTCGAGCACATAATTAACTTGTGCACCTCTTGCAAAGTCATTCCCAATTCCAAATCTCAAGCGAGGGTAATTTTGTCCTATCATTCCTTGTATATGCCTTAAGCCATTATGTCCCGCATCACTCCCCTTGCCCTTCAGCCTCAAAGTACCAAAAGGAAGCGCCAAGTCATCAACCACAACAAGTAGATTCTCCTTTTCAATTTTTTCTTTTTGCATCCAATATCTGATAGCATTACCACTCAGATTCATAAATGTGCTTGGCTTAAGCAAAATGAGAGATTTGTTTTTAACTCTGGTTTGAGCCACAAAGCCATAACGCTTATCCTCAAAAACAACATTGGACGCCTTAGCCAAGGCGTCCAATATCATAAATCCAATGTTGTGGCGGGTGTTTTCGTACTCAGGTCCAATATTACCCAAACCCACAATTAAGTATTTCATTTCAAAAATGATTCACTAATTATTCTTCACTTTCTTGTTCTTCTTCATCATCATCTGATACAGCTACATCACCGGCTGCGGCAGCAGCAGCGGCAGCTCCTCTTGCAGCACGTGTCAACTGAACGCGGGCAACAACAGCATTTTTAGCATTTAGCAATTCTAGATTTTCGAAGTTCAATTCACCAACCTGGATTGATTTACCCAACGACAGATGCGAAACATCAATAACCAAATTCTCCGGTAACTTATCCACCATGGCTCTAACTTTCAGATAGCGAGTATCAAGTGACAATTTACCACCGGCCTTAACACCTTTTGCAAGTCCCTTAAGCTTAACCGGAAGTTCAACAACAACAGGAACATCATCGTAAACATGCAGGAAGTCAATATGAAGCACAGTATCCTTAACGGGGTGGAACTGGATTTCTTTCAAAATCGCCATCATTTTCTTATTACCCAAAACAAGGTTTATAAGATAAACCTCAGGTGTATAAACAAGTCTGTGAATATCACCGTCCTTTACTGTAAAGTTGATATTCTCACCATCTTTTCCTCCGTAAACTACGCAAGGAATAAGACCTTCGCTACGAAATTTGTTTGCAGCTTTTCTACCAAAGCTGTCTCTTACTTCGCCAACTAATTCAAAAGTTTTCATTTTTTGTCTTTTTTTGTGTTACTCAAAATAAAGTTTATTTGTCTCTTTATTTCCCATCACACTTTATGAAAGGAGCTATAAAAAGCGGGGCAAAATTAGTGATAATCTATGAATTAACCAAACTAATTGCGAACTCTTTTCTTTAGGTCATCCACCGGTATTGACATCAATCTGCCTGTGGGTTTGCCATCACGATAGGTTATAATCCTCATCAGACTTGCATCCTTGGGGATCAACTGAGGCTCGCTGTATTTGGGGTAGAAGTTGTCAGGCGTTGAATTATCAAAGCTAGTGTGAATATCTAATCCTTCTATCTCAGTTGTCAGCGACACGAAATACTGATCGCCATCCCTGCTTACTTTTACTATCGGATCGTACATAGCCGGCGAATATTTTGTTTGTGCCTGATCAAACCTCTCAAAATGACTTTCTGTTTTAGATACAAATCTATTCCATTCCTTGCTCTCTTTAGGAGACCATAACGACTCTGCAACGGCAAAACCACGAGGCCACACCATATACTCTGCCTGTCTGATATTGTAAACCTGCTCAGTCCACAGGTTAGCCTGCCCTCCAAGAATATATTTCTCATCAGCACCTTCTGGTACCGGATCATACTTGTACGACTGATTTAGTCTGACAGTTGAATATACAGGCGGCTCAGTTGACAAGTCGCCCTGCAGTAAGTCGATATAGACATATTGCATAGGGGTCATAACAACATAATGCCCCGACTTGGAAGCCTCAATCCCATATTCGATTCCACGCCAGCTCATCAAAGCAGTGGTAGGAGTGATTCCTCCTTCAAGTATTTCATCCCATCCCATCATTTTCTTACCCTTTGCCTGCACTATTTTTTCAAGTCTTTTTCCAAAATAGGATTGCACTTCTGCATAGTTTTTTAGTCCCTCGCGTTTCATTAGCGCATCAACCTCAGAGCTTTTCTCCCAGAAATTGAAAGGCGCTTCATCACCTCCGGTATGAATGTATTCAAAAGGGAACAGCTCCGCAACTTCGGTCATCACTTTATCCAAAAATTCATACACTTTCTCATTTGCCGGACACAATGTGTCATCTATCAATCCTGTTGGTGGATGTGTTGACCAATCCATAATTGGCTCACCTGCCCTCACATTATAGTTGACGGCATCCTCAGTGCAAGACAATTCGGGATATGACGCAATTGCAGCAAGGCTGTGACCGGGAACATCAATTTCAGGCATAACATCAACAAATCGTTCAGCTGCATACCGGACTACCTCGCGAATATCTTCGTGAGTATAAAATCCTCCATAGTTCTTAGGCTCATCGGGGAGCGGATCTGAAAAGTAATTGAAGGTACCTGTTTTATCAACACGCCACGCCCCTACTTCCGTCAACTTTGGCAAACTCTTTATCTCAATTCTCCAGCCCTCATCGTCAGTTAGGTGCCAATGCAGCATGTTATATTTATACTTAACCATATTGTCAATAAATTGCTTCACCTCATCAACAGTGAAAAAGTGACGGGACACATCAAACATAAGACCTCTCCAACCCATGCGCGGATAGTCTTCAATCTCCACAGCAGGAACAGACCAGTCAACATCTGCAACATGTGTTTTACTCTCAATTTCTGCCGGAAAGAGTTGCAAAAGTGTTTGAACACCATAATACAACCCCGCAGGCTGATTTGCCCTTATCACAATCTTATCAGTAGATACTGATAAATTATATCCTTCGTCTCCTATTTTATTATCTTTCTGAGCATTGATAGCCAAGACAATATCAGCTCCGGACAGAACATTGCCAACCTCTACAGAAACATTTGCCGCAGTGGTCAATCTATCCTTTAAGGTCTCACCCACAATTTTAATCTCATCACCTAGCGGAACAGCTATCACAACCCGTTCGGGCAACTGATATTTTCCTTCACTCTTCACCACCGAAACCGGTTCGGGAATAATCATAATATCAGGCACGCTTTGATTTGCAAAAGCAGTAAACGCAGCCGACAAAGCAATTAGAAGTAGAAATAGATTTCTCATTCTCTCGTTTTGTTTTAGGTTTGTTTAGGTATATATATTATCTGATTGTCAAAGATAATCAATGGTGTAGATGATCGTGTTTGAGCAACACACGATGTGGCAAATCGCCGTGTCCCAATATTTCTATAGGACATGAATCATAGGCACTGCTCAGCCACTCTTGAGATATATCGTTGCCACTATGATAGTGCAGACTCTGATTTACACACGCTATGTTCTTGACCTGCGGGATAATGGTTCCCACATCGTGTGACACCAGAACTATTGCAATCTCAACATTTATTTCCTCAAGCAGTTTGTAGAAGTTGGTTTCAAAGAGTTTGTCCACATAAGAGCTTGGCTCGTCCAGGATTAGCAACTTAGGGCTGTCGATAATCGCCCGCCCCAGCAATACCCGTTGCAACTGTCCGCCCGACACCTCACCAATAGCGCGTTCAAGTAAATTTTCGACACCCATCTTTTGTGCCACAGGATGTATTTTAGCCTTGTCTTTAGCTGAGTACCTCTTAAATAAATTTCCACGCAAAGTCAATCCCGACAAAATGACATCCTTCACCTTAATGGGGAACTTCTTATCTATGTGATTAATTTGAGGCAGGTAGCCAATATTGAGGTTGCTAATTCTTCCCCCTTCATCATAAAAAGTAATATTTCCGGATGAGGGATTAGTCAGACCAAGAATAGACTTTAGCAAAGTGGTTTTGCCGCCTCCGTTTGGGCCAATGATACCCAGAAAATCATTGGCATAAATATTCAGAGATATATTCTTCAGCACATCAGGCTTATTCTCATAACCTACATTCAGGTTCTCTATTTTAACTATAACGCTCATCTACTGTTGTGATAAAACTGTGGCAATATTAATCAACTCCTTGTCCCACTCGTATGCCAGTGGATTAATCACATGAGTGACGGCTCCCACCTCATTTGCTATAACACGAGTATTCTTAACATCAAATTCCTGTTGAATAAATACTGTTTTGATATTTTCTTTTTTGGCCAGATCAATCAGCTCCTTTAGCTGAACCGGCGAAGGGCTTTTACCCTCAAATTCTATACTATGTTGCGTCAGATTATAATCATGGGCAAAATAACTTAATGCCGGATGATAAATGATAAAACTTCTTGACTCAATGGATTCCAGCATATTGCTTATTTCAGAATCAATGTCATGAACTTTTTTAATAAAAGCATTATAGTTGTCCTGATATTCAGATGCATTGTCGGGGTCTATCTCAATGAGAGCATCCAGCATATTTTTCGAAAACTGAACAGCATTTCTGGCCGAACTCCACACATGAGGATCGGCAGTGACATGGTGCCCGTCATGCTCATGGCCGTGCCCGTGATTATGTCCGTGCGTATCATGAAGCAACTCAATGCCTGCAGAGCAATCAACTATTTTTACGTCAGGATTATTTTCAGCAAGTTTTCCGGACCACGCATTCTCATAACCCAGGAAGCCCACCTTAAAGTATACTTTGCTGTCGCCCAGTTCAATCATTGTTTTGGGAGATGGCTCATATGTTTCAGGGCTTGAGCCTGCGGGCACAAGCGTATTAATTATAAATCTGTCACCTGCTATTTGCTCCAAAAAATATTTCTGCGGCTGAATAGTTACAGTCAGAATATTCTCGCTGCTATTATGATTTGAAGAACAGGCTACAAATAATAATGCCAACACAATAAATAATGTAATTTTTCTCATTCGTTTTGATTGTATTTATCTCTTTGATAATATGTATATGCAAATTTAGGAAATAAGTTGCCATCCGGTGCATTATCAACAATTATTTTCTACTTTTGTTTAAATAGAGATATACACGATGGATATTAAACTAGAAACCACCAATGACGGTTCGCACACTTTTTTTGTTGCCAATCTTGATGAGCACTATCATTCAACAAACGGAGCCATTGAGGAGGCTCTGCACGTTTTTATACAAACAGGGCTAAACCAATGCACAAAGAAAAAGATTAAGGTCTTTGAAGTAGGTTTTGGTACTGGGCTAAATGCTTTTCTGACATTTCTGGAAGCTGAGAAAAGACAACTCACAATTGATTACACAAGCATTGAGCTTTACCCAGTGGCAACCAGCCTTGCCAAGCGACTAAATTTTCCGCAACTGACAGCACCAAGCCAGGAGCACGTTTTCCACAAACTTCACGACTCTCCCTGGGGAGAACGCACAGAGATTACATCATACTTCTCATTAATGAAGATTGAATGTGATTTGACTTCAGATATATCGCCTGATACGTTTTCGGAATATGATGCAATCTATTTTGACGCTTTCGGTCCTGATAAACAACCCGAAATGTGGAGCCGGGGTATATTTGAAAAAATGCATAATATATGTGCCGAAAATGGTGTGCTTGTAACATATAGCGCCAAAGGCAGCATACGTCGCTTGCTGCAATCTATTGGCTTCACTGTTGAGCGCCTGCCGGGACCTCCCGGCAAAAGAGAAATGCTGAGAGCGACAAAAAAGAAAAACCTGTAATAGTCCGGGATTCCTTATCAGAAAAGAGCACTAAGTAAGGAAGTACCTCCTCTTTACTCTACAAAGTGTGTATTGTGCACGAAAACAATTCAATCCCCTCCTATTTTGAGATTATAACAGTATTTTCGCTAATTTAGCCTAATAGATTAAGATGAGAGTGGAATTTTCTTTAACTTTGCCCGCTTAAAACATTTTTTTATTTTATGCTTAATATTGTTATTTTTGGAGGTCCCGGATCGGGCAAAGGCACTCAGAGCGACCTAATTATTGAGAAATATAACTTGAAACATGTCTCCACCGGAGATTTGCTAAGAGACGAAATTGCGGCACAAACCAAGCTTGGAATAACTGCCGATTCATACATATCAAAGGGGCAGCTGGTGCCTGATGAACTCGTTATAAATATAATTGATGAATTAATAAAACAAAACCGCGAGGTTAAGGGTTTTATCTTTGATGGCTTTCCCCGAACGATTACGCAGGGAAAAGCGCTGGACATTAAGCTTACAGAAAACGGAATAGATATTTCAAGAGTTATATGTCTGGATGTTGATGAAGAGGTTTTGATAGAACGTTTGTTGAATCGCGGCAAATACAGCGGCAGATCAGATGACAACAGAGAGACTATCGAAAAGCGCTTAAAGGTATATCACCAACAAACAGAACCTCTGGTTGATTACTATCAAAAACAGAACAAACTTTCTAAAATTAACGGAAACGGAGACATTGATTCTGTTTTTAAAATAATAGAAGAAGAAATAGATAACTATATAAAGGAATAATATGTCGAACAGTAATTTTGTTGATTACACTAAAATATTTTGTCGTTCGGGGAAGGGCGGAAGAGGCTCTACCCACTTCCGACGCGAAAAGCACGTCCCAAAGGGTGGTCCCGACGGGGGTGACGGTGGCGATGGAGGAAATATAATATTGCGTGGCAATAGAAATTACTGGACTTTATTACATCTTAGATATCAAAGACATATTTTCGCCGGACATGGCGAAAGTGGCTCCAGAAGCAAGAGCTTCGGGAAAAGCGGTGAGGACAAAATAATTGAAGTTCCCTGTGGCACGGTAGCCTATGATGCTCATACCGGTGAGTATATCTGCGATATTACCCACGACGGACAGGAGGTAATATTGGTGAAAGGTGGTCGTGGCGGCAGGGGCAATGTGCACTTCAAGTCGGCGACCAATCAGGCACCACGATATGCACAACCCGGCGAACCCTATGAGGAAAGATGGATTATTCTTGAGCTTAAACTGCTAGCAGATGTAGGACTGGTAGGATTTCCCAATGTGGGAAAATCTACACTGCTGTCCGTAATGTCTGCCGCCAAACCCAAAATAGGCAACTATCCCTTTACAACGCTCAAGCCAAACCTTGGCATCGTTAATTATTATGATAACAAATCGTTTGTTATGGCTGACATTCCCGGCATTATTGAGGGAGCCAGCGAAGGCAAGGGATTGGGATTAAGATTCCTGAGGCATATAGAGAGAAACTCTCTGCTTTTGTTTATCATACCGGCTGATTCGGAGGATATACATAACGAGTATAAAGTGTTAATCAATGAGCTTAACCTTTATAATCCGGAGATGCTCGACAAGCGACGGGTGCTTGCAATCACCAAATCAGACTTGCTTGATGAAGAACTCAAGTTTGAGATATCGCACGACCTGCCTGACATACCCTATGTATTCATATCGTCTCTCGCCCAAATGGGGTTAGTAGAATTAAAAGATTTGCTCTGGAAGGAGCTAACTACAGATGAAATCAGCTCTGCACCTATAGAAGGAGAATCACTTGTTCACAGACGTCTTGAAGTTGAGACAATGGAGTTTGAACCTGAGGAAGAATTTGAAGATGATTTGGACGATGAAGATTATGAAGAGTACGATGAAGACGACGAGGATTATAGCAACTTTTATGATGAAGATCTGTAATAATGACTACTTCGGAAGAATACACAAATCTACTTTTTTTCAACAATCTGCTTAAAGAGAAAAACGTTTTACATTTCTCCACAATAAGAAGTGGAGGAGTTAGCAGTGGTGAGTTTGAGTCACTTAATATGGGCAACTATTCGGACGACTCCTCGCTCAACATTCATGAAAACAGATCCAGAGTAGCCATACAATTTCACATAGATGCATCAAGCCTTATTACCCCGCATCAAACACACAGCAATAATGTAATATGTATCGATAAGGAGTTTCTTGCTTTATCAAACAGTGAAAAGAACGAAAGACTCTACAACAACGATGCATCTGTCACTCAGGAAAAAGGTTTCTTCTTGTGCGCCACCACTGCCGATTGTGTTCCAATCTTGTTATATGACAGACTAAATCATGCTTCTGCAGCAATTCATGCAGGATGGAAAGGTACTGCGGGACTAATAGTTCAGAAGACAATCAGTGCAATGACTGACAATTTTGGCACAAACCCCAAAGATATAATTGCCTCAATTGGTCCGGCTATCGGAATTGACCAGTATGAAGTGGGTGATGAAGTTGTGGAACAATTACGAGCTGCGGATTATCCCATCACCAACTCTGTTTACTATATAAATGAAGAAAGTGGAAAAGCCCACATAGATATCAAGGAAATCAATCGTGAAGTACTTATCCGAATAGGTGTTCCATCGGAACAAATAGAAAAATCAAACCTTTGCACTTATTCTAATAAGGAGTTATTCTTCTCGGCCAGGCGCCAAAGTATCAATTCAGGCAGAATGCTAACAGGAATAATGCTCACCTAGCTTCAACCTGTCCATTTTCTTTATATCATATTAGAAATATAAGACAAAAAGAGGCTGTCTCACAATGAAGTTTTACTTCATTAGACAGCTTCTTTTTT
>CAYFUQ010000016.1:0-40906 GCA_964346415.1 uncultured Proteiniphilum sp.
ATAAATCTATTAATTTTGTACTAAAACCTGTAACGGTTATTTAGGACGATACAATTATTTATATTCTATTGCTAAATTCTTTTATAATCCCAGAATCTTGCTTGCAATTGTGAAATATATAAATACTCCAGTAATATCAGATATTGTTGTGATTAGCGGAGCACTTGCAGTAGCAGGGTCTATTTTCAATTTAGTGAAAATGAACGGGAGCAACATGCCCACAACGCTGCCAACGACAACAACCAAAGTCATAGTAATCGCAAGCACAAGTATAATTTCCGGTGCTCTAAACGATGCAACCATACTTACCCCAAAAGCCATTGTTATACCTAATAGTAGTGAGACGAGTAGCTCTTTTCCTAACAGTTTAATCCAGTCCTTTGGCTGAACATCTCCCATAGCCATAGCACGAATCATTAGTGTAGCAGATTGAGAACCCGCATTACCGCCACTGTCAATAAGAAGAGGTAAGAAAAAGACTAATGAAATCATAGATTCAAGCACATTTTCAAAACTGGCGATTACTCCTCCCGAAAATACATTGATAAAAACCAAAGCCGTAAGCCAGAAAATCCTCTTTTTGTACAAATGCCCTATTGTGGCTTGCAATGGACTAACAATGGCATCAGTCACAGCACCAAATTTATGGAAGTCTTCAGTATCTTCTTCTTCTGCAATATCAAAAATGTCGTCAACTGTTAGTATTCCCAATAGGACACCATCGGTATCTACTACTGGAAGAGCAACTCTATTGTGGTCTTTAAACACTGCTACAGCTGTCTCCTGATCGTCAAAGGCACTGAGCGATACAAACTTTCTATCAATAAGATCTTCTATTTTTTGCTCAGGAGAAGCCAGAATAATTTCTCTCATTCTTATGTCATCGATTAGCTTCCAATTGTTGTCAACGACATATATAACATTTAATGTCTCCGAATCATGCCCAAACTGGCGTATGTGATCTATTGTTTGCCTAACGGTGAAATGTGGTTTTACTGCAACATACTCAGGGGTCATTAATCGACCTATACTATCTTCGGGATAACCAAGTAGTTTTTTTGCTGTTTCTCTATTCTCAGGTGATAGCAATTGCATCAGTCGCTGAGTTATATTTCCTTGTAGCTCTTCCAAAAATGCTGTTCTGTCGTCAGGCTCCATGTCATTAAGCAGGTCTGCTACTCTTGAAGCGTGCTGGGCCAATCCTTCTATAATCTCTTCTTGTTTGTCGAAAGACAACTCCTGGAAAACATCTTTTGATTGTTCCCTTCCCAAAAACCTAAAAAGTACGATGGATTCGAACTCGTTACTTCGTTCAATGATGTCAACAATTTCTATCGTGTCATATTCATGTATTGCGTTTCTCAACGCCTTCCATTCCTTCTGTTTTATTAGTTTCAGAAGTTCTTTTGCATCATGTATAATCATAAAATCTCCTTTACGTCTTTCCCGAAAGGAGACACTCCTTTAACGGTAAGATGGGTTAAAAATAATATTATATCTACTCGGATCTTCGTCCATTTTCAAAAAAATATTGTTACTTTAGGCAAAGGTACTCATTAATCTTCTTTTGTTACAATATATTCCAATAAACTTTTATAGATATTTGCTTATATGTGAAATTTGTATAACCGGGATTAAGTTAATAGCGTATTATTGAAAGAAAGAGAAGTTGACACTGCCGTAAGTCTTTTGTTTAACGAAGTGTCTATGTTTTGAGAAGTCGTGTGATTTATCATGTTCAAGTATAAATAGTCCTTCCGGATTAAGAAGTGCTTTATTGAAAATCAACTCCGGAATTTTATCAATATCAGATAAATTGTATGGAGGATCAGCAAAAATAAAATCAAACTTCTCATGATTCGATTTAAGATATCTGAAAGCATCTGTCTTAAATGCCCATAAGTTGTCGGCTGAAAGCTTCTCCTTTACTGAGCATATAAAGTTATAATGGTTGAAGTCCTTCTCGATAGAGGTTACATGAGCACAGCCTCTTGATATTAGTTCAAATGCTATACTACCTGTTCCGGAAAATAGATCCAAAGCATTTGTGTTTTCCCAGTCTAAGGTGTTGTTGAGAATATTAAATAGATTTTCACGAGCAAAATCTGTTGTGGGTCTGGCCTTGAAGTTTTTTGGCAGACTAAATCTTCTAGATTTATATTTTCCGCCGATTATTCGCATAGCTGTAAAATGAAATCTGTTGGGTAATAATCACCAAGATTATTAATAGATGTTGGAGTTGCAATTTCAAATATTGAAATGTGTTTGATAAGTTGTTTCAATACATTACCAACTTCATCATAACTGCTTAAGTCTCCGGATAAAAACAAGATATCCGAGTTTTGGTCAAGTTTCAATGTCTCCCATGTATTGGCAATAATATATATTGCTTCATAGCTATCTTCAACTGCTGTAGTTTTTGCAACAAGCAATTCTGACTTGTTAAAACAAATTATGCTAAGCATCTTATCATGAAACTCAACGAAGCATCTTCTTTCGTATTTGTCTGATTCATGTTCTTTGAACTCAGATAATAATGATGTGATAGAGTTTTGGTAAGCAGGATTCCATAAATTTCTGGAAAGGAATGAGAAAACCTCATTGTCTATTTCGTAGAGTAAGTGGCTATCTACAGCACTAAGATTATCGTCAAGTATTTTATTATTATTTACACCAAAATTAAAGTTGAAAAAATCTTTTTGTTTAGATTTATCAAAGTAGCCATTGGGTATTATAGTGTATCTTGGTGTAACTGCTGTTATTAAGATTTTATTATAGGGTTGGGTGAACAGGTTTACTTCGAAAAATACTTTCTTGATGTTTTCTATATATGTTTGGCTATTGTTGAATTTTATCTCCTTATAAAAGAAAATAGACAAATCTGTAGGAGAGTAAATTGAAAAAGAAAATCCATTCGGAGCTAACCGAATGGATAATACATATTTCTGTGAATTCTCTAAATCAATATTGTGAGGTAAAATCATATTTTGTTCACAGCTTTAGGTTGAAAACATTATTCCCAGTTACCTGCGTTATTGTTAGCTGTTTTCAGTGATCCTACCATCATTCCGGGGAATCTATCTCCTGGACGATCTAGTACTTCTTGAATTTTTTGTCCTAAAAGTTTTCTGTCTAAGTCACCAAGGTAGGCTGTAAAAGGAGTTTTTGCCTCAAACACCTGAACTGAATATCCAGAGCCGGTAATAAGAGAGTCAACTGCCATTTCAAATTTGGTACCTCTGCCAAAAGGTACTACTGACAGAGAATCAGGATTAATTTTTCTTGTTGGGAACAAAGCTTCAAGAGCAGGAGAGAAAATTGTATCACGAGATAATTGTGGTTCATTTTTAGTTTCGTCCCATAATCCTGCTTCCTTGATTTTTTTCACATTACCCGAACGAATGATTTCCATTGCTTTTTGTTCGGTCATTCCTGCTTCCAATTGCGCTTCAGTCAGTTCACCTGATTTTACAGGGGAAGAAACCTTACCTTCTTTAATGAACTTAATCAGATCATCAAAACTATCAGTATAGGTACCATTTTGTGAACGGTAAGCAACCTGTGCGGTACGTATATCCACCAAGCGTTGAATAACATCTACGTCACGTCTTTTTACTTCTTCATTAAAATCAATTGGACCTTGAATACTCTTCCAGCTAAGGAACGCTAACAAGGCAATAGCTGCTAATAAAAGCACTCTTACTACAACTTTCATGGATGTTTGTCTTTTAATTATTTATTGTTTTTATTATTTATTACTTTTGATTTTGAATACAAATTTAGAAAAAGAATAATATATGTGCTACATTTACAGCAAAAATAACACTAAAAAATGATAAATCGGTACTTTATAGAAAGAATAAAAGAAAACTTTAGCTTTGAGTTTACTTCCGACCAACATTCAGCAATTGCAAAGATAGTTGATTTTCTCTTCAATCGAACAAATAATCAACTGTTTTTATTAAAAGGGTATGCGGGAACGGGAAAATCTTCTTTGATTGGTAGTTTGGTTAAAGCTATGACACAATTAAATCAAAAAACAGTTCTTCTTGCGCCGACAGGAAGAGCTGCAAAAGTGTTTTCGTTATATTCAGGTCAGGCTGCTTATACAATTCATAAAAAAATATACAGACTTGAAAAGTTTGCCGAAGGAGACGGTAATTATTCACTGTCGGAAAATAAACATTCACACACTATCTTTCTGGTTGATGAAGCATCAATGATTAGCAATGAGCGAAATGAATATTCTGTATTTGGAACCGGAAGATTATTGGATGATTTAATAGAATATGTGTATTCAGGTCAAGGCAATCGTCTTATGTTGATTGGTGACACGGCACAGCTGCCGCCTGTTCACCAAGAACTTAGTCCGGCACTGGACGAGGACGTACTTAATTCCTATTATTTAGAGGTAATCAGTTCCACGCTTACTGAAATTGTTAGACAAGACGAAAATTCTGGTGTACTGTTTAATGCTACCAAACTGCGTAATAATTTGAACATTGGTGATACTTATGATTTCCCTAAAATTACAATTGATTTATTTAAAGACTTGAAATTGATTTCCGGTTTTGATTTAATTGATGAAATATCATCTGCATATAGTAATAGTGGGATTGATGATACTATTGTTATATCGCGTTCAAATAAACGAGTTAATGCTTATAATTTAGGTATTCGAAATAGCGTATTGTATAGAGAAGAAGAAATTTCGTCAGGAGACCTGCTGATGGTGACAAAGAACAATTATCATTGGATGAAAGGTTATGAAAATGTTGATTTTCTTGCAAATGGGGAATTTGTAGAAGTTGTAAGGGTTAGGCGTATAGAAGAAATGCATGGTTTTAGATTTTGTGATGTATTACTTCGTCATAGGGATTATGACATTGAATTTGAAGCCAAGATTAATCTGGACAGCCTTCATACTGAGGCACCCGGCCTGACCCGAGAGCAAAATGAAAAACTTTTTACTGCTGTTATGGAAGATTATGCTGATATATCCATTAAAAACAGAAGGTATCAATCTGTCAAAAATGATTCATATTACAATGCATTGATAGTAAAATATGGATATGCCGTTACTGCCCATAAAGCTCAGGGTGGTGAGTGGAAGAATGTGTTTTTGGATATTGGATACGTTAATGAGACATACCTGGGAGATAATTTCTATCGATGGCTATATACAGCTATTACAAGAAGCACGGAAATGTTATATCTTGTGAATTTGCATAGTGAGTTTATTGAGCAAACTAAATAATTACTACATTTGCATCAATATTTGTGTATGTATTATACACATGTTAAGTCATTGAAAAAGAAATGATGAATAGAAAAGAAGAATATATAGACGAACTAATTCAGAATATTCAAGATTTAGAAACAAGAGTAATATCTGTGAAAACTGAAGATGCCCTTTCCTTCTCATTCTTCAGAGATGCTTTTAAAAAAGTGCAGAATGTTATGACGTTACTGCATGAATTAGAAATGCAGCAAATAGAAGACATGAAGATGCAAATGGAAAAGTTGGTAGCTTTTTTATCTGAAACAGAAACTCAAAATAAAAACAAGTTTCACGAAGAAATTTCAGATAAGCCTTCTATTGAATTAGAACCAGAGCGTGAGCAGTCTGAGGACGAACATAAACAATCAGATAACAAGATGCCGACAGATGAAGCGACTCCTATTCAAACACATAGTGTGGAAACCAGTCGTAACACCTATGCTGACGGAATAGTGCTTCCGGTATATACAAATCCCGGCAAGGAGAGAGAGGATGAAATTAAGGTTGAAGCAAAAATAGAAGAGTTGCCACCTGCCCATGATGCTACTGTTGAACGAAACAATAATTCCCCATCACTTAATGATGTCTTGCATGCTCCTCCTTCAAAAATTGAAGTGAAACGTAATCTGAGCTTAAATGACAGGTTCTTTTATCAACGTGAACTGTTTGATAACAAGCGAGAGAAAATGAATGAAGTGATGGATAATATTGATAAATTGGGAACATTCGAGGAGGTTGAAGGTTATTTGAGAAACACAACATCCTGGGATCTTGAAGATGAAAATGTGAAAGGTTTTCTTGAACTGTTCGGAAAAACTCAAGAGTAATTTTAAATTAATTATCAACGGTGGGAAAATTGATAGTGGTGCCAACCCCGATTGGAAACTTGGAAGATATTACATTTAGAGCAGTAAATGTTTTAAAGTCTTGTGACTTAATTCTCGCAGAAGATACGAGAACGAGTGGGGTTTTGCTTAAACATTATGGTATTTCAACAAAAATGACCTCACACCATAAATTTAACGAACATCAGAGTACTCGATTCATATTGGATAAAATTTTAGCAGGCGAAAATATAGCATTAATTTCAGATGCTGGAACGCCTGCAATTTCAGATCCGGGCTTCTTTCTGGTTCGTGCATGTGTTGATGCCGGTGTTGAGGTTGAGTGTCTGCCCGGAGCAACGGCATTTGTACCTGCATTAGTAGCATCAGGAATTCCTAATGACAGGTTTTGCTTTGAAGGTTTCTTGCCTCAAAAGAAAGGAAGACTAACAAGATTGAAAGAACTCAAAGAAGAAACCAGAACAATGGTTTTTTATGAGTCACCCTATCGTGTGGTTAAAACACTAACACAGCTTAGTGAACATTTAGGAATTGAGAGAAGAGCCTCGGCATCCAGGGAAATATCAAAAATATATGAAGAGACTGTAAGAGGCACACTACAGGAACTGATTGATTATTTTACAATAAAGGAACCCAGAGGAGAGTTCGTGATAGTTGTTCAAGGAAAAACTGATTGATTTAATTAGATTTTAAATAAAAGTCATATTCAAATAAAGTACATTAGTTTATTATTTTAAATGAGAAAATTATGAAGAAAATATTCATTTTATTACTGAGCTTAGGCGTTCTTGTATCCTGCTTTGACAAGGGAGGAAAGAGTGTTAAAGAATCTGACGAATACAGAGAGCTACAAGCAAAAGTTGATTCATTGCAATCAATATTGGAAATATCAGATGCTGAGTCAACAGAGATGATGGATGTGATAAGTGAGATAGAAGCTAACTTTGATAAAATCAGAGAAGCTGAGAAATATATTTCTACTCAATCTTCGCAAGGAGGAGAGTTAAGTAAAGCCACTCAACAGCGTGTGAAAGATAACTTTCAAATGATTCAGGAAATCTTAAAAAGGAATAAGGCGCAGCTGGCTGAACTTAATAGCAAATATGCGGGCAGTAACAAACAAATAACTTCTCTGCAAAGCACCATAAATAGATTAAATAAAGAGATGGAAGAAAGCTCTTTGCGACTTGATCAATTACAGGCCGAATTATCACAACGTGATGCTACAATTTCAGAGCTTGCTGAAAACCTGGGAGAACTTGCTGAACATGCCGAAATTCAGGCTTCAACAATAAGGGAGCAAGATAAATCAATAAACACAGCATATTATGTTTTTGGTACTGTTAACGAACTAAAGAATCAAAAAATTCTATCAAGTGGCTTCTTAAAATCGACAAAGATATTAAAAGACACTTTTAACAGAGACTATTTCCTACAAATAGATATTAGAGAAGTTACCGAAATTCCTCTTTACTCACCAAAAGCCAAACTGTGGTCTAATCACCCCGATGGTACTTATGAGTTTGTGGAAGGATCAAATAAAAACCTAACACTTCATATTACAGATACACAGCGTTTTTGGAGTCTTTCCAAATATCTGATTATTGAAGTGAAATAATAAACAATAAAATAAAACACTTTTTGTTCACGGGATTAGTTAATTCAAATCTCGTGAACTTATTATATAATATGACTTACAAAAATCTTCTCATTGACCTTGACGATACTTTGTGGGATATTCATCAAAATGCCAGAGAATGTCTCGAAGAGGTATATAATGACTATGAATACAGCCGATTTTATCCTACATTTGAAGATTATTATAGCGTATATCTACCCTCTAACCATCATTTGTGGGGGTTGTACAGAGAGGGGAAGATAAACAAGGATACGTTGATTGTTGAGAGATTTTTGGTACCCCTCAGAGATTTTGGTATTGATGACCCCGCTTATGCCGTTGCAGTAAGTGATGACTTCCTTGAGCGAACTACCCATAAAACAAAAGTTATAGAGGGTACTTTTGAGTTGCTTGATTATTTGAAACCCAAATACCGCATGCATATTTTGAGTAATGGGTTTAGAGAGGTTCAATATAAAAAGATTGAAAACTCAGGACTAATGCCTTATTTCGATAAAATCATTCTTTCTGAAGATGCTGAAATCAACAAACCAAATCCTAAAATATTCACTTATGCTTTGGTAAATACCAATTCTCGTCGCAATGAGACTATTATGATAGGTGATAGTTTTGAAGCAGATATCTCAGGCGCATACAAAAGTCGTATCGACCAGATTTGGTTTAACCCAAAAGGTGAAGAAGCAGATGGGTTTGAACCAACCTACACTGTGAAGAAGTTGCTTGAGATAAAAGATATATTATAGGATTTGGCTTTTAATCTCTTTTTAGAGGCATAGTCATACATCTGGGGCCACCTCCTCCACGAGGCAACTCAGACCCTTCGATGGTTACAACACACTTCGTGGAATTATCTAAATTTACTTCACCATTTATTACATCATTGGCTGAAATAATATCAAAGTCTTTTTTGCTAAGCTCTTCCAGTGTATGTACGTTGCGTGCATATGACAGAACTTTGCCCGGAGCAAATGCCAGAAAATTTGCACCACTATGCCATTGTTCTCGTTCCTGATCCCAGTCGTCAGCTTTCCCACCGCAGACAATTGGTTCTATATCCATGCCAAGCTTTTTTAGTGCTGTTATTATGTTGCTGACAGAAGATATTTTATTAACCTTTCCATTGTCTATCTGTATTATTACGGTTTGGAATGGTGAACTATCTAGTATCAGAGGTTTGTAAACCATTGCTTTGTCATTGTCTAGCAATGTGAATACCATATCCAAATGTATGAATGATTCGGGTGAGCTTGGCAATTGCTGAACAACAACATATTTCTTACTCTTGTCTCTTTTACATAATCGGTTGATTAGATGGTCTATGGCTTGTGAGCTAGTTCTTACACCATTTCCAATCAACAGGATGTCATTTCTGGCAACTAAGATATCTCCACCTTCAATAAATATCTCTTCCTGATCATTTTGTAGTAAATTATTCATATTTAAAATAGAGGTGTCAAAGAACATCTTGCTCTTATATATGGCATTCATTATCATAGCCTCTCGCATTCTAACCCTGTTTGCCATTTTACATACAACGGCATTGTTGCCAATAATGGCAGATGCATCACGAGTGAAATAAAAATTGTAGAGTGGTTTTAGTGCATAATATTCCTCACGCAAAAAGTCAGTTAGTGTATTAATATGTATGGGTAGGCCCTCTATTAATATCTTGGATAATTTGACGGATGGCAATTCCATCAAAAAATCGTAATAACTTTCAGCTTGCTCTACTTTGCAAATTTCTTTAATTAGTGACTCTCTTGAAAGATTGTTATCGAGCAAACCAGTCAAAAGTTTGGTGACGGTATATACTTTTGAAGTTTTGTTCAACACTCCAAAAATTTGGTCATACTCCTTTTGTGCAATCGAAAGGTTAAGAATATCACTGTAAAGTGCACGTTGCGCATTTTTAGGTGTCATGTTTTCTACTTCCGCACCCGGATAGTGCATCAATACAGCTTCCAGTTTTCCCGTTTCAGATTGGATGTTTAAAGATAAGTTTTTATTTTCCATTGTATTGTTTGATAAGTTTTTATTTTCCATTGTATTGTTTGATAAGTTTTTACAAAACTACAAAAATAATTGCGGATGGAGTAATCATAACGTAGTCAAAATAGGAATAAAAATAAAAACGGGATGCATGCACATTTATTGTGATACACCCCGTTTGGAAAATTCTGTTTTATGTTAGATTTAGCTCAAATGTTCTTTGAGCGATTCAACCCATTTTTCAATTCGCTCTTCTGTGAGAGAAGGGTCGTTGTCGTCATCTAATGGCAGTCCCACAAATTGACCGTCAACCAGTGCTCTTGAGTAATCGAATTGATATTCATCCGGATCAACTTTTCCAATAATTGTGCATCCCTTATCTACTATAGCTTCATATAGTATTCCTATTGCATCTACAAATGAGTCGGGATAAATAAATGCATCTCCCAACCCGAAAAGAGCAATAGTCTTGCCTGACAAATCTAGTTTTACGAATCTGTTGTAAAAATCAGCCCAGTCGTCTTGCAGATCTTTTACGCCCCAGGTGGAGGCACCAAGAATTAGAACGTCGTGTGACAAGAATGAGCTTTCGTCTCCGTCATATACATCTACGATAGTGGGAGAGTAATCTGCCAGCTTTTCCGCGATCAGGTCAGCTGCATTTTTAGTATTTTCGGTACTCGAACCGTAAATTATTGCTATTGATTTCATTGTGACTTTATTTAGTTAAAGGTACAAATATACAATATTATTCATATAATTCAATTGTTTGAACAATGAGTTTTTTTAAATTTGTAATATCTCAATGTAGCACGACATTGATTGTTTTCAAATTTGTAATGTCTCGGTGTAATTCTACATTGATTGTTTTCAAGTTTGTAATGTCTCGGTATAATTCTACATTGATTGTTTTCAAATTTGTAATGTCTCGGTGTAATTCTACATTGATTGTTTTCAAATTTATAATGTCCCAATGTAATATTACATTGACTGTCTACAAATTTGTAATGTCTCAGAATAATCTTACATTGATTGTCTACAAATTTGTAATATCTCTGTGTCACATGACATTGGTGCATTTCAAGTTCAATATTTAACAATGTATTCGTAAGTTGAGCAATAGTATAATATGAAAAAATGAATTTTATGTGTAAATTTGTATTTCACAATTCTATTGCCATCACGAGCGATAACGTATTAATTAAAATCTAACAAAATGAATGATTGGAAAAAACGACTTGACATAGTATATTCCACAAATCCCGACTTTCATTACAATGAAGATGGGTCTGAAGAAGTTGAAACAGTTTCTAACGAAAAACAAGTTCTGCTAATAAGTCTGGATAAGCGCAATCGCAAAGGGAAAGCAGTGACACTTATTAAGGGCTTTATCGGAACCAATGATGACCTTCAGGGTTTGGGAAAGCTATTGAAAACCAAATGTGGAGTAGGAGGTTCTGCAAAGGATAATGAGATAATAGTTCAGGGAGACCATAGACAGAAGGTTTTAGATATACTACAAAAAGAGGGGTATGCAAAATCACGCATCATTTGATAGTGAACAATTACTGCTGATTAAAGCTGCTGCAGGTTCCGGAAAAACATATCGTCTGACAGGTGAATATCTTAATTTGCTTTTTTCTGATGAGAATCGTTACAAACATATTCTTGCAGTAACCTTTACAAATAAAGCTACCGATGAGATGAAAGCTCGTATCGTAAGTGAGCTTTACACTTTGTCAATGCAGGGGAAATCAGGATATCTTGCAGCGTTGATGGACAAATTCGGAATGACCGAAAGGCAGGTGAGAAACAAATCAACGCGGATACTTGAAAATATACTACACGATTATTCCTCTTTCTCGATTAGTACTATTGATAAGTTTTTTCAGCAAACAATGCGTGCTTTCACTCGGGAAATGGGTTTGTCAGGTGGGTATAAACTGGAATTTGACGACAGATCTGTTTTGTCTGAGATTATCGATTTGATGATTTTTGAACTGGATACGGCTCAAAACAAAGATCTGGCAGGTTGGATTCTAGATTATATGAAAAGTGAGATACAAAGTGGCAATTCTTGGGATGTTAAAAACAGTATAGCTAGATTGGCAAAAGAATTGTCGAATGAAAAATATAAGCTTCTGCTCAGAGAGTATGATAATACTTTTGATGACAAACAGAAGCTAAAAAAATACCAGCAGATTAATAACAAAATCATCAATGACTGGGAAGGTGAGGCAAAGAGTATTGCCCGCAAAGCATTGGAGATAATGCAACGCTTTGATTTGCAAATTGACGACTTTAAGCATGGACGCAATTCGGGATTTGGATCATTTGTGAAGTTAGCAAACGGTGATTTTTCTTCAGATCCCTCTGCACGCTTTTTCTCTCGTGCTGACAATCTTGAAGATTGGTCAACCAGCAAATCCCCCAAAGCATCTAACATAGAAAGTGCTTATTATGCAGGATTAAATGAATGTTTTTCCGGAATCATTGCTCTTTATACAAACCGGCTCGACTACTTTACCGCAAAAAGCATCAATCGAAATTTCTATTCACTGGGTATCTTGAGCGATGTCAGAAAAAGGCTTAGCCTTTATCAGAAAGAAAATAACACTTTGTTCTTGTCAGATACCACTGAGTTGCTCAATAAGATTATTGCCGACAGCGATGCACCGTTTGTGTATGAGAAAACAGGATCTCGCATTCAAAATTATATGATAGACGAGTTTCAGGATACATCCTCTTTGCAATGGCACAATTTCAGACCTCTGATAGGTGAAAGTTTGTCGAATGGCAATTTTAATCTGGTGGTAGGGGATGTCAAACAGAGTATTTATCGTTGGAGAAATTCAGACTGGAGTTTGCTGGATAGTCAGATTGAGAAGGACTTCGGAAATAACAATGTTTCGGAAGTAGTACTTGACACCAATTGGCGAAGCGACTCCAATATAATCCAATTCAATAATCAGTTTTTTAAAATTGCAGCTGAATTACTTCAGATAGAGTATAACAAGGATATAAATTCTGAGGATAACTTTAGAATCACAGATGCATACAAGCATGTCTATCAGTTGGTATCACCTCCTAATGTTGATTCGGGAGGGCATGTGAAAATATCTTTTATGGATGATTCTGATAAGGAGAATAGCTGGAAAGAACAGGCATTAGCGCAATTACCGCTGGAGATTGAAAACTTTCAACGACAAGGTTTCTCACTCAAAGATATTGCAATCCTGGTGCGAAAAAACAGTGAAGCCGTCGAGATTGCTGAGTACCTGCTTAAATATAAAGAAACACATCCCGATTCAGGATACAAGTACGACATTATATCTAACGAAGCACTTGTTATAGGTAATGCTCAAAGTGTGAAAGCAGCAGTTGCATTGTTGCGTTACTCTCAAAATAGAAGAGATGATACTCTTCGCCTTATGGCTGTATATGAGTATTATCGTTTTATTTATGATTTTACTTCTGAAGAAGCAATTTCAGTATTTTTCAAACAAGGCGAAAATGATTTTCCTGAAAATTTAAGAGCAGAGCTTGACAGACTTGCTCATTTGCCTTTTTATGAAATGATTGAAACTTTTTTCTCAATTAATAACCACTATTTTGATGAGAGAGAAAATGTTTATGTGCAGGCATTTCTGGATATTGTACTGAAATTCAACTTTGAATCATCATCCAATGCGAATGATTTTCTTGAGTGGTGGGATGATAAAGGTAAATCTAAGACCTTATTCACGCCTGACAATCAGGATGCCATTCGGTTGATGACAGTACATAAGTCAAAAGGTTTGGGTTTTAAAGTAGTGATTGTACCTTTTATGAAATGGGATATAGATCATACTTACCTGAAAGCTCCCGTTTTATGGTGCAAGCCCAACAAAGATCCATTCAATCTTATAGACTTTGTGCCTTTGGTTTATGAGAAAAAATTAGCGGAAACAATTTTTAAAAATGAATATTTTGAAGAAAAGCTCTTTACCTTCATTGATAATCTGAATTTGATATATGTTGCTTTTACCAGAGCCAAGAAAAGAATTCTGGGATTTGCTCCTAAACCCAAAAATGATAATCTGAAAGATGTATCAAATTTGTTGTGGAAAACATTGAACGAGGGTAGTGCAGACGAATCTGATGTCTCTTTCAGCAACTATATTAAGGATAACGAACAGGATGCCTGCTTTGAATTTGGTGATGCTGAGCAAGTATCTGTTCCAAAAGAGATAAAGGATGATAGTCAGATTTCGGTCGTCAAATGGACTTCTATCTCTTTTGATGATAGACTTAAGATGAAACTAAACTCAACTGATTTTTTCTCTGATGATGGTAACCGTGCATATGGTACGCTTATGCATGATATAATTAGCGAAATAAAAACACTTGACGAGATTGAAAGTGCAGTGGAATTAAAATACATTGCCGGTGAACTCACTATTGAAGAAAAAAGTGAAGTTGCATTGTCATTAACAAATATATTGAGCAATCCGGAAGTTATTGAATGGTATTCGGGAAAATATAAAGTATTGAATGAAACACAGATATTATTACCAAACTCAACCTTCAGTCGCCCCGACCGTGTGATGATTAATGATGACGAAATAATTGTTGTTGACTATAAGTTTGGTGAGGTTGAAGAGCCAAGATATAATCGTCAAATTGAATATTATGTTCGTAATATTAATGAAATGGGCTACGATAATGTGAAAGGATATCTCTTTTATGTGACTAAAGGTATTATTTATCACGTGTCATAACCTTATTTTACACTTGTTGTTGATGATTTATTTATATTTGTATGTCATTACGAAGCACATTTGAACGGGGAGATTTTAAATTACATTAAAAGAGAGTGATTCTTTTCTTATTATTAGTATAATATTTCAATTATTCAATATAAATTTATACTTTTACCAAATCAATCTTATTGTTTTGTAATATTCAAAGCAGTTATACGCTAATTATGCTAATATAATAATCATAAACAATTACCATTATTTAATCTAAAACAAAAAAGTATGTCATCAAAAATTTCAAGAAGAAAGTTTCTCCAGGCAGGTGCTACTGCAGCTGTGGGGTTAACTGTTGTTCCCTCTACGGTACTTGGAAAGAGTATGGGTTATACGGCCCCGAGTGATAAATTAAACATTGCTGGTGTAGGTGTGGGCGGTATGGGCTTTGCTAACCTGAAAAATCTGGAAAGTCAGAACATAGTTGGTCTGGCTGACGTAGATTGGAAATATAGCAAAAACGTATTTGAATATTTCCCAAATGCCAAAAGATATTATGACTATCGCAAGATGTATGAAGAGTTGGGAGACACTATTGATGCTGTTGTTGTTGCATCTGCCGACCATACTCACGCAATCATCGCAGCTGATGCTATGACTATGGGAAAACATGTTTATGTTCAAAAACCATTGACACATAGTGTTTACGAGTCAAGATTACTTACTAAGCTTGCAGACAAATACAAAGTTGCAACAAGTATGGGTAATCAAGGATCTTCAGGAGCCGGTGTTCGCCAGGTTGTAGATTGGATTCGTGACGGTGTAATTGGAGAAGTTACACGTGTTGATACGTTTACAGACAGACCAATTTGGCCGCAAGGATTAATGACTCCTACTAAAGCAGACAAAATACCAAAGACCTTGAATTGGGATTTATTTATAGGCCCTGCTAATAAACGTCCATTTAATAATATTTATCACCCATGGAACTGGCGTGGATGGTGGGACTTCGGTACAGGTGCACTAGGAGATATGGCTTGTCATATTTTACATCCTGTATTT
Source organism: uncultured Proteiniphilum sp. (assembly GCA_964346415.1). Lineage (GTDB taxonomy): Bacteria > Bacteroidota > Bacteroidia > Bacteroidales > Dysgonomonadaceae > Petrimonas. Next base: position 15,550 of record CAYFUQ010000016.1, read on the forward strand.
AAAGGTTTGAATTTGGGCTACCCAACAAAAGTTCAGGGAACTTCAAGTATGTTGTTAAATGACTGTGCTCCAAATGCACAAATGGTTAAATATGTATTCCCCGAACGTGATAACTTACCAAAGGTAGCGATGCCTGAAGTTGAAGTAACATGGTATGATGGTGGTCTGATTCCATTCCGTCCTGAAGGAGTACCTGCAGGTAAAAACCTAAACGACCAAGGTGGAGCAGCTATTTTCCACGGAACTAAAGATACTCTGATTTGTGGTTGCTACGGTGTGAACCCATGGTTAGTTTCAGGAAACAAACCAAATTCTCCAAAAACACAACGCGAAGTTACATTGTCGCACGAAATGGATTGGGTGCGTGCATGTAAAGAAAGTCCCGAAAACCGTGTTGAAACCGCTTCTCCATTCTCTGAGGCAGGTCCTTTCAATGAAATGGTTGTAATGGGAGTTTTGGGAGTAAGATTGCAAGGCTTGAATCAAGAGTTGCATTGGGATGGCGAAAACATGAGGTTTACAAATATCCCATCAGATGCCAAGATCAGAACAATTATTGAAGATGGTTTCAAGATTACTGATGGTCATCCAACATTCGACAAAACTATGACAGAACCAATGGATGCTAATGCATACGCAGAAGAAATGATTAAGCATACATATAAAAATGGTTGGAAACTTCCTGACATGCCATAGTGGTAATAGAAAGAACTAATTTTTAAACAGCACTCTTTTGTAAAAGAAAGAGTTGCTGTTTTCATTGGATTAAATTTAATAATATAAGAAATATGAGAAAAGTTTTTTATTCATTTACAAGTTTATTGATAGGTGCAGCTTTGATAGCTTGCACCGGTGGTGCAAAAAAAACAGAAAGCGATACAGCTATGGAATCAGACACTCCGGAATATACAGTAGTAGAGAAACCTCAGGTGGACCTTTCTGAATTTGAAACAGATGGAGATGGGTATATTGTTCTCTTTAATGGGAAAGACTTTACAGGATGGCGTGGATACGGAAAGGACGCAGTACCCGGAAAATGGACAATTGAAGATGGTGCAATAAAATTTAATGGTTCCGGTGGTGGAGAAGCACAGGATGGTGATGGGGGTGATATTATTTTCAGTCACAAATTTAAAAACTTCGAGTTAGAGCTGGAATGGAAAGTTTCCAAAGGTGGTAACTCTGGAATTTTCTATCTAGCACAAGAAATTTCAACCAAGGACAATGACGGAAATGACAGAATGGAGCCAATTTATATCTCATCTCCCGAGTATCAGGTATTGGATAATGCTAATCATCCCGATGCTAAGCTTGGTAAAGATAACAACAGAATGTCAGCATCTCTTTATGACATGATTCCTGCTGTTCCACAAAATCAAAATCCATTTGGAGAGTGGAACAAGGCTACAATCATGGTATATAAAGGAACAGTTGTTCACGGACAAAATAATGAGAATGTTGTAGAATATCACTTGTGGACACAGCAATGGACCGATATGCTACAGGCAAGTAAATTTAGCGAAGACAAATGGCCATTGGCTTTTGAGTTGCTAAACAATTGTGGTGGTGAAAACCGTGAAGGATACTTTGGCTTACAAGACCATGGGGACGACGTTTGGTTCCGCAACATAAGAATTAAGTTACTAGATTAAGTTTGAACTAATAATTAAAAGAATATTTCCAATTTTTATTCGGGAATATTCTTTTTTCAATTTATACATAATGAGAAAAAGAACATTATTTTTAGCTACAGCATTGCTAAGTATGCTGATGATACTACCGGCATGCGGTGGAGGCAGTGGAAGCAGCGAAAACAAAGCTGCTGGGAAGGATATTTATATTCAGCTTTATTCAGTTCGTGATGACATTAAAGCTGATTATGATGCAACTATAAAAGAAGTTGCTGATATGGGATATACAGGCGTGGAAGCAGCCAACTATAATGATGGGAAGTTTTACGGAATGGAACCTGCAGATTTTAAAAAATCGATTGAAGATGCGGGTATGGAAGTGCTTTCTTCACATATAGCTCACCCATTAGCAGAAAATCCTGCTGACACAGACTGGGATGCTGTTTGGGCATGGTGGGATACAGCAATTAAGGCTCATAAAGATGCAGGCATGAAATATATTGTAGCTCCCTGGATGCCCACACCTGCTACATTGGAAGGGCTGCAGGCATATTGCGAGTATTACAATGAAATAGGTGAGAAGTGTAATGCTGCCGGAATGCGCTTTGGTTATCACAACCACAATTTCGAGTTTAAAGAAATTGAAGGCGAGATTATGTACGATTATCTTATTCAAAACACAGATCCATCAAAAGTATTCTTCCAGATGGACGTTTATTGGGTAGGTGAAGGAGGAAAAGATCCTGTTGATTATTTCAATAATTATCCCGGACGATTCGAATTGCTTCACATCAAAGATGAAACAGAAATTGGCAAGAGTGGAAACGTTGATTTTGAAAAGATTTACAACAATGCAGATAAATCCGGAGCTAAATATATGATTGTCGAAGTAGAACGCTACACAGGAACTCCGTTAGAAGGTGTAAAAGAGAGTATCGACTATCTTAATAATGCTGAGTTTGTAAAAAACAGTTATAAGTAAATTTCTATACTTATAATCTGAAATTCTTAAAGGAATCACTATTAAATACAGTGATTCCTTTTTTATTTAATATAATACCATTATACAAAACTATTATTTCATGTCTTTAGATTAATTGATAACTGCTATCTGCTATAAATAGTCTATATATCTCTCAAAATGAACATTGTAAGTCCTGTTAAAAGTGGTGAATCTTTTGTTTTACAGAATAATTCTAAATAACTTTGTAAGGACAAAAATGACAGTAAATAATCAATCTCATAAATGTTTGGTTTTTAACAATGCCGTGTGTTAAACAAATATCTCTTTAAGATGTTATTGTAATAGACTGAAAAAATATGTCAGACATTTATTAAATAGAATCACAACTAAAAATATATTATGGCAAAATCTAAAAAAGAAACTAATCAGGCAATACCAAAGGAAAAATTGCTACACATGCACAAACTTATGTGCGACATCCGTAATTTTGACAACAAAGTCAACTACATGGTAAGAAGAGGACAGGTGCCGGGTATGACACACTTCTCAGTAGGTGAAGAGGCTGCAAACGTTGGTGCAGTTGCTGCATTGTCGGAAGGTGATTTGATTACCTCTAATCACCGAGGTCATGGTCAGACCATTGCTATGGGAATCAACCTTGACGAAATGATGGCAGAGATTATGGGTAAAGCTACCGGTACATGTAAGGGTAAAGGTGGCTCTATGCATATTGCTGATGTTGAAAAAGGTAATCTGGGTGCTAATGGTATCGTAGGTGCCGGAATGGGTATAGCGGTTGGTGCAGCACTTACTCAGCTGGTTAAGAAAACGGGTAAGATTGTTGTAGCTTTCTTCGGTGACGGTGCAGTAAACGAAGGAATTTTTCACGAGACACTCAACATGGCTTCGATATGGAAACTTCCGGTGATTTTTTACTCAATCAACAATAAGTATGGAATTAGTACTCCCATCGATAAGGTAATCAATATTGATTATAATTATAAACGCGCAAGTTCATATGGTATTCCCGGCCACTTTATAGAAGATGGGAATAATCTTCTTGACGTATATAATAAATTCACAGAACTGGTAGAGTATGTAAGGGCAGGAAATGGTCCGGTTTTGGTAGAATCAATTACCTACCGCTGGTATGGTCACTCTACTTCAGATGCAGGAAGATATCGCACTCGTGAAGAGGTTGAAAAATGGAAAGAAGATGATCCTATCAAAAACTTCAAAAAATATCTTGTTGAAAATAATATAGCAACTGAAGAAGAAGTAGATAACATCAACAAACAATCGGAAGAAGAAGTGGAAAAAGCTGTTCAATTTGCTATGGATAGCCCCGAGCCCTCAATCGAGTCTGCTTTCGAAGATATTTTCGCAGATTGATTATATAAGGAAACATATATAATCAATAAATTTATTTATAATTTTTAGAAACAATAAAAGAACAAACAGCATAAATGGAAAACGAAAGAAAAGAAATGACCGTAAGAGACGCCATTTTGACGGCAATGTCTGAGGAAATGCGCCGTGATGAGAATGTCTTTCTAATGGGAGAGGATGTTGGTGTGTTTGGAGGCGACTTCGGCACATCAGTTGGAATGCTCGAAGAATTTGGTGAGGAACGCATACGCGATACACCAATCTCAGAAGCCGCGATCTCAGGTGCCGCAATAGGTGCCGCAATGACAGGCCTGCGCCCCATAGTGGACGTCGCTTTTATGGATTTTATCGTGTTTATGATGGATAATATTGTGAACCAAGCTGCAAAAACCCGTTACATGTTCGGTGGCAAAGGACAGGTACCTGTGGTATTTCGTGTAGCTGCAGGATCGGGCGTGAGCTCAGCAGCACAGCACTCGCAGTCACTCGAAGCATGGTTTACCCACATACCCGGACTAAAAGTAGTAGCACCGGGAACTCCGGCCGATGTTAAAGGCCTGCTTAAATCCGCTGTCAGGGATAACAACACAGTTATATTCCTTGAGTATAAAGCGCAGTACAACATGAAAGGTGAAGTACCTCTTGATCCTGACTTTACCATACCTTTAGGTAAGGCAGACATAAAAAGAGAGGGAAAAGATGTAACTGTTGTTACATACGGTAGAATGCTCGAACGTGTACTTAAAGCAGCTGATGAAGTGAAAGAAGCTGAAGGAGTAAGCGTTGAAGTGGTTGACTTAAGAACACTGATGCCACTTGACAAAGATGCAGTTCTAAATTCGGTAAAGAAGACTGGTCGCGTGTTGCTCGTTAATGATGCACACAAAACCGGTGGATTTATCGGTGAAATTTCTGCAATGATTGCAGAGAGTGATGCTTTTGACTTCTTGGATGGTCGTATCCTAAGACTTGCAGGTGAGGATGTACCAACTCCTTACAATGCCAAGCTTGAGGCTGCGATGATTCCAAGTGTTGAAAGAATAAAAAAGTATATCCTCAAACTGGCGAATAAACGATAAATATCCTGTTTATTTAAACAATTCAAATTATATGATAGAAAGACAATTGATAAGGGCAACTCCTTCTGCGCGTGCACTTGCAAAGCGCATGAGGGTTGATCTGAACAACGTGATCGGCACAGGATATAAAGGACGAATACACAAAGATGATGTTGCCGGATGGAACTTTGAAGGTAAAACTCATGTTTCGCCATTAGCCAGAAGAATCGCCGATGAACATAACATTGACCTCAAAGGAGTAAAAGGATCGGGGCACAATAATAAGATAATGAAAGATGATGTCTTGTTGCTGATATCTGATCCTGCAATTAAAGCAAGCCTTACAAGAGATCAGTTTGCTGAGGCTACAGGCACAACAATTAGTGTATCTTCAAAGGTAACTAAACCTGTTAAGACGGGGGCAGACAAAACTCGTACTGCATTGGTTGTGGCCGATCAAACAGCAGATACAGAGGTTGTTCCAATGAGCATGATGCGCAAAATTATTGCAAAACGCATGTCGGAAAGCTATTTCTCAATTCCATCATTTATTCAAACATGGGAGTTTGATATGACTGAGCTCTTGGCACTTCGTAAGAAGTTGATGGAGCCAATTATGGAAAAGACTGAAAAGAAACTGACAGTTACTGACTTGATTTCGTTTGCAGTAATCAAAACATTGATGAAGCACAAATACATTAATGCCAGCCTGAACAAAGAGGGTACTGAAATTACTCTTCACAACTATGTGAATCTTGGAATGGCTGTTGGTATGGACGACGGACTGTTAGTGCCTGTTGTGAAAGGAGCTGAAAAAATGTCATTGAGTGAATTGGTTATAGCTCTTAAAGATGTTACTTCGCGCACGTTCTCCAAAAAACTATTGCCCGACGAACAAGCCGGAAGCACATTCACTATTAGTAATCTTGGTATGTATGGTGTTGACGACTTTACAGCAATTATCAACCAGCCAAATGCTGCAATTTTAAGTGTTGCATCAACTAAAGAGAAACTGGTGGTGAAAGACGGAGAAGCTGTTATCAGACCCATTATGAAAATGGGATTGACCAGCGATCATCGTATCATCGACGGATTGGCAGCTGCCAAATTTATGACTGATTTGAAAAAACTCATAGAAGATCCGTTATCATTATTAATCTAACGCTGTTGCGTTGGCAATCAAAAACTGAAAATAAAAAAACAAATATATGGCTCACGAAGTAATTATGCCCAAAGCCGGTATCGACATGAGCGAGGGGCAAATTGTTAAATGGTTTAAGAATGTAGGCGACCCGGTTGAAAAGGGTGAACTCCTTCTTGAAATTATGACCGACAAAACCAGTATGGAAGTTGAAGCTGAAGACTCAGGTATTTTGCTTAAAATAATCCATCAGGAAGGTGATACGGTTCCCGTAACTGAGGTTATCGGTTACATAGGTCAGGAAGGTGAAGAAATTGTACCAAGAGAAAAGGTAGAGGTTGTTGAAGTAGAGGAGGAGGTTGATACCTCGTTGACTCACCTTGACGATTCATACAACGTGGTAGTTATTGGAGGTGGTCCTGCGGGATATGTTGCTGCTATACGTGCTGCTCAGCATGGTGCTAAAGTTGCCATTGTTGAGAAAGGCGAATTTGGTGGAACTTGTCTCAATGTGGGCTGTATCCCTACCAAAACTTATCTGAAGAATGGCGAAATCATTGAAGGTGTAGAAATGGCTGCTTCACGCGGAATTGTGTTTGACAGTACTTCTTACAAAGTAGATATGCCAAAAGTAGTGCAATATAAAAACACAGTGGTTAAGAAACTAACCAGCGGTGTTGAAGCATTATTGCGCAGCAATCAGGTGGAAATTTTCAAAGGAACGGCTAAGATTAACAAAAACAAAGACGTGATTGTTGATGGCTCTACTGTAGTTAAGGGTGACAAAATTATCCTTGCCGGTGGTTCAAAAGTTTCAAAGGTGAATATCCCCGGTATTGATAATCCTAATATTTTATCAAGTGATGATTTGCTTGCACTTGACGTTCTTCCCGAAACACTTGCAGTTGTGGGTGGTGGCGTAATTGGTATTGAAATGGCTCAGGCGTTTGAAGCATTGGGAACTAAAGTTACCGTTATAGAAATGATGGACCGAATCATCCCGGGCATTGACACCGAAGCTTCTGATCTGTTGACAAAACTGTTGAAGAAAAAAGGTGTGAAGATTATGACTTCAACCAAAATCAATGAGTTTGCTGATAAAAATGGCAAAGTTGAGGTTAAGACAGAAGGTGGTGAGTCTGTTGTTGCAGACAAAGTTCTGATTTCAGTTGGCCGTCTTCCTGATGTTGAGGGAATGGGCGAGGTTGAATTCGAAATGGAGCGTGGTAAAATTAAGGTTGACAAATATATGGAGACCAGCGTTAAAGGAATCTATGCACCAGGTGATATCAACGGTATCAAGATGTTGGCACACGTTGCTTATCGCATGGGTGAAGTTGCTGCCGACAATGCCGTAAAAGGCAACCACAGAGAGTTGAAAATTCACTCTTCTCCTTCAGTTGTATATACACACCCTGAAGTTGCTATGGTTGGGTACACCGAAGAGCAGGCGCGTGAAAAGTATGATGTTCGCATCGGGCGCTTTGATTTTGCAGGCAATGGTCGTGCTATGGCTTCAGGTGATAATGTTGGATTTGTTAAGGTTATTGCTGACAATAAATATGGCGAAATTCTTGGCGTTCACATCGTGGGACCTTCAGCTGCAGAAATCATCAATCAAGCTTCTTTGCTTGTAGAGATGGAAATTACGGTTGACGAAGTTGTTAAAACCATCTATGGACACCCCACTTATTCAGAAGCACTCTTCGAAGCTTGTGCTGATGTATTGGGTGAAGCTGTTCATATTCCCAAGCGTAAAAAATAAACAATTAGTTTATCAATTATAATTGAAAATGCCCGTTTAAGAACGGGCATTTTTTTTGTGTCTTTATAAAGGTTCTTGTGGGAAAGCTCATGATAAATGATTATTATTGTAATTCATTAAATATAAATATATGAGAATACTACATACTGCCGATTGGCATCTTGGAAAGAAATTGGATCACTACAGCCGTATTGAAGAGCAGAAAGAAGTTATGGAAGAGATATGTGCTATAGCTAAAGAACAACAAGTAGATATGGTTATTGTTGCCGGTGACCTTTTCGACAGTTTCAATCCTCCAATTGAAGCCACCGAACTTCTATATAGAACATTGAAAAAATTAACAAGAAATGGCAGGGTACCTGTTATTGCTATAGCCGGCAATCATGACTCACCCGACAGAGTAAATGTAGCCGACGTGCTTGCCCGTGAAAACGGTATTATCTTTATTGGTCACCCAACGGATATAGTGCCCTTGTTTGAAGTAGAGGATAGCTTTCAGCTTGTAAAATCTGAAATGGGATTTATAGAGATTGAACTCCCAAGTATCGATAAGCCTATACGTCTTCTGCACACTGCATTTGCCAATGAAGTGCGACTGAAAGAATACTTTGCAGACGACAAACAACAAGCACTTCAAGATAGTTTGCATAACAAATGGCAGGCTTTGGCCGAACAATATTGCGATGACAAAGGGTACAACCTTCTAACGACCCATTTGTTTATGGGCAAGCGTGAAAGTGAACTCCCCGAAGAACCTGAAGGTGAAAAGCCACTTAATATAGGAAATGCTGACATTGTATATTCGGATGTTATACCGAAGCAGGTTCAGTATGCTGCCCTTGGCCATCTTCACAGATATCAGGATGTGGGAGGAAATCAGCCTGTAATATATTCAGGATCACCTCTTCAATATTCCTTCGCTGAGGCAGGACAGCAAAAGTATGTTAGTATTGTGGATATAGACACACCAAATGAGTTACCTGTAATAACTAAAATAGGACTAACTGCAGGAAAACAACTTGAACGAAAAACATTCTCAAACACAGACGATGCAGTAGAATGGCTAAGCCAAAACAAAGAATCGCTGGTTGAGCTAACAATGGAAACAGATGAGTTCTTGAAAGCAGAAGATCGACGATTAATTTATCAAACACACAGTGGTGTTGTCCATTTAATCCCCAAGGTTAGGAAGACCGACACTGATGAAGAAACAACACATGATATCGATATTAATAAGAATGTTGATGAGTTGTTTGTGGATTTCTTTAAATCTAAAAATGATGGAGCAGAACCCAATTCGGATATAATGGATATGTTTAACGAAATATTTGGAATGTAAGTGAGATGATACCAATAAAATTAACTATTGAAGGACTCTATTCGTATCGTGAAAGACAAACTATCGACTTTGAAGAACTAACTTCTGCGGGATTATTTGGAATAGTTGGCGGTGTTGGATCCGGAAAGTCGTCTATATTGGAAGCAATTACTTATGCCCTTTATGGTGAAACTGAACGACTGAATTCCAGGGACAGGCGTGCTTACAATATGATGAACCTCAAGTCAGACAGATCGTTTATCGAGTTTGATTTTGAGAATCATGAAAAAAGAATATTTCGTTGTAAGCGTGAGATGAGACGAAACTCAAGGAATTTTGATGACGTAAAACCATCAAACACTGTTTTTTATGAATTCAAAAACGAGCAATGGATACCGCTTGAGGATAGTGATGCTGCGAAAATCATAGGATTGAGCTATACTAACTTTAAGCGTACCATAATTATTCCCCAAGGACAATTCAAAGAGTTTTTGGAACTTGGAGGCAAAGATCGCACAACGATGATGAAAGAAATTTTTCAGTTGCACCGTTTCGATTTCTTCGATAAAGTTTCCAGATTAAGGACTACCAATACTTCAAATCTTGATAATCTTGACGGACGTTTACAAGCATACGACTCAGTAACTCAGGAAGATATTGCCAACAAAACAGAAGTTTTAAAACAGGAGGAAGAGAAGAAAATAAAACTTAGCAATGAATTTGAACTAATCAATCAAAAATATCAATTGCTAAAGTCACTCAAGTCAGATTATGAGGTGCTTCGGTCAAAGAATGAAGAGTTTGAGAGGTATAAACAAAGATTGCCCGAAATAAAGAAAAGAGAATCTGAGGCTGAACAATATGATAGATTGTTTAAGTTGTTTAGTCAGGATCTGAGCAAACTGAAAGAGCTGAAACAGGAGTTGTCTGACAATGGTCTGGAGCAAGAAAATCTATCTAAAAAGCTATTATATTTAAAAAGCAGTCTTGAAGAGAAAAGAAAATCTATCGACTCTATCGCTTCCTATCATAAACAGCTGCCGCAAAAAAGGAATGAGGAAAGCGATTTGCAATTGGTAGTGAAAGTCATTGAGGCATCAGCGAAAATTGCTGCTAATGCTGATAGATATAAAAAAGGTGAAGGCTTTGTAAATGAAACTGATAAAGTTGTAAAAACCCTTGGGGCTACCGTTAATTCGATAAGGAATGAAACAGACAATTTGAGGAAACAATTGATAGACCCTCAGATACTTATGGCAGTGTCTGATTGGTTTTTGAAATCCAAAACAATGTCTGAAGCCATTGAAGAAAAGGACAAGTTGCTCGCAAACATTAACGCAGATCTTAAACAGCTGCGCATAACCCTCGAAGAGAAAAATATCAATGTTGATTTTTTCGAAACAAATTATCAAAAACAGGTTGAAGAATTAAACCTGAGACAATTCAATCTGGAGAATAAACGAAATGAATTGATGACCCAGCAAAAACTGGTGGAGTATTCAAACGAATTGCACGACGGAAGGGCTTGCCCTTTGTGTGGTTCAACGGAGCATCCTCACATTTTGCATGCCAATGATGTTACGGAAGAGCTAAACAAAGCTGTCAAGGCCCTGAATAACATTGCTTCTGAAAGAGAAAAATTGCAAAACGACAGGCTGGAAGCGATTAGACTACTCGATCAGTTGGAAAGCAAAAAGAAGGAATTAGAGAATGCATCCGAGCAGTTGCGAACACTAAATGAGAATTACCAAAATCACTTGTTGCAGTTTGTGTGGAGTGACTTCGACGCTACTAACGAAAAGGCATTCATTGAGCAGAAAAACCGTGTGTTCGCCTTGCAGAAGGAAATAGATAAAAAGGAGCTGTCGCTGAAAGAAAAGCAAAATGAACAAGAGCAGGCGAGAAGCAATCTTGAGCGTTACCGTAAGAAACTGGAGGAACTCACCTTAGAAGAAAACTCTCTTAAGGCTTCGATAGAGACGAATAAATCCAACCTCAAAGTTGTTGACTTTGCTGCATATAAAGAAAAACAACCTGATGATGTGAACCGTGAGCTGTCTAAACTAAAGCAGGAAAACGACAGGGTAGAGGAGAATTATAAGAAACTAACCGATGAGATTAACCTGTTGACTACCGATCAGGCATCTGCCTCGGCATTAAAAGAATCATTGGATAAAAAACAGGCTTCCCTTAAGAATGATATTGAAAAACTTAATAAGGCTTTGCACACTAAACTCCTTCGGGAAAAAACAGAAGATTTGAAACATGTTGAAACTGTTCTGTCGTCTGTTTTGGATGTGGCTAAAGAGCGTGAAGAAATCAACGCCTTTAATCTTCAGTTTGGAATACTTGAAAATAAAATAAAGGATTTGAGGAAGCGACTTGATGAAGCATCTTATGATGATTCAAAGTTTACTGAAGAAGAAAACTTTTGGAATACCACAAAAGAACAGCTTGAGCAATTAAAGGTGATAAACACCAAACTAGCTGCTGAGCTTGAAAGAGTAAAAAAACAATATGAAGAGAAGAAAGAACTTCTAAAAGAAAAAGAGAATTTAGAAAAGCGCAAAGCTAATGTTCAGATTATGTATAATCTCTTCAAGGGGGCGGGTTTTGTTGAATATATTTCTTCAATCTATCTAAGTCAGTTGTGTGACCATGCAAACGTTCGTTTCCACAGAATGACCCGCAACCAGCTGCGTCTTCGACTAAATGAAAACAATGACTTTGAAATAATTGACTACCTTAACGAAGGACGCAGTCGCAGCGTAAAAACTCTGTCGGGTGGTCAGGCATTTCAGGTTTCATTGTCGCTGGCCTTGGCACTAGCCGAAAGTGTGCAGACTAATGCACAGGCAGACAGAAACTTTTTCTTTATCGACGAAGGTTTTGGTACGCAAGACCTTGAGTCTGTAAATATAGTTTTTGAAACACTTACGGGACTAAATAAAGAGAATAAGATCGTTGGTATCATATCACACGTCGAAGAACTGAAAGAGCGAATACCGATGACGCTTACCATCACCAAAGATGAAGAGCGCGGTAGTTTGATAGAGGTGAACCGATAAATTAATTAACTTTGCACTTAAAGAAAACAATAATGACATATACAGGAGAATTAAGAAAGATGCCCGCAAAAATTAATGGCGACGGCATTGTGGAATATGGTTTAAGACTGTTTGACACAGCAACACAAGAGGAACAACTCTATTCATTCAATGAATTGATTGGAAAAGAAATATCATTTAAATTTGAAGGCATCATATTTTGCATCAATTGCGGACGTAAAACCAAAACCTCTTTTGCGCAGGGATTTTGTTTTCCATGTTTCAAAAATGCACCTCAAAACTCGGAGTGTATCATTCACCCTGAGTTATGTCGCGCACACCTTGGCGAGGGGCGTGATCCTGAGTGGGAAGAGGAAAATCACAACAAGCCTCATTATGTATATCTGGCAGCAACTGACAAGGTGAAAGTGGGTGTTACCCGAGATCATCAGGTGCCTACCCGCTGGATTGATCAGGGAGCCAGTTCGGCAATTAAGCTGGCTAAGACTCCTAATCGTTATTTGGCAGGTATGATAGAAGTGGCGCTAAAGGATACGTTCGATGATAAGACTAACTGGCGGAATATGTTGAAAAACGAAATTGATGAGGATATAGACCTGGAGCAGGTCAAACGAGATCTTGAGCCGCTTTTGCCCGGTGATATAGCTGAATATATAACCGACGAGGATGAAATAACATATATCAATTATCCTGTTATCTCATATCCCAAGAGTTTGAAAACCATAAATCTTGATAAGACCCCTCAATTTGAAGGCAAGCTGATGGGCATCAAAGGACAATATCTGTTGATGGACGAAAACCGAGTAATCAATATCCGCAAGTATGCAGGATATCAGGTATCGTTAACGGTGCACCCTTAGGCAAGGGTGCTACTTTTTCACATATTTAAGAAATGAATAGTCGTATGCGTGACGGTCGTCTGCCTGATGATGTTCTTCTTCAACAAGCTCCCACTCATCAAAGTTGATTTCAGGAAAATATGTGTCAACTTTCTCAAACCTATGATGGATACGTGACAGATAAAGGGTATTTAGCATATCAAAAGTAGCGTTGTAAATTTGTCCACCACCTATAATGTAGATATGTTTGTCAGCCTCAGCTGCCTCAAATGCTTCTTCCACTGAACGTACGACAGTGCATCCGGGATAGTTTTCCTCCCGGTCAGATGTCACAACAATATTTATGCGATTGGGTAGGGCACCTTTTGGGAGCGACTCATAGGTACGGCGACCCATTATTATGTTATGCCCCGTGGTTACATTCTTGAAATGTTTCAAATCATTGGGCAGATGGCATAGCAAGCCACCATCCACCCCTATGGCATTATTCTCATCGATTATGACCACCGATGCAATTTCTCTTATCATATCCTGTTGATTGTCTGTCAAAATATTTGTCTTAAATTGAAACTTCTCCCTTGATATGTGGATGCGCGTCATAATTGACAAGCTCAAAGTCTTCTGCCCTGAAAGCAAATATATCTTTTACGTCAGGATTAATCTTCATCTGCGGTAACGCACGAGGTTCTCGTGTGAGTTGCAATTTCACCTGATCCAGATGATTCAGATAGATATGAGCATCACCAAACGTGTGCACAAAGTCACCCTCTTCGAGTCCTGTTACCTGCGCCATCATTTTTAGTAGCAAAGCATACGAAGCAATATTAAATGGAACTCCCAGGAAAATATCCGCACTGCGCTGATAAAGTTGCAGGCTCAGTTTTCCGTCGGCAACATAAAACTGAAAGAATGCATGGCAAGGTGGGAGGTTCATATTGCCCAGATCTGCCACATTCCATGAACTGACAATTATTCGGCGCGAGTCGGGGTTGCTCTTTAGTGTTTCCACCACTTCGCTAATCTGGTCTATGTGTCCTCCTGTGTAGTCGGGCCACGAGCGCCACTGGTATCCATATATATGTCCCAGGTCGCCATCCTCGTCAGCCCACTCGTTCCAGATACGTACACCGTTATCGTTGAGATATTTAATGTTGGTGTCGCCATTTAGAAACCAAAGAAGCTCATGAATAATTGATCTCAGATGCAACTTCTTAGTGGTCAGCACGGGGAATCCATCGCTCATGTTGAACCGACTTTGATGACCAAATACACTAATGGTTCCTGTTCCTGTTCGGTCTTCTTTTTGTACACCCTCGTCCAAAACTCGTTGCAATAAATCTAAATATTGTTTCATTGTTTATTTGTTTTCCTTTCTTTTGTTGGTCACAGCTGCTCTTGCTGATGACATCAGATGCAGAATGTGTGCTTGTTCTGATTTATTTAAATGTTGTTACCTACAAAAATAGATAAAATCAAACTTAAAAACTCATAATTCTCACATAAAGTTTTTAATTCATTTACTGTTTAAGTCCAAATCAGGTTTCTGTTTTCAGGTTCAGCAGTGTGTTGAAGTCCGAATCAGGTTTCTGTTTTTATGTTCAGCAATGTGTTGAAGTCCGAATCAGGTTTCTGTTTTTATGTTCAGCAATGTGTTTAAGTCCAAATCAGGTTTCTGTTTTCAGGTTCAGCAGTGTGTTGAAGTCCGAATCAGGTTTCTGTTTTTATGTTCAGCAATGTGTTGAAGTCCGAATCAGGTTTCTGTTTTCAGGTTCAGCAATGTGTTTAAGTCCGAATCAGGTTTCCGATTTTAGGTTCAACAAAGTGTTTAAGTCCAAAACGGGTTTCTGTTTTCAACTTCAACATTCTGTGGAAATCATAATTAGGACGTACCTAAATAGGGATACATAATAAAAACGAGTATAAAATCCCCAATTGAAAAAATGACCGGACACAAATGTCATAATAGGCATATTTTTATTATCTTTGGAATAGCATCTAACAAAATAATTATAAAACTATGGATTTAACAACTTTATTAAACAGCCCAATCGGTAAAGGACTAATACAAAATGTATCTTCACAACTAGGATTGAATCAAAACGAGGCTTCTTCAGCAGTGAGTGTTGCCGTTCCTGCAATTTTAGCGGGGCTAACCAAGAACGCACAATCTGCACAAGGTGCAGAAAGCTTGAATAAGGCTCTGGAGTCAAAGCATGATGGCTCATTGCTTGATAATCTGACCGGTATGCTTCAGTCGCAGTCGGGTGCCATCCAACAAGATGGAAACGGAATTCTCGAACATGTTTTTGGAAAGAATCTCTCTGCAGTGCAAAAAGGTGTGTCGCAACAGTCAGGACTAAGTTTGTCCAAAGTTGGACCGCTTTTGTCTATGCTGGCCCCAATAGTGATGGCTTTTGTAGGAAAACAAAAACAACAAACCAAAACCTCAGCCGGTGGTTTGGGTGAACTCTTAGGTGGTTTGCTGGGTGCTTCCCCTGCCAAAAAATCTTCAGCAGGAGGATTGCTGGACGTAGTTGGTGGTTTGCTTGGCGGTGGCAGCAGCAAGAAAAAGAGTGGTGGTTTGATTGATGATATCCTCGGTGGACTGCTGAAATAAGTATTACAAAATATAGATAAAAGCGACCCTGAATTATCTTTTTAATTCAGGGTCGCTTGTTTAAATATTTAAGTAAATTGTTTATTTACTATTCTTCATATTCAAAAGTATAATTGCCTGAACCCACGACGAATTCAGTTACACCATTTCCTGATTTGATGTCTGAGATGTTTTTATTATTAGTTATCGACTGACCGTTAACAGTAACCACTGAATCTTGTTTGGTTCTCAAAACCACAGTTGCTTTGCTGTTTGCCGGTATAGAAACCCCCACGGTAACACTGTTTTCATTTTTAGTCCATCCTGATTTCACTGTTCCGTATGGGCTGTCAAATGTAGCTTTAGAAAACTCCAGATGCGAAGTTGTGTGTGGTCTTATCAACAGATGCTTATATCCTGCAGTTTTTGTATCCAATCCTGCCGACACCCTGTACATCCAATCACCAATTGCTCCGTATGCGTAGTGATTAAATGAATTCATGCCATGGTCCTGAAATGTTCCGTCGGGGCGTTGTCCGTCCCATCTTTCCCATATAGTGGTTGCTCCCACGGTTACAGGATACAACCAGGACGGGAATGTTTTTTGGAGTAACAGGTCGTATGCAACGTCTGTGTGACCATTGTCCGAAAGTACATGACAGAGATATGGGGTGCCTAAGAAACCAGTTGATAAATGGTTGCCTCTGCTTCTGACATCATCTGCCAGAAACTGTGCTGCTTTTTCGCGCAACTCTGTCGGCAGCAAATCAAACATAAGAGCCAATACATACGATGTTTGTGAGTTTGTTCCCACTCTTCCTGCCGGTGTAACATATTCGTGAATAAACACCTTCTTTATTTTGTTGAAAATATCGCTATACAAACGTGCATCTTCATCTTTTCCCAGTACTTTGGCAGCTTCAGATAATATGCTGGCAGAGTAGGCATAAAATGCTGTAGCAATAAAATTGCGATCGGTATGTCCGTCTGCTTCCGTGTGATTGTTGACAAGAGGATGGAAAAACAACCAGTCACCAAACACGCTTCCATCTTTCCAAATCATGTCGTCACCCGATTTGTCACGAATATACTCTACCCATGCTTTCATGCTTGGATATTGTGTTTCAAGCATATCTTTGTCTCCATACACCAAATACATTGTCCATGGAACAATCGTTGCAGCATCTCCCCAGCCGGCAGAACATCCAGCATCAGTAGAGTTTTGAGGATTCAAAACATCCGGTATCACAAATGGCACTTCGCCACCCGGACGTTGATCCAGGGCTAGGTCCTTTAGCCATTTTTTAAAGAAAGCAGCTACGTCATAGTTGTATGCAGCTGTGCGTGCAAATGCTTGCGCATCACCAGTCCATCCCAATCGTTCGTCGCGTTGAGGACAGTCAGTGGGAACATCCAGGAAGTTACCCTTTTGACCCCATATGATATTACTTTGTAATTGATTGAGTAATGGTTCAGATGACTCATACCAACCGGTCTGTTTCATTTCTGAATGCACCACAATACCGGTAATATTTTCTTTACTCAGTTCACCCGGAAAACCCTCCACTTCCACGTATCTGAATCCCATAAAGGTAAATTGTGGTTCATATACTTCTTCACCATTACCCGACAGAGTGTAATGAAGAATACACTCAGCAGAACGCAAATTATCAGTATAGAAATTACCGTCCCTGTCAAGAACCTCGGCATGCTTGATTGTTATTTCTGTTCCTTTTGGTCCGCTAACTTTCAGTCTAACCCAACCAACCATATTTTGACCCATGTCTATGATTTGTTTACCACCCGATACCGGTAAAACTTCTATAGGAGTTATTTCTTCAATTTTCTTTATTTCAGCACCTTCTGATGCAACTAAATTAAAATCATAACTTGCCGTTTGAACTGATTCCCAATTGCTGTCGTCAAACCCAACCTTATCCCAACCGTTCATCTCTTTGGTTGCATCATATATCTCACCATAGTAAAACCCATTTCGGACAATCGGCCCTTTATCTGTAATTTTCCAGCTTTCGTCGCTGACAACAGTTTGCTTGCTTCCGTCTGCGTACTCAATATTCAATTGAAGCAACAAACCTTCTTTGTTGCCATATATTGCCCAGTTGTCGCCCCATGCCAAACTACCTTTATACCAGCCTTCACCAAGAGATACTCCGATAGCATTATTTCCGGTGCTAAGTTGTTTGGTTACGTCATATGCCTGATATTGAAGACGCTTGCCATATGTAGTCCATCCCGGTGTGAGTACCTGATCACCCACTTTGTTGCCATTAAGGCTTAGTTCATAAACTCCATGAGCCGTAGCGTATATGGTAGCTTTTGAGATTTTCTTATCAACATCGAATTCTTTTCTCAAATATAGTGCAGGAGAGTTTCTTTCAGCGTCTCCTGTTTTTTCAATCCATTTTGCCTTCCAGTCGGCTTCATTGAGCAAACCCATTTCCCAATAGGCCGTTTCGCTCCACTTAGATGTGCGCCTCTTGTTGTCCCACACCTTCACCTGCCAGTAGTATCTCTGACCTGAAGTGAGACTGCTGCCTTTATATTTTTGCAAGACGGATTCATCAGATTCTATTTTCCCCGAATCCCAAACTATTTTAGATTTTGCAAACGACGACTCAGTTGCAACTCTTATCTGATATGCTGATTGCATTACGCCGTTGCCTGTGGCATTTATTTTCCACGAAAATCTTGGTTGTTGCGTTTCTAATCCAATGGGGTTGACCTTATGTTCGCAGGTCAAATCCACAACAGATAGTTGCTGTGCACTTACTCCTAACACTGAAAGGAGAAAAATAAGGATTAAGTTGTTTTTCTTCATATTGATACTTTATTTAGTGATTTAATTTTTAAATTGATAGCTCCCGGAGCCGATATGGTAGATATGGTATTTATCGCATGGTTCGTCTGCTTCTTTTGCATATTCGGAATTAACAAAAACATTGTTCCCTGATTTTGGGAAATATACTGTTGCATTACTGTTAGGTGGCACTGTTACATTCAATTCGGTTTTGCCATTCTCCTTTTTCCAGTACGCTTTTATTAATCCACCGTTAGAGTTATACTCAGCCTTCGCCCATTTGATTTGTGATTCATCTAGTTTGGGAATTCTGATTTCAAATTTGTTGTATCCAGCAAACTCTGCAACTTTTTTTATACCTGCAATTCCATCTATGTACCATGCACCCGGATATAAATAAGAGCTGTGTAGCAGCGAATGACCCGGGAGATCCTTTTCCCACATTTCCCAAATTGTAGTTGCACCACTGTCACGCATTAGCCCCCAGCTTGGATATGTTGTTTGAGATGTCATAGAATATATTAGATCATCTCTTCCCTCGTCCCGCAATACTTTAAACAGCATTGCACCACCTGTTATACCAACATCAATATGACCATTTCGGTTAACCATAATTTCTTTTTCAAGCGAACCTATTACCTTCTCACGCAAATGGACGGGCATAATATCACCATACAATGCAGCAGACAGACTACGCATTGATTTGTCGGAATAATTGAACTCGCTGGGATGAAAATATCTGTCGTGTATTATCTTTTGTGACTTCTCGGCTTGTTGAGTCCACTTTTCAGCTTCTTCTGTTTTACCAATTACGTTAGCATACTTTGCTGCAGTTTTAAGATTATAAATCCAGTAGCAATTATTGAAAAAAAGGTTTTCATCATAATTATTATTCATTCCTTGTGCGCCGGCCTGAGGCCACAGCCAGTCTCCCAGAAAATCCCAGGGTCCTCCATAACGTTGCAGCATACCATTCTCTACATGACTGTCAAGAAATTCAAGCCAACCTTTTACAAGCTCAAAATTATCATTAAGAATACGTGTGTCACCATAATATTCATACATAAACCAGGGTAAGGTCACTACTATGCCACCCCAAGCAGGTCCACCACCGCCATGATAAGTAGGGGCAGTTTGTGGTAATACACCACCACCAAGAATGCGACCGCTGCCCTCATGGCTTCTTGCCCATTCAGGGTCATTCATATTGCCCACCATAGGCTCGGTTCCCTGAACATCACGCCAGTCTTCCATCCATTTTGTATAGAATGACCCAAGTTGGTAGTTAAGCATACCTGTTTCTGATGTTGCATGAGCATCGCCTCCATATCCAAAACGTTCGCGTTGTGGACAGTCAACAATATATCCGCCAAGTGATAGATTTTCGAAAGTCCATTTCACAGTGTTGTAGATCCAGTTTTGCAACGAATCGGAACACTCAAATGTAGCCGCATCTTTGTAGTTGCTTCTTACCATCCATCCCTTTATATCTTCCTTTTGCAGGGCAGCGGTAACACCTTTAATGGTTATCCATCTACCCGAACCGTAGTTGAATCTGTTCCGGAAAACTCCTTCTCCCGATTTTCCCATTACAAATGCACTGTTAAGGCTGAAAGTCATTTCATCCTGTTCTCTTTCAGATATCAGGAAACGAACGGTATCACCGGGATTTCCTTTCACTTTAATCTGAGCCCAGCCGGCAAAGTTTTTACCCATATCAACCCTGTATGTATCGTCTGCTTTTTTATCGATATGGACAGGGGAGATTTCATCAAACAATGCATTTGTTTCAGTCATTTGAGCAGAAAGCGTGAGGTTGGGGTTGTATTCAATGGCATTGTTCCATTGGGTGTCGTCAAGAGATGTTTTGTTCCAATTATCGATATTTTTGTTGTCATCCCACAACTCGCCGCCATAACCTCCGGGGATGCCAAATCCCCAGCTGCCCAGCAGCTTATTGGGGCTTGGGTGGACTTTCCAGGTGTTGTCTGTGACAATTCTTTTCAACAGTTTGTTTCGTTTGCCGAATATATCTGTTTGAGCGAGGACAATGGGAGTTCGGGGTTTGTCATCTGTCAGATAGGGTGCATAAATTGACCAGGACGCGCCCAGCCAGATTGCAATTACATTTTCTCCTTTTTGCAATGAAGATGCAATATCGTAGCTTATATATCGTGCCCGTTTTGTATGGTCGGATACGGCAGGTGCGAGAACATGATTGTCAATTCTTTTCCCGTTTACATATACTTCATGATATCCAATCGAAGCTACAAATAATTTTGCTCTGTGAGGCTTCTTTTTTAATTCAAATGATTTCCTAAGCCAGGGATCGGAAATTTGGTTTCCCTGTTCCGAAGGAACAAATTCTTCATCACTGCCGATCCATTTCGCACTCCACTTTTTCTCATCGAAAACTCCGGTGCTGAAAGTTGATATATCGCTTTCACTCACTACACCATGCTCATCCCTAATCAATACTTTCCAGAAATAGTCTGTATCTGATTTCAGGGTTTTGCCGTTGTATTCGATCAGTTGCATTTCATCAGAATTCACCCACCCGGAATCCCATAAGTTCCTTTTGCTTATTTTTTTCACATTGTCACCAACCAATATGCGATAAGCGGTTTGTTTTTGATTGAATGTCGTTTCATTGGTTGTTGTAAATTTCCAGCTGAATCGAGGCTTGGGAATATCAACAGAAGTGGGAGAGGAGAGATATTCACAAGTGAGGTCTGTTGGGGTTATCGTTGAGTTTTTTGCATTTAGAGCAATCGAAAATGACAGTATAACAAGAATTGAATAAAAGCGCAGCATTTGAAATGGGTTTTAATAAATGATGTGTAAAATATTGTAATAATACAAAGATTGAAATTTTAATTGGTAATCAGGTTGTCTGTGAAATAATAATTTCCACTTTCAACAATCATCTCCTTCTTACTGAACGGTAAAATTATTTTTCCTTTGGAATTGCCGGGAATTGATACATTAATATGAAAAATATCATCAGCAATTTTCCAGTCTACCGTTACTTTTCCGTATAGTGTTTTATGTGAAGCATTCACGTAGGATAAATCTCCTACCGGCTTAGGCTGGATAAGAAGATTTTGGAATCCGCTGTAATCGTTATCCTCCACATTTATTCCTGCAAGTGATTTATAAAACCACTCTTCAATTTGTCCCATCATAAAATGGTTCCATGATGCCCCATCTCTTGGATCCCACAATTCAGTGAGTGTTGTTACTCCAAATTTAAGTTGAAATCCATAACCCGGTACCTCATAGTGATTGTGCATTTTATACATGATTTCATCTAAATCGTTCATGGCAAGAGTCTGGAACAAATACCTGTTGCCAACATCTCCCGTAGTTAATCTGAAGCCATTCTCTTCAATATTTTTTATCAGATTATCCAGTACGGCTCTTTTGTGTTGTTCTTCGACCAGTCCCGCAAATAACGGCATTGAGTTGGATGCCTGACTTCCGGTTCCATATTGCATTGTCACAGGATCGAAGAACTCTTTGTTGAAAGCTGTTTTGACATCATCCTTCAATGAAGAATAATATTTAAGATCATCAGCTTTATTTGTCAGCTCTGCTGCTTTACAAAGATAGTCTATTGTCATATAATAATGTACGGATGCAGATAAAGGAACGGGAGTGTTCTTGGAAACTCCGTAAGGTTCATTGATCCGAAAATCACACCAGTCGCCAAGTCCATGGCTGAGTATATGATTGTTAGCAGTTCCTGATAAGTAATCTACATATCTTTTCATTACATCGTAAAATTCAAAAATAAGGGAATCGTCGCCGTAATATTTGTAATATAAGAATGGTAAAAAGACCGCTGTGCTTCCCCATTCGGGAGAATCGCGGAAACCGTCAACAAAAACAACATATTCAGGTGCAATATCCGGTACCAGTCCGTTTGGAAGTTGAGCATCTTTGATATCCTGCATGATTTTTGGTGCAAACCGGGTCAGATCAAAATTGTAAAATAATCCCGGACCGTTAAGATGAACCTGTTCAAGCCATCCAAGTTTTTCCCTGTGCGGACAATCTGTAAATACTGCATGCATATTGCTTTTAATGGCATTTACGATGATTTCGTGTGTTTTGTTGAATATTTCATTTGAAGATTCAAAATGCCCGATTTGTGATACGGAGTTGTGCACAAAACAAGAAGTAATATCATGAATCTCCGGTACAGAGTTCAGGTCGTCAGAATCAGCAGGTTTTGCACCTTCAATCTGAATGTATTTATATCCGTAATAGGTGAATCTGGGTTGCCATGTTTCAACACCTTCACCTTTAAGTGTATATTCATAATAATAGGGAGCACCGGATTGAGATTGATTTACGGTTCCGTTCTCATAAATGTTTTCAGATACAGTTATTTTAATTGTCTCACCCGGTTTTCCTGAAACCTTTATTCTTGGAAAACCTGACAAATTTTGCCCCATGTCATAAACATAAACGTCATCGACAGCTTTTACTGAAACCGGTTTATATTCCGCCATTACTTTAACGGGTTGAGCATTTTGCACGGTTAATATACCTGAAGGCGGCTCCTGAATCACAACCGGTTTCCATAGGGAGTCATCAAAATCAAATTTATCCCAGCCTTCCTGTTCAAGTCTGGCATCATAATTTTCACCACCATACATATCATTGTACGTGATGGGGCTTTCTGAATATTTCCAAGTTTCATCTGAAACAATTTCACTGACTGTTCCATCGTTATAAGTTATGCTAAGTTTAAAGAAGAGAGTCGGCGGCCCAAAACTAACCTGCATTTTTACATATCGTCCTCCCTGCTCATTGTAAAAACCATTACCCAGCAGAACCCCGATTGCATTTTCTTCTCTTATCTGTTCTGTTACATCATAAGCATTGTAATAGACAGTTTTGTCATAATCACTCCATAAAGGAGCAAACTGGGCATCACCTACTTTATCACCATTTAAAGTTAATTCATAATGACCAAGCCCTGAGATATAAAGAATTGCATCTTTAATCTTTCTTTCTGTTGTGAATTCTTTTCTCAGATAGACACTTCTCTTGGAAAGTGGGTGGCTGTTTTGCCACTTTTGCCCTTCCTCAGTGGAGATGGACAATCCATGATAATTTCTGCCTTCCGGAATATTGGAATCAGCTTTTGTGATGGCTCCAATCCACTTGGAGTCATTTTCTAAATCGGAAGGTACTGTTCTGAATATTTGTAGTTTAGACCAGTCGGATTCTTTATCGTTATTGTCCAGAATTTTCACACGCCATCCATAGACTGTTTTGGGATTTAACGATTCATCCCCTTTATATCGGACAAATTGGCTCTGCTTTGAATTAATCAGACCTGAATCCCATACCAGTTTCTGACCGGTATAGTTTATCTCGTAAATCTGAATATTATAGGCTTTCTGATAGATGTTATTTTCATAAGCATCGATTTGCCAGCCAAATACCGGGCTATCAGCAATCATAATAACAGAATCATTTTGATGATTGCAAGTGAGACTGCTTATTTTTGGATTGATATTGAGCGTATCTGCTCTTACAAAAGATAAACAGAGGAAAAAAGATATGAGGGTTAGAATTGCTGTTTTCTTCATAAGTTTAGTTATATTCTTTGTTTTGTTAATTTTACATTTTTTGAACAGACTTATAGTTTCAATAATATTTGAAGTTGTTTTGAAGTTAGGTTATAAAAGCAAACAGTATTTAGGATTTATTTGTATAGTAAAATAATCCCATACTGAATGCTTTATTGTATTTTGATATTTATAAATTAAAATTATTCTTTGTGGGAAACAACTATAAAATCTTTCATTAAACCGTAATCCAGTAAATTGTAATCTTTACCAGGATTTTGTCTATGTACATCGTTCCAATGCCACGGGCTGGCTATGCCTTTATCTTGGTTATAATGAGGACCCAATAAGTTTTTAAGACTGCCAACCACTCTGACCTCAATATTATTTTTGCCCTTTTTAGATAGGGTGACAAATCGAATTCGTATGGCTTATATGCTATCAAACCTACTTTACTTCCATTTACATACACTTCCGAAAGTGTGCCATTCCATTCTTTTAATTGAAGTGTATATTGAGCGGAAAGATCTTTAATTGTGTAGCTTTTACTATATGAAACATCCCAAGAGTAATAGGGATGTCCCTGAGTTTTCCAGCTACCGAGTCCCAAGTTTTCAGCTGGTTCAATTATTATCCATCTTGCTGATGCAGATTGTAGTGCAAAATCTCCTAATATATATATCGGTGCAATTTCAGCATATATACTCATTGGTTCTACACTAAGTTCAACAACGTTGACACCTGTCTCTACCAATTCGCCTATTTCATATACGCCAAAGCGTGGGTCCAGCCAACTTTGTTGAGAATCTGATGAGACTGAAGTATCATTTATTTTTACTTTCCATATGTCGGGTTGCTCTGCCACTAATCTCAAATTACTTTTATCTATATTCCCAGCCACAATAAAATGATACCTTACCTTTATATCGCCAGTTTTAAAAGTACAGTTACGCCGATTAATACTTCTTTGTTAGTGTCTGTTATTCTGCCACTAACAGTTGTGTTTTGCGCTAGCAAACTTAAACTGAATATCCACAACAGTGTTGTTAATATTCCCCTTTCTAAATTTAATTTTTTTCTTTTCATTTCATTTGTTTAGATTATTAAAACGTATTTGCATATTGTTTTTTATGATTATCCGCAATAGTTCCTATTGTAAATTCTCGATTTGAAATCAGGGGCATA
>CAYFUQ010000017.1:0-38448 GCA_964346415.1 uncultured Proteiniphilum sp.
GCATATTACAAGTTTGTAATGTCTGAATGTAGAACTATAATGGCATATTACAAGTTTGTAATGTCTGAATGTAGAACTATAATGACATATTACAAGTTTGTAATGTCTGAATGTAGAACTATAATGACATATTACAAGTTTGTAATGTCTCAATGTAAAACTACATTGGTATATTACAAATTTGTAAACTATCAATGTAACTTGACATTTAGTGTTTTCCTTGATATAACAAAAGAGGCTGCTTACCTAGTAAACAGCCTCTTGATTAAAAGCGTATAGCCTGCTATTATAGTCCGAAGAATTGCATAATGGATGCAATTTTTTTCTCCACTTCTGCTTCTGCCTGAGCCAGCTCTTCGCGGTTGTTAACCTTGGGACCTGTTACCTCTATGTAAAATTTAATTTTAGGCTCTGTGCCTGAAGGGCGAATTGAAACTTTACTGCCATCTTGTGTGAAATATTGAAGCACGTTAGATGTTGTAGGCATATTTAAAGTAATTACTTCATCGTTTTCGTAGTCAATGCTCTCTAGCTTGGCATAATCTTTTGCCAACACAACAGGAGATCCTGCTAGTTCTTTTATTGGGTTGGTACGGAAGTCCTTCATCATCGCCTCTATTTCGTCAGCTCCCTTCTTGCCTTCTCTCACAAGCGAGATGTTCATTTCTTTTGAGTAACCAAACTCAATATAGATATCCTGAAGGAGCTGATAAACTGTTTTGCCATTATCTTTGGCCCATGCTGCAACTTCAGCAAACAGGGTACAAGCCGAGACCGAGTCTTTGTCACGAACGAAGTCGTCAGCAAGGAAGCCAAAACTTTCTTCTCCACCGCCAATATATTTTTTCACACCTTCATTCTCACGAATGATTTGTGCAATCCATTTAAAACCTGTGTAGCAATCGTACATCTCGATACCAAGTTTGTCAGATATTTTTTTAACAAGCTCGGTAGTAACAATTGTCTTTACGATAAATTCATTGCCGGTAAGCAAGCCATTCTCTTTTCGTTGACTCATCAGGTAATGGATGAGAATAAGGAATATTTGATTACCATTGAGCAGAAAGAAATTACCTTCGTCGTCGCGTATGGCAGCACCAATTCTGTCAGCGTCGGGGTCAGTAGCCAAAACAAGCTCTGCACCTGTTTCGACTGCTTTTTTAATAGCCAAATCCAAAGCAGCAGGCTCTTCAGGATTGGGTGATATTACCGTTGGGAAATTTCCGCTTATCACATTTTGTTCCGGCACATCAATTATATTTGTAAAACCAATTTCTTTCAGTGATGCAGGGATAAGTGTTATACCTGTTCCATGAATTGGTGTATATACAATCTTCATGTCTTTCTGATTCTCAATGGCTTTTGGCGACAAAACAAAGCTTTTTACTTTGTTGATAAACATCCTGTCCATGTCTTCACCAATTATTTCAATCAGCTTTTTGTTGCCCTCAAATTTGATGTCATCAATAGATTCAACTCTGTTTACCTCTGCAATAATATTTTTGTCGTGAGGCCCAAGCACCTGTGCGCCATCATCCCAATAGGCTTTAAAGCCGTTATACTCTTTAGGGTTGTGTGAAGCAGTAATCATTATTCCGCTTTGACATCCCAATTTTCTTATTGCATAAGACACTTCAGGAGTAGGACGAAGGTTTTCAAAAAGATAAACCTTAATGCCATTTGCACTGAATATGTTGGCAGCTATTTCTGAGAATTCACGACTATTATTACGACAGTCATGACCTATAACTACCTTAATTTGCTCCAAATCTTCAAACTCTTTGAGCAGGTAATTGCTAAGTCCTTGTGTGGCAGCTCCAACAGTGTATTTGTTCATTCGGTTGCTACCTGCACCCATAATGCCGCGTAGTCCTCCTGTGCCAAATTCCAGATCTTTGTAGAATGCATCTACAAGCGAAGATGTATCTTCGTTTTCCAACATTGATTTGACTTCTTGTTTTGTCTTTTCATCGTAATTGCCATCAAGCCATGTTTGTGCTTTATGCTTTACCTGATCTAGTAATAATTCGTTGTTCATAAAATAAATATTTTATAATGTTTTATATTGTTTGATTCGTCGTTATTAAAAACAACTTTCAGACTGAAAAGTTCTTAGTAATCATTTGATAGTGTTATTGTTGCGGATAGCTTACTAATTTATTTCGGTTACTTTATATTTGTCCCCTGTTTGTTCTATCACTTTTTTGTAAAACTCATTTGAGTACCCCGCACGAATGGGGTTGGCGGGTTGTCCGTATTGGTTTCTTTTAAACTTTCCGTTTTCATCCGGTTTGATTACGCCGTCCACATATTTTACCAACAGATAATGGCCGAGCTTCTTCCATTCCTGTATTCCATCTTTAACCTTATTGTTAGTATAATCGGTTAGGAAACTAACTGCTTCATCTGCCGAATTGTTGTAAAGTTCCAGTGCTTGTTTTTCTGTCTTTGGCTGTTCGTTCTTGAAGTTACCTTCGAGTTTGCTTTGAACTTCCTGCAAATCCTGAATCATATCAATATATCTGGTGTAAACCATATTTGACACTAAATTGTGAGTCCAGAAAGCAGATGTCTCTGAGTATGTCAGCAAATCACCGTTGCCTACTGCCATTTCTTCCGGTACTTTTGTATGCCCGCAATATACAGGGTAATAAACTGTTTGCGCAGCATCATCAATGCCAAACCATAAAATACCACCTATAGGGTTGGGTAGCCATGAGCGCATTTGGGCTACGAATGAAAAGCCTGTTTGCTGAGTTGCTATCGGTCTCTCATTGCAATATTCCACTGAGTCAACTTCATAAGTTAGCGGTGACCAGCGGTAGGGAGAGTTGAAAGGGCCTGCACCCACATCGAATCTCCAGTCTAGTTCAGTGCCTTCGTAATGGTCTCGCATCATAGCCTGAATGTCGTGAACACTTAGTTTTTCATCAGCTTTAATGTAAAGAGGCATTGCCTCAGTAGTTTTCCCTTGTGCATAGGTCACGTATTTTTCCATATCCTTATTGACACGGTGGAAGAATGACCACACACTCGCTTCGCCAAACCTGAGTGCACCCAAATCGAGTGGCACATATGCCTGAGCAAAGCTAAAATCTTTGTCACTGCCTGTATAGTAACCTCTTTCTTTTGCAAAAGATATAACATCGGGAGAATAAATGCAGTTCTCCGGGTCATTTAAGGGGAACTGCTGTATGCGGGCCTGATTGGCGTGAGCTGACACGCAATCATCGGGAATCCGCACTGCAACCCATACAGCCCCTGTGTTACCGACACCTTTGCCAATCATTTCCATTACCCACACTTCGTTGGGGTCGGCAATTGAAAATGATTCACCCGAGCTGTAAAAGCCATGTGTTGACACTAATTCTGTCATTACCTTTATCGCCTCACGTGCATTTTTTGCACGTTGAAGTGCGATATATATCAAGCTGCCGTAATCCATTATACCGGTAGAGTCTGAAAGTTCAGACCTGCCGCCAAAAGTGGTCTCGGCAATAGCAAGTTGAAATTCATTCATATTACCAATAACGTTGTATGTTTTTGATACTTGTGGTATTTCGCCTAAAAACTTTCCTGAATCCCATTCATAAACTTTCAGCATAGCGCCTTCGGGATAGGTGGATGCAGGCCAGTGATATAGCTCACCATAGAGATTGTAAGAATCGGCTGAATAAGAGATTATAGTTGATCCATCTGTGGAGGCATTTTTTCCAACCAGGAAGTTGGTGCATGGATAAGCGATAAAAACACTAAAAGTTATTAGTGTTAAAATACTTAATGTTTTTTTCATCATATGAATATAATTAAAAAAGTGCTAGCAAAGTGTAAAGATAGCTTTTAAAAAAGAATTATCCTATTCAAATTTTATTTATTTGTCTTTTGTCTGTATATAGTTTGATGACAGAAAATATTTTGCTATTTTTGTGACTTCACATTATTATGCTGTTATAGGAATGGTGTTTATTGATCAAATAAGAACTAGGTTCAAGAAAAGATTTCTGGGCTTGTCGGTATATCAGATTGTGGTACTCACGATACTCCTTGCAATGCTTTTTTTGTTTAGCGACAGCAGTATGTTGAAAAGAATGAAATATGAAAAAGAAATTAGGGACTTGAGAACCCAGATAGAATATTATC
Organism: uncultured Proteiniphilum sp.; assembly: GCA_964346415.1. Taxonomy (GTDB): domain Bacteria; phylum Bacteroidota; class Bacteroidia; order Bacteroidales; family Dysgonomonadaceae; genus Petrimonas. Next base: position 4,141 of record CAYFUQ010000017.1, read on the forward strand.
GTAATCAAACAGAAACAGATAAAATAAAACTACACGAACTGCAATCAAGTGTAGAGAATCTTGAGAAATTTGCGCGTGAAAATTACCTGATGAGGAAAGTGGGTGAAGAGGTCTTTATTATTGATTAGTAAGATTTAATCATCTTGTGCCCAGTTGTCAAACTACGGACTTCATAATCTGAGTTATATCAAAAAACTATTCTACATTATAAATAGCGTGAAAAGCTTATTGTATAAAATATCAGCCATTTTTATTTTGATTTCATCCATGTTGTATTTTATACAGCCGGATATTGCAACTTGGATAATGGCTTTGTCGGTTATTACTTTTACTGTGGTGACAATTAAAACTCCTTATCCGGGGAAAAGTGTTCGTGGAAAAAGATTGTTTAATTTTCAGGTGTTTTCCTGTATGGTGATGTTTGTCGCTGTGTATTTTATGTATGAACACAATAATATGTGGGCATTGGCAATGCTAATTGCAGCTCTGTTTTTGTTATATGCGGTTTCTCAGATGCCTCGTGAACTAAAAAAAGAGGAATAATTTCTTTTTATTTGAAAGACTCTGTTACAGATGAAGAAGATATTAATTTTAGATGATAATATAACAATATGTCTGATGCTTAAATCCTGGCTTACCAAACAAGGATATATAGCAGAAACTGCTTCAGATTCAGAAGTGGCGATGCAACTTATAAAAACTGAAGCTTTTGATATGGTTATTTCTGATATTAGAATGCCCAATGTCGATGGCTTTGAGTTTTTATCGAGGCTGAAAAGGCATGATACAGATATTATAGTGATTATGATGACCAGCTATGCTGATATAGAGTCAGCGGTAGAGTCAATAAAACTGGGCGCAGCTGATTATATTGCAAAACCTATAGACCCGGATCTCTTGTTTCAAAAAATATCTGATGCTTTTAAAGATTATGAAAACAGAAGGAGAGGCGCTGAACTGAAGCAGGAGTTTATCAGACCTGCAGGGGTAGATGATGGTGCTGTGCTTGAAAAAGTTTCAAAAATAATCTCAGAGGAATCAAGCCTTTTTATTCTTGGAGCTGAAGGTACAGGAAAATCAACGCTGGCAAAATTCATATTCTTAAAGAGTAGAAAAAACCTATTCCCTTTTACTGTTTTTGATTTTCGTTTTCATTCATTTTCTACAAGTTATGACTCGGAGGTTTGTAGGAAAGCTATATTAAAAGCTCTGGAAGATAGTAAAGGAGGAACTCTGTATATGCAAAATCTTCATAAACCGGGCTTGTCGGTTCAAACTCTATTGATAGATCTGTTTTCGAAGAAGAATAATGATACTCAAATATTAATTTCGAGTTCGGAGACTCGTGAGGAATTGGTTAAGAACTTGTTGCCAAAATTGTCAAACATGTTGTTCGATTCCTATGTGGAGTTGCCGGCCCTAAAAGGGAATAAGGAGGCTATAGTCTCTTATACGGAATATTTTTTGAAAATTGCAAACAGGGAGCTAAACAAAGATATTAAAGAGGTTGATAAAGAAGTTTTTCAGGCTTTCTATAATCATGATTTTAATCTAAATATCCAGGAACTTAAAAATCTAATTTTTAAAGCCTGTCTGCTTACTGATAACAATAAGATATCAAAAGATATAATCCCGGCTCTGTTTATGAAGAGTCATGATTATGTAGCTGCGTCTGATAATGCTGTTAAGCCGGTTGTGAACAGCTTAAGAAAAGAGAACTTTGAAAAACAAAAAATTGAAGAAGCATTGGAAATCTCAAAAGGCAATAAAACAATGGCAGCCTCAATTCTTAATATAGACAGAAAAACACTCTATAATAAAATACGGCTTTATCAGATTGGATTAAACTGAGTTGTTGGTTGAGCCGTCTTAACTTAAGTGTATATGAAATCAAAGGGTAAGAGTTTAGTTATTAGTGGTTTTATTCTACTTGTTGTTCTTATGATTACCGGTTTGTGGACAATTTATCGAAATCTGGAGAAGTTTTCTGATAAGATGTTAAGCGACGATGACAGGAGAGAGTTATTAGTTGTGGGAAATATTATAAACAACCTTTACGAAACGGAGGGTGTTTACAATTTGATGGTTTATGAAAGCGCAGAGAAGTATATTGACAATTATGATTCGATACGACCTTTGATTAGTTCCAGAATAGACACTCTAAGGCAATTGACTACAAATCGGGAGCGAGTTTTGATGCTTGACAGTATTGACCAGTTGCTAGACCATAAATCCAAAAACTTAATTGATATTCGTGTTTTAATGGATTCGGTGAGAAAAGGACCGTCCATAATCCGTGAGACAAGTAGTTCATATATTTCTCCGACGTTGAATAGAAGCATCGGTGACTTTCTTAAGGAGAGAAACCTAGGTCCTGAAGAGGAGATGGATGAAGTTGTAGATACAACAATAGTCAGAGGAGAAAGGAAAAGCTTGTTTAAACGACTTGGAGATGCAATTGCAGGCAAACAGGACTCCACCGTGATATTGCAAAACCGTCAGTCGGTAGTTGTGCAGAAGGAATTTGAACTGATTGTTGACACTGTTATTAATATGGTGAAGTATTCTGAACGACTGGATCTTGAACGACAAAATAACTTCCAGACAGCATTGCTTCAGAGGCAATCGGCGATGAATCAAACGAATCTGGTATTGACTAATAAGATTGATAAGCTTCTGAAAACTATAGAAAAAGAGGAGCTCGAAAATACACTGAGGTTGATTAATGAACGTGACTTTGTTCTTGGAAGCTCGCATAAAACAATTTCCCGATTGTCTGTTGGCGCATTTTTAATCGCATTCTTCTTTGCTTTGTTGTTTGTTTTGGATTTCAACAAAGTTCAGAGAACAAAACGTGAGCTCGAAAAATCGAACAAGCGTATTAATCAGCTACTCAAGTCGAGGGAGAAGTTGATGCTGGCAGTATCGCATGATATTAAATCACCTATGGGAACTATTTTAGGTTATCTTGAGCTGATGGAGTCAGATGTAGGCGTAGAGAATGCGAAAGTTTACCGATCTAATATGAAAAAATCAGGTGAGCATATCTTAGAGCTTGTGAATAGTTTATTAGATTTACATAAAATAGAGTCAGGAACCTGGACACAGAACAATACAAGATTTGATGTGACTAATGTTGCTGATGTTACCGTGAATAGTTTTAATCCGGTAGCTGAACAGAAAAATCTAAAACTAACATTCGATAATCAGCTCCCCGAAAATCTTACTGCTTATGGTGAGCCATTTATGATTAGGCTTATTCTTTCTAATCTGATTTCTAACGCGGTGAAATATACACATAAGGGTAGTATTAAAGTTAAAGCTTCTTTTGATAAGACATCTGAAAAATTGTTTTTCACAGTTAGTGATACAGGTATTGGTATTGATGAAAAACATCAAAACTTGATTTTTGAGGAGTTTGCTCAGATAAAATCAGACAGTCCTAACGAATATATAAAAGGTAGTGGTCTGGGATTAGCAATAACAAAAGGATTGATAGAGCAATTAAATGGGCATATTAGCGTTAAGTCTGAAATTAGTAAAGGTTCTGAGTTTACAGTTGAGCTTCCTATGGCTGTTGCGGACGCTGATAGTAATATTAACAATGTGGAGAATAAATCTTCAGAGGCATATAGTATTGCTAATAAGTCTGCGCTTGTGATTGATGATGACCCTATACAGCTCACGATGGTTGCCGAAATGCTTAAAAGGAAGGGAGTTGTTGCTACAACAGAATCTGATAGCAATCGTGTTTTAGACATTTTAAAAAGTAAATCTTTTGATATTATTTTTATAGACATTCAGATGCCGCAAAAAAAAGGTTTTGTTTTGGCAACTGAAATTGTCAATTCTAAGTTAATTAGCCAAGGACACACTCCATTGATTGCCGTGACAGCGCATACAAATATTACTTTACAAGAATTTAAAAATGCCGGATTCGATAGCTTTCTGACTAAACCATTTGAGGCAAATCAACTGTATGATGTTATTAATGAACATTTGAAAACAAAGTTTAAGGCGGATAAACCTAAATCAGACATATATGGAGTTCAGGCTTTAATTAAGGTGATTAAGGATGATAAAGAGAGTTGCGTACAAATACTCCGTTCATTTATTTCGGAATCTAATCCATTAATTGACGAGTTGTCAAAATTAGATGTAGGTGATTACAATAACACTAATGCACCATCTTATGCACACAAGATGCTCCCTTTGTATAAGATGATAGGGGATGACGAACTGGTGACAATTCTGGAAAAGATTGATAAGAAAAAATCAGTTTCTAAATTGGATCTTGAAAGTGCAGAGCATAGTATAGTCAATCACATCCGAAACGCTGAAAAAATTATAGACAGCATGTTGTAGTATGAGTAAGCAATCGCCTTTTGATCAATATAAGCGTTATTTATTGTTGGAGAGAGGACTTTCTGCAAACACTATTGATGCGTACATGCGTGATTTGAGCAAATTAGTGAGCTTTATGGAAGAGCGTAATTTGTCTCTCAAGCAAATTGATTATGATAAGCTTCAGATGTTGCTCGATGAACTCTATAAGCAAGGAGTTAAACCGAGGTCAATTGCCAGAATAATATCAGGATTGAAGTCATTCTTCAAATTTCTTGTATTGGATGAGTTTTTGGAAGATAATCCCGCACAGCTTTTGGAAACTCCCAAAGTTGGTCTTAAACTGCCTTCTGTATTATCAGTTGAAGAGATAGATCAAATCTTAAGTGTAATTGATGTCTCAACTGTAGAGGGAGCAAGAAATTACGCAATTATTGAAACACTTTATAGTTGCGGACTTCGAGTGTCGGAGCTTACCAATATGAGGTTTACAGATTTGTATTTTGATGAAGGGTATATTCGAGTTAGTGGAAAAGGTGGTAAGCAGAGACTGGTGCCAATATCAGAAACAGCAATAAAGAAAATCAAAAGCTATCTGTTACATCGCAATAAAATCAATGTAAAAAAAGGAAGTGAAGATGTCCTTTTTTTGAGTGCCAGAGGCACGGCTATCTCTAGGATTACTGTTTTTCACTACATTAAGCTTTATGCGCAACAGGCAGGTATTGAAAAAGAAATTAGCCCACATGTGTTTCGTCATTCTTTTGCAACGCATTTATTAGAGAGAGGAGCCAACATACGTGTGATTCAAGAAATGCTGGGCCATGAAAATATTACTACTACTGAAATTTACACACACCTTGATAAAAGTTTTATCAGACAAGAGATTATTGAGCACCATCCCCGAAATAAATGAGATAAACCAAAATCTTATCAACAAAACAATTAAAAAATAAGCAAACATCCTTATTAGAAATGGATATTTTTGTATATTTGCTTATTAATCTGAATATAAAAATAAATAATAAATCCACAACCTATGAAATTTGTAGTATCAAGTGCAACGCTATTGAGCCATTTGCAGGCTATTAGCAGAGTTATAAGCTCGAAGCCGGCTATGCCTATATTAGATTGTTTCTTGTTGAACTTAGATGGAAATGTATTGACAATTACTGCAGCTGACAATGAGACAAGATTAGAAACTAAGCTTGAGGTAAATAGTTCGGAAGAACCGGGCAGTCTGGCTATAAATGCAAAAAACCTTTTGGAGCCGCTGAGAGAACTTCCTGATCAGCCGCTTAGATTTGAGGTAAATGATGAAACACTAGAGGTGTTCATATATTATCACAATGGTAAATATAATTTTATAGGTCATAACAGCGATGAGTTCCCAACTCCAAAACAGTTGAATGAATCGGCTATAAGTTTGTCAATGACAGCTGAAACACTATTTAATGGTATAAACAGAACCATTTATGCTACTGCTGATGATGAGTTGCGTCCTGTAATGAATGGTATTTATTTTGATATTACTGACGAAAACATAACCTTCGTTGCCTCGGATGGTCACAAACTTGTTAGAATTATTAATGATGAAGTAAAAGGAGATGGACGTTCTTCTTTCATTCTGCCAAAGAAAGCAGCTAATTTGCTTAGAAACCTTTTGCCTAAAGAGGCGGGAGAAGTAGAGATAAAGTTTGATGAAAATAATGCTCATTTGATTTTGTCAAACTATCTGTTGATTTGTAGATTTATTGAAGGAAGATTCCCCAATTATAATTCAGTAATTCCACAAAACAACCCTAACACGGTTACGCTTGATAGACTATCTTTGCTTAATGCCTTGAAGCGTGTGAATGTCTTCTCGAATGAGGCAAGCAGCTTGGTTAAATTACAATTATCTGAAGATAAGATTGTAATTTCTGCTCAGGATATTGATTTTATGACATCTGCAGAAGAAACTATCGATTGCCAATATGAGGGTAATGTAATGAGTATCGGTTTTAAAGCAGTTTTCCTAATTGATATTCTTAATAATATTCCATCTGCTGATGTGAAGATTGAGCTTTCTGATCCTTCACGTGCCGGCATTATACTTCCTATCGAAAATGAAGACAATGAAGATATGCTGTCACTGTTGATGCCTATGATGCTTAATGATTAGACCAAATAACGCTAGATACAGTTAATAATATGAATACTTGCCACCTGTTACAGTTGAACTGCGACAGGTGGCAATAAATTTTTAAATATAATGGAGTTAAAGCTTAAAAATCCGTTGGTATTCTTTGATTTGGAAACCACCGGTATTAATATTACGAAAGACAGAATTGTTGAGATATCTCTGCTTAAAGTTTACCCTAATGGTAAGGAAGAAGTAAAGTCGAGAAGAATTAATCCCGAAATGCCAATACCGCCTCAATCTACAGCTATTCATGGAATTACTGATGAAGATGTAAAGGATTGTCCCACTTTTAAACAAGTAGCAAAATCATTGGCTGAAGTATTGGAGGGGTGCGATATAGCCGGATTTAATTCTAGCAGGTTTGATGTGCCTATGTTGTCTGAGGAGTTTCTGCGTTCAGGAATTGACTTTGACTTTAGCAAGCGCAAATTTGTTGATGTGCAGATTATTTATCACAGAAAGGAGCCACGTACTCTTGCGGCAGCTTATAAATATTATTGTGACAAAGAGTTAATTGATGCTCATTCAGCTGAGGCCGATACTATGGCTACATACGAGGTATTGAAGTCTCAGATTGCTATGTATGATGATCTGGAAAATGATGTTGACTTTTTGTCTAAAGAGTTCTCCAGCTTTAATAATAACGTTGATTTTGCCGGAAGAATGATTTATGATGAAAACGGTGTAGAGTTGTTCAACTTTGGAAAGCACAAAGGAAAGCCTGTTGCGCAAGTGTTGCTGAATGAACCAAGTTATTATTCCTGGATGATGGATGGGGACTTCCCTTTGAACACAAAACAGGAATTGACCAAAATAAGATTAAGAGAAATGAATTTATAATCTATAGGTAATGAGGGTATCGTATTCGCTTATTTTATTATTGACTGTTTCCATGGTGTTCTTTTCCTCTTGTAAGGAACAAGAACAGGTTGTTAAGCATGATGATTTCATAGAGGATAGTAATGAGGTCAAACGGAATTTACGTTTTACGGGAAATTATAACAAAGACTTCAATGATTTGCAGGATTTGCATATGAGCTCAGCTCTCTCAAATGGAATTTCTCCTTTGAAAGATAGGGGGGATACAGTTAATTTCAAAAAGAAGGACTTAGTTAGATTGCCAAGTGAATTGGAGCTTTATAAAACATATAATTTGACTCATTCTATTCCTTATTTGGTTCCTTCGGCTGCAAAACTCTTTGTTGATATTGCAAATAATTTTCGTGATTCTCTTTATAGTAAAAATATCCCATTACACAGGTTGTATCTGACAAGCGTGTTGCGTACGGATGAAGATGTAAGGAGACTGGTGAAAGGTAATATTAATGCGAGTGATAACTCCACTCATCGTTACGCAACAACATTTGATATCTCGTGGAAAAGATTTGAACCAATTATTTCAGACTCCACAAATGAAGTCGCCCCTGAAAGATTGAAGCTTGTTCTTGCACAAGTTCTATTTGACTTGAGACGTGCGGATCGCTGTTATGTTAAGCATGAGCGTAAGCAGGCTTGTTTTCACATTACTGTGAGGTAAATAATTGATTCAAGAATTATTTAAAATGCTTTCCAAAATGCATCGTTATTTTATTTTATTGGCTTATAAAGGAAGTAATTACGTCGGTTGGCAAATTCAGCCAAATGGACTTAGTATTCAAGAAGCAATACAAAATGCACTAAGTACCATCTTGCGAGAGACTGTTGATGTGGTTGGAGCCGGTAGAACCGATGCAGGTGTACATGCGGAGAGTATGTATGCACATTTTGACGTTTCGACACCTATAGAGGATAGGGTCGAGTTAGTTCGCAGACTAAATAATTTTCTTTATAAGGATATTGCTGTAAAAATGATTTATCCTGTCAAAGAAGATGTACATGCGCGGTTTACTGCTATTGCCCGTACATACAATTATTATATTACAACAAAAAAAACACCATTTCAATATGAATTGAAGCGCCGTATTTATTTTGAACCGGATATTGATAAAATGAATCAACTGTGTAGTGTGTTGATGGAGTACTCTGATTTCACCAGCTTTAGCAAACTTCATTCGGATGCAAAAACAAATATCTGTCATGTCTCAGAAGCATATTGGGAGAAGAAGGGTGATGAAATTATCTTTACAATAACCGCTGATCGATTTTTGCGTAATATGGTGCGCTCCATTGTTGGAACATTGCTGGAAGCCGGCAGAGGCAGACTTGATGAAAAGGGATTTCGTCAGATTATTGAAAAGCAAGATCGCAGAGTGGCCGGGGATTCAGCTCCCGCTCATGGATTATTCCTGAAAGATGTTAAATATCCGGATGATATTTGGATTTGATTTATTATTCCTTTTCACTTTTGAAAGTGAAATGCTTTTGAGAAAAATAACTGAATATAGTGCATACAACAGTTATAATCATTTTTGAGGGGGTAGGGTAGAAACTAAAGTGTTCTACTAATAGCTTTAGCCCAAAATAGTTGATTAATATGTTAACACCAACTACACTCATATATCGTCTCAGTTGTTTTTTGCCACGTATGTTGGAAGTAGAGAATGTTACATATTTCTGAAGCAAAAAACCTGTAATCAATGTTATGGGAAAAGTAACAAGAAGAGCAGCAATGTGTGCACTGATAGCTATAAAATGTAGATCAACAATCTGCTTTTGAAAAATAAAATTATATAAGAAAGAATATAGAACCCAATCGAATACCATGTTTGCCCCACCACTTGCCCCATATCTAAAGAATTGCTTGCTTACATATCTTTCAAAGGGAGGGTAGAAGTAGTCAATAATCGATCTGATAAAGCTACCACATATAATAAGTATTCTATTGATTCTTCTTTTAATATCCACTATGTTTTTAATTATAGTTTGATTGTGCCGGTTCAAGCTATATTTATACAAATGCTAAAAGCAACTGCCAACATAAATCCTGAAATGGAAGTGAGTTTTAAGTAAGGGTCCAGCTCACTATCGCTTTTGCTTTTAATTTCCATTATAATTTTGATAAAGAGTACAAATGTAATTACGTATATGTAGTTTATCCAGTTAGATTGTCTGAGCGTCAGTGAATAGGATATGAAAAATATGAAAACACCAAGAGTTAGCAGGGAATGATATATCTTTGAATGGGAAAGTCCAAGTTTTGAGGCAACGGTTATTTTTCCTGACTCTGTATCATTTTTGATATCTCTCATATTATTAATATTAAGAATCATGGTACTTACAAAGCCTAATCCAATTGCAGGGAAAAATGATTGCAGTGTAATGTTTCCTGTATGAAGAAAATATGTTCCAACTACAGCTACAGGTCCAAAAAACAAAAATGCAAAAAAATCACCCCAGCCAATATATCCATATGCATATCTGCCTATTGTGTAGAAAAGTGCAGCCAATATTGAGATTAGGCCTATACCCAATAATACCGATATACCACCCGGGCTTGATGCGGCTGTAGATTTTATTACCAGAAATAATCCAACTACAGCAACAAATATAGAGGTAACCATTATCGCTATTTTCATTTCTTTCGGTGAAATTTTACCGCTTTGAACTGCCCTTTTTGGCCCTTGGCGTTTGCCGGTTGTATCTGTTCCCTTTTGATAATCTCCCAGATCATTTGCCAGATTTGATAAAATCTGTATGGAGACTGCTAGCAATATAGCAAATGAAAATGTGAATAATGAGGATGTTCCAGACTTTACAGCCATTCCCGTACCCAGTGTAACTCCTGACACAGCTAAGAACAATGTCCTGAATCTGAATGCGTAAATCCAATTTTTGATTTTTGACATCTGCTGAATAATTAGGAAAAACATATTGCCAGCAAAAAATATAATGCTGCGCAATATGTTTTAATTTCTGTATTTATACTTAATACGTTAGTATGATCTTGCGAAAATAACTCTTTGAGCTGATGGCTTGCCTGTTACCATGCACTCTCCAGGAGACTTGTCTCCTTCCAGAGGTATGCAACGTATGGTTGCTTTTGTTTCATTCTTGATTAGCTCCTCAGTCTCAGCTGTTCCATCCCAGTGGCAAAGTAAAAATCCTCCTTTTTCTATTTCCTCTTTAAATTCGTCATAGGAGTTAACTTCTCTGGTTTGTTCATCCCTATACTTGAGAGCTTTATTATAGATATTATCCTGAATCTCGTCAAGAAGTCTTTTAATGTATTCTTCTACTCCCTCAGATGGAATAGTTTCCTTGGTTAAGGTGTCGCGACGAGCCACTTCAATGGTGCCGTTCTCAAGGTCGCGACCACCCATTGCAAGTCTCACCGGAACTCCCTTTAGTTCATACTCTGCAAATTTCCATCCCGGTTTTTTGTTGTCTGAATTGTCATATTTCACACTTATACCCAACTCTCTTAACCTTTTGGTTATACCTGCTACTTTTTCATCGATTTGTTTAAGTTGTTCTTCGTTTCTGTAGATCGGAACAATAACAACCTGATATGGCGCAAGCTTTGGAGGAAGCACCAATCCGTTGTCATCACTGTGAGTCATAATCAGAGCTCCCATTAAGCGGGTAGATACACCCCATGATGTTGCCCAAACATAATCTCTCTCTCCGTTTTTGTCAGAAAACATTACGTCAAACGCCTTTGCAAAGTTTTGCCCCAAAAAGTGTGATGTTCCCGATTGCAGTGCCTTTCCATCCTGCATCATTGCCTCAATGGTGTAGGTGTCTAATGCTCCGGCAAAACGCTCGGACTCACTTTTGTGCCCAACTACAACCGGCATAGCCATATGTTTTTCTGCAAATTCTGCATATACATTAATCATCTGTACCGTCTCATCGATTGCTTCCTGCTTGGTGGCATGTGCAGTATGACCTTCTTGCCACAAAAACTCTGCTGTTCTAAGAAACAGGCGTGTGCGCATTTCCCAGCGAACTACGTTTGCCCACTGATTTATAAGGATAGGCAGATCACGATATGATTGAATCCAATTTTTGTATGTACTCCAAATAATCGTTTCCGATGTGGGACGTACAATTAACTCCTCTTCCAGTTTGGCTTCCGGGTCAACAATGACACCATTTCCTTCCGGATCGTTTTTTAATCTATAGTGCGTTACAACAGCACATTCTTTTGCAAAGCCCTCCACGTGGTCGGCTTCTCTGCTTAAAAATGATTTTGGGATAAACAGCGGAAAATAAGCATTTACGTGTCCTGTTTCCTTGAACATATCGTCAAGTTGACGCTGCATTTTCTCCCAAATCGCATAACCGTATGGTTTTATAACCATACAACCTCTTACTGCTGAGTTTTCTGCCAACTCAGCTTTTATAACAAGATCAAGATACCACTGCGAATAATCCTTGTGTCGTGGTGTCAGTTCTTTTAATTCCTTTGCCATATTTATTTAAAATATTATTTTTTATCTTTAAGCTTCTGCTCCCATTTCCATGCTGAGGCCATTGTATCTTCTATTGTTTCTTGTGCCTTCCATCCCAGAACACTGTTTGCTCTGTCGGCCTGAGCCCAGATTTGCTCAATATCACCTTCTCGTCTTCCGGTAATTTTATAATTTAACGGCTCACCCGATACGTTTTCAAAAACTTTTATCAACTCCAAAACTGAAAGTCCTATTCCGGTTCCTAAATTGAAAATTTCTACATTTTCCTCTGTTTTATTTTCTAATAAACGCTCAATAGCTATAACGTGAGCTTTCGAAAGGTCCACTACATTTATAAAGTCTCTTATGCATGATCCATCTGGGGTATTGTAGTCGTCTCCAAAAACACTAAGCTGCTCCCGTATTCCAATTCCGGTTTGTGTGATAAACGGAACTAGGTTTTGAGGTACGCCAATCGGTAATTCACCTATTTCAGCGGATGGATGTGCACCAATAGGATTGAAATATCTTAATATAACACTCTTAATAGGTGCCCCTGAGTGAACAAAGTCTTGAATAATTTCTTCATTTATTTGTTTGGTGTTGCCATACGGAGAAGTTGCCGGTTTGATTGGGGCGTTTTCGTCAATAGGATTCTTGTCAGGCTCACCATATACAGTGCATGATGATGAAAAAACAATTCCTTTGACATTATATTTGGGCATTAGCTCCAACAAATTAATTAACGATACAAGATTGTTCTTATAGTACAAAAGAGGCTTTTGAACAGACTCGCCAACAGCCTTGCTGGCTGCAAAGTGTATTATGCCATTAATATTCGGATGTCTTTCGAATACCGACTCCAGTGCCGGCAAATCGATTAGGTCCATCTTCTCAAAGACAGGACGTTTACCGGTAATTTTGGTAATACCATCAATAACATCAGCGTTTGAATTGGATAGATTATCAATAATGATAACTTCATAACCTGCTTGTTGAAGCTCAACAACAGTATGCGAACCTATGTATCCGGTTCCTCCTGTGACTAGAATCTTTTTGGACATGATAATTAATTTTTTCTACTTCTTATTAGGTGGCAAAGTTAATAAAAAAAGGTCTTATTGGATAGCTAAATCAAGATAATAAGTTCTATATCGGTCTTATATGTTATTATTTAATCATTATCTTTTCTTGTATTATATTTTTATTGCTAAATTTGTGAAGACAAGAATTAATGAAATATCAAATTGAAACATATTATAATAAGGATAACTTACCGGATTTGCCCGATCAGAGATTCTTTCATTTCACTTCTTCATTTGATTGGTACAAAAATATACCTTATTACCAACCGCTAATGTTTGTGGTTTATAGAGATGGAAAACCGGTTGCAGCTATGTTTGCACTAATAATGCGAGTAAACAGACTATTTCAGGGGTCCGTTTTTAGAAGATGTTATGTGTCTCAGCAACCAGTGTTTTTTGAGAAAAAAACAAATATCAATAAGATTGATATTTTCAACATGCTTGTGAAAGCCATGTTAAAAGAAATTGGCAGCAAAGTGTTTTTTATTGAGTTCAGAAATCTGGGGGATGCTGTTTTTGGTTATAAGGGTTTTCGCGAAAATGGATTTTACTCCATTAAGTGGATTAATGTATGTAATTCGCTTCAGAAAAAGCGTGATGTGTGGAGGCAATTGTCATCCACACGTAAGAATCAGGTAAATAAAGCAAAACGCAAAGGTGTGAAAGTTGAAGAAATTACTTCCGCCGATATATTGCCTGAGATATATAATTTAATTGAAAAAACACAAAGCTGGCAAGTTTCCAATCGTTTTCCTCCGTTGCAGTATTTTGAAAACTTCTTCAATCATTATGTAGTTGAAGGAAAAGGGAAAATGCTGCTAACTCGTTATAAGGGAAAAATTATTGGTGGAATAATTTTAGGCCTGGAAAAGAAGAGAGTTGTAGTTCTTTATTATTGGGGGAAAGAGAAAAGTTATAAGACCTTATATCCTTCTGTTTTTACCATAACTTCTGCAATGCAGATTGCGGAAGAGAATGGTTATAAATATTTTGATTTTATGGATTCCGGCTATCTAAACCCAAAAGCAGGAAAAACACGTTTTCTATTACAGTTTGGAGGTAAGCCTAAAGCAACACGCCGATGGTACCGTTTCAACTGGAAATTATTTAATTTCCTGGCAAAAAAAATATACGATTAATACCAGATCTTATTCTTCTTATGTGAAATAATGTTCCATAAGTGTAAAAAAGCCACTTATCATATTAATAAAGACTAAATTGTCTGCAATAGGTCTGGTTTTATTTGCATGATATCTCAAAAACGTATATATTTGCAACGTGTTTTTCATGGTATTAGATTTAAGGTTAACAATGGAGATTGGTTGTCGTGAGACAACCATTTTCTTTTTAATATAATCCCAACTTGTCTCTCATCTGTTTTTTAGAACTCAAAACACTTGATTAGCCTTAGTTCTCATCTTTATATCTATCCCAAAGTCCACTATGTATTATTTCTCTTGTATCTTCAATTAGTTTTGGAATATCAGTCTCTTTTAAGTTTGCTGTTGGTATTGGCTTATGAATAATAAGTTCCAGTTTTCCGGGCTTAATACAGAATGTTCCTCTTTTCAAAACATCAAAAGGGCCATTTATTGTGAGTGGAACTATTGGAAGTTGCAAATCGTATGCAATATGATATGCTCCTCGTTTAAATTTTTTCATTTTCCCGCTTAAAGTTCTGGCAGCTTCAGGAAAAAGCATAATTGATACCCCATCAGTTATTTTATCTTTAGCTTCTTTTATTGTTCTGGTGCGTGATGCTGGCGTTGAATTATCTACAAATACATGCCCGGCCTTCTCTGATGCAAATCCTACCAAGGGTATCTTGCGTAGACTTGCTTTTTGTACCCATTTAATATTTTGGTTCAGGAAACCATATGTCAGGAAAATGTCAAAAGAACCTTGGTGATTGGCAACAAACACATAAGATTGGTTTTTGTCTAAAAAATCATGTCCACTGCTCTTAATTCTGCACAATGCTAGCCAGCAGGTAAGGCGCGACCACCATTTTGGAGGATAATAGCCCCAAAATCTACTTCCAAATATGGGGGCTAAAATCATTACGATAATAGCAGTTAATATTGTCAGAACTAAAAATACAGGCATAAATATTGTCCACTGATAGAGAAAACTAAGTATGGTTTTTATAAATTTCATATGAAAAAACTATTTATAATGTGCCAATAATGTACATTCTTTAACTTGAAACGATTGTGGAGTTAAGTAAAATCACTTTATGTTCATTGGTACCCACCGTTTTTTAATAATTAGCAAAAATAATAATATAATCACTTTTTGACTAACTATAAATGGTGAAATTTTAAATCATTGCTGATTTGATGCAATATTTTAATTTTTAAGATGAATAATTTTTCTATTAGTGGAATTTTGTGTTTATTTGTGTTGCGAAATCAATAACATAATATTATATACGTAATGAAAGAAATAGCAAGGTATTCGGGAGTAATAGTAATGCTTGTAGGAGTTTTGTTTTTGGCAATCCCTTTTTTCGGAGGAACTACTAATAATACAAATCTGTTAATAGGATTACTATTGGTGATTGAGGGCTTTTTGGGTCACATTTTCGTAAACAATATGAAAAAGGGATCCGCTGTGAGTAATTTAGTATGGGCAATTGTCTTATTAGTTGTGCCTTTCTTCATTTTTATTTTTATGAAGAAATTTGCTTACGACAGCGAAGAATTTGCACTTTACAATTAAGTGCTTTAATAGAATCAGGCTTAGTGTGATTTCATTAAAATAATATTGATAATTATGCTAAATAAAGTCTGTAATTCTTTTTTATAAGAGTTAATCTAATATTGTACCTGAAAAACAATAAAGGTGGGTTTGTAAAAAAGCCCACCTTTATATTTTTATATACATGTATATCTATTACGGAAACTTATAAACTATACTGTTAATGTTCATTCCTGCTCCAACTGAGGCTAAGACAATAATATCGCCTGAGTTTATTTTCTGTCCTTCCAGTTCTTTTTTGACTACTACATCAAGAAGAGTAGGTACAGTGGCAACAGACGAATTCCCCAGCCATGAGATAGTCATAGGCATAAATGACTCGGGAATTTCCTGAATGTTATACAGCTTAAATAGTCTTGCTAATATGGCGTCATCCATTTTTCCATTTGCCTGATGAATCAATACCTTATGTACATCATTAATGTGTAATCCCAGTTTGTCAAGTCCGGCCTTAATTGTCTTAGGTACATTTTGAAGAGCATACATATAAAGACGTCTGCCGTTCATTTTTACATAGAGCTCCTTTTTTTTAGCAAGTTCTTCATTATAGGAATATCCCATTTTTAGAAGATCTACATATTCGATGGCGTCACTACGTGAGTTATGTCCAAGCATTCCCACCGGAGTATTACTCTCAACTGCCTCTAATATTGTTGCACCGGCACCATCTGCATAAATCATGCTGTCTCTGTCATGTGGGTCTGATACTCGGGATAGTATATCAGCACCAACAACAAGTATCTTTTTGGCATCACCCGATCTGATATAGTAATCAGCCTGAATCATTGCCTGCACCCAGCCCGGACATCCGAAGATAACATCATAAGCAACTGTGAAAGGATTACGAATATTAAGTTTTGCTTTTAGCCTTGATGCAAGAGCCGGCAAAACATCAATACGAGTTTCATCCTTTTTTGTTTCACCAAAATTGTGTGCAAAAATAATGTAATCAAGCTCCTCTCTGTCAATATTAGCATCATCAATTGCCTTTTCAGCTGCAATAAGTGCCAGGTCGGATGTTACCTCATTATCATCTGCGTATCTTCTTTCAGAGATAGTGGTAATTTCCTCAAATTTGTCGACAATTTCCTGATTGTCTTTGTCGACTATCTCTCCGGTAGACTCAAGAAATGTATTGTTAAGGAAATCTTTATTCTTAACTATTTTCGGAGGGATATAGCTGCCTGTACCGATAATTTGACTGTAAATCTTTCTCATATTTATTCTATTGACTTTTTAATTTTATTTCTGAAATGTGTCGTGTGCAAAAGTATACAATATTATCATAATATTGTGGCATTTCTTAATTTATTGCTTTTACATGCCTCTATAAGACTAAACAATAATTTGAAAAATAAGTTTTTTTTAATTATGAAATAGTTAATTTTTTATTCACTATTCGCAACTAGTTATATAGTGGTGGGTTCTATCAGTTCATCAAATATTACAAATACTAAGACTATAAATATTCATATTAATATGTAAGTAATCTTGTTTTGTTAAGTCGCTGGAACTGTTTATCTTTGTGCTTAATAACGACTCTTTTCGCATGTCATTCATTTCGTGCTGTGCATTATCTGGAAATCAACTCTTTATTCAGAGTCACTTAATAACTTTGTAAAAAACGATTACTTATTATGGATTATAAACTTGAAATTTGTGCCAACTCTGTAGCTAGTTGCATCGAAGCCCAGAATGGTGGTGCCTATCGTGTAGAATTGTGTGCTGCAATTCCTGAGGGAGGAACAACTCCATCTTATGGGGAAATTTCTATAGCACGGGAAATGATTGATATTAAACTTAATGTAATTATTCGTCCACGATCGGGTGACTTCCTCTATTCTGAAATTGAGCATAAGACAATGCTAAAGGATATTGAAATTGCAAAATCCTTGGGAGCTGACGGAGTTGTGTTTGGTTGTCTTACAGCCGATGGAGATGTAGATATAGAGAGAAACAAGGAGTTGCTGGACGCTGCAGGTGACATGGACACTACGTTTCATCGTGCATTCGACAAATGTCGTAATCCTTTTGAAGCACTGGAAGATATCATAAAGCTTGGTTTCAAGAGAATTCTGACATCAGGACAGCAACCCAAAGCCGATAAAGGAATTATATTACTTAAAGAGTTGGTATCCATAGCTGGTAACAGGATCATAATAATGCCGGGAAGTGGCATAACTGAAGACAACATTTCACACATTGCATCAGAAACAGGCGCAAGTGAGTTTCATCTTTCAGCAAGGATACCTGTGAAGAGTAAAATGAGGTATAGAGAAGATAATGTTTCAATGGGTGGGACTAACATCACAATTGATGAGTATGTACAGAACATAACCAGTGCTATCCGTGTCAAAGACACATTGGCTCAGCTTAGTATAAAATGATAGAACTATTAATATACGTCTTTAAATTATGAAAATAAACAGATACTTAATTCTGGTTACTATTATGGCCTTTTTGTTTTCTTGTGAAAGCATTAAAGAAATAAAAGAAGCGTCTTATAATACAATACCTCTGCCAGGCGAAGTCAGCATGACCGATAGTGATGACTTTAAACTTAACGCATCAACTAAAATCGTTTTCCCCGAAGGAAATGACAAAATGAAACGAAATGCTGAATTCCTTTCAGAGTATTTAATGATGTCGGTTGGGGTAAAGCCTGATATTACTTCTTCTATTCATGACAACAATATAATATTGCTATCATTGGATTTAGATAATGATAATGAAGAAGCCTACCGTATCAATGTAAATGAAAATGCAATATCAATTAGTGGAAGCAGCGAAACGGGAGTATTCTATGGAATTCAAACATTGCGCAAAGCAACTCCTGTTGGCAAATATGCAGTTTCTTATCCAGCTGTCACCATAAATGACGAACCCAGATTTGGATACAGAGGCACTATGCTTGATATTGCACGCCATTTTCAATCTGTTGAGTTTGTGAAAAAGTTTATCGATATGATAGCATTGCACAATATTAATCGTTTTCACTGGCATTTAACAGAAGACCAGGGGTGGAGAATTGAAATAAAGAAATACCCACGACTCACAGAGGTCGGCTCAATGAGAAGTGAAACCGTAATTGGGCAAAACACCGGCGAGTATGATGGAATACCTCACGGTGGATTTTACACTCAGGAAGAGATAAAAGATATAGTTAATTACGCTGCTGAAAGATATATAACTGTTATTCCCGAAATAGATTTACCAGGTCATATGCTTGCTGCCCTGACTGCATATCCTGAACTTGGCTGTACAGGCGGTCCGTATGAAGTTGAACGTTCATGGGGAGTCTTTGATGATGTTCTATGTCCCGGTAAAGAACAAACCTTCACATTTCTGGAAGATGTCCTGACGGAAGTAATGGAACTTTTCCCTTCAAAATATATACATATCGGTGGTGACGAGTGTCCGAAAGTACGATGGGAGGAATGTCCCGACTGTCAAAACAGAATTAAGGAGTTGGGACTTAAAGATGCAGAGCATACAAAAGAATTTTATCTGCAAAGCTATGTAACTGCGCGAGTAGAGAAGTTTCTTAACGCCCACGGCAGAAGTATTATTGGCTGGGATGAAATTCTGGAAGGAGAATTGGCCCCCAACGCTACAGTGATGTCATGGAGAGGTATGCAGGGTGGTATAGAAGCTGCTAAGATGAATCATGATGTTATCATGACACCTACCACTTATTGCTACTTCGATTACTATCAAACCCAATTCATAGATGATGAGCCCCTTGGCATTGGCGGATACGTGCCTGTTGAATTGGTTTACAGCTTTGAACCCGCACCTGATATACTCACCAAAGAACAAAAGCAACATATCCTGGGTGCACAGGCCAACCTGTGGACAGAGTATATTAAAACCTCCGAGCATGTTGAGTATATGCTTCTGCCACGACTTGCTGCTCTGAGTGAAGTACAGTGGATGCAACCTGATAAAAAGAATTATGATGGGTTTTTGACTCGTCTTCCTCAGCTAACTCTATTATATGATAAGCTTAATTATAATTATGCAACCCATGTTTTCGATGTACATCCGCTTCTAACTGCTAACTTTGACAATAATTCATTGGATGTTTCATTAAGCACTATCGATAATTCACCAATTTATTATACACTTGATGGAACAAATCCTGATGAAAAATCAAATCTATATTCAGAGGTATTGTCCATTAAAGAAAGCACGGAACTAAAAGCAGTTAGTATTCGCGAAAACGGATCAAAGAGCAAGCTGTATAGCGAGTCGGTTAAGGTTAATAAGTCAACCTTTAAACCAACTAAACTATTAAGCCGGGCGGCCGGTGGTTATGAATTTTCAGGTGCCGGCATGCTTGTGGACGGACTGTTTGGAGCAAATACTAATTACAAAACAGGTAAGTGGATTGGATTCCAGGGAAACGACCTCATTGCAGTAATTGATATGCAGGAACCCACAGAGATTTCTTCATTGTCGATAAATAATGCTGTAATTACTGGTGATTGGATTTTTGACACATCTGAAATTATAATTGAGGCTTCCGATGATGATTCAATCTATAGTATTATTAAAACAGAATCTTTTGATGCTGATAAAGATCACAGAGCTGAAATTTCTGAACACAAAGTAGAGTTTGAGCCGGTAACAGCTCAATACTTCAAAGTAACCGTCAAGACTTCAGTGATGCCCGACTGGCATCCCGGAAAAGGGAGAAGAGCATTTATATTTGTTGATGAGATAGTACTCAATTAACTCAATTCCCAAACATTATAAAGTAAATCAAAGGGTGTATCACAATATGTGTACACCCTTTTGATTTGTATTAATTAGTACCCAAAATGATGCCATTTATACATAGAATAGAGTGTGTTTGTCTAAAAAACAGTCGCAAAATTTGTCTATTATCAAAAAAACAGTAACTTTGCACCTAAATCTTCAAAGCTAAATGAATTCACATCAAAGTAATTCATTTAAATTCAATTTCATTTTAGACCATCTTGAGTATTAATTATTTGTTCGGAATAACCATGTTACCGTACAAAAACTTATAAAATAGCAATACTCATTTTCAAACTATTAAAATTCAAAATTATCCCGATTACGTATTAACTGCTCTCTATGAATTAAAAAGAGCTTATCAACCAAAGCAATTACAAAACTATATTCGTAAGGTATAATTAAATATACACATTGTTTAAAAAAGTACCTCATTGTAGCAGTTTCAGATATACGTCGGGAAGTATTAACAATACAATTATCCACTTATTATTTAACGATAAAACTTAAATGGCTTACACAATTTTAGAGCTAAACGAAAAGCTTACTACTGAGTTGCGAACTCTCGCACGTGAAATGGGCATCAGACGTCCTGATGCTTACAAAAAAGAAGAACTAATTTACAAAATTCTGGATGAACAGGCAGTTATTGCCGGAAGCCAAACATACGGAGCACCCAAACCTAAGCAAAACAACAAGCAGCAGGTGGAAACTAAGCCTGCTCCTAAGAAAATTATAACTAAAAAAGTTGACCCTTCACCCGAAAAGCCCGCAGTAAAAGAAGCGAAAAGTGAGCCTAAGGCAGTAGCAAAGGCTGAACCGAAAAAGGAAATAAAACCTGCTGCTAAACCAGCTCAGGATAACAAGCCGAACCAGCCCAAGGCAGTCAAGAAAGAAAATGCTTCTGCTCCTGTTGTATCGGACAAGCCTTCAAACGTAAAGTCAGAGGCATTGGTGGAAAAGAAGCAAGACGACAAAAAGCAAACAGAGACGAAGCAAGAAGAGAAAACCGAAACTTCAAAACCAACTCAGCTTGTATTTCGCTCTTCAAGACATCGCGATAGAGATAGAACGCCCAAAATGGCTGCTTCTTCATTGCCTCCGGTGGTAGCTGAAGATCCGATAGCAGAATCTTCAGAACCGGTAACATCTGAAAAACCGGTATTTGAGGAAAAAAAGTCATCACTTTTGCAAGAGTTAATAACCCCTTCACCAATTCAACACCGTCAACAGCCCAAAGGTGCACAACAACAGCATCAACAGCAAGCACAGCCTCATCAGCAGAGGGAAAAGACTCCTGCTTTTGATTTCGATGGAATTTTAACTGCTGCAGGTGTTCTGGAGATTATGAGTGATGGATATGGTTTCCTAAGATCATCAGACTACAATTATATGTCTTCACCGGATGATGTTTATGTATCACAATCTCAAATCAGACTATTTGGTTTGAAAACCGGAGATGTTGTTGAAGGACCAATCCGCCCTCCCAAAGAAGGAGAGAAGTTTTTCCCGTTAGTAAAAGTAGATAAGATAAATGGAAGATTGCCGGAAGAAGTACGCGACAGAGTACCTTTCGATCACCTAAAGCCATTATTCCCCAACGAGAAGTTTAATCTTACCAAAGGACGCAATGACAACCTTTCATGTCGCGTGGTAGATATGTTTGCACCCATCGGTAAAGGGCAGAGAGGCTTGATTGTGGCACAACCCAAAACGGGTAAAACAATGTTATTAAAAGACATTGCAAATGCCATAGCTTCCAATCATCCCGAGGTTTATATGATTATTCTGCTGATTGACGAACGCCCCGAGGAAGTAACCGACATGGAGCGCAGCGTAAATGCAGAAGTAATTGCTTCTACTTTCGATGAGCCTGCAGAGCGTCACGTTAAAATTGCAGACATTGTGCTGAATAAAGCTCGCTGCATGGTAGAGTGTGGACATGATGTGGTAATTCTATTAGACTCAATTACGCGCCTTGCACGTGCGTACAATACAGTACAACCCGCATCAGGTAAAGTGTTGTCGGGTGGTGTTGACGCCAATGCATTGCAAAGACCAAAACGCTTCTTTGGGGCAGCCAGAAAGATCGAAAATGGAGGATCACTTACTATTATTGCTACAGCTCTCACTGAGACAGGCTCGAAAATGGATGATGTTATTTTCGAAGAATTTAAAGGAACAGGTAATATGGAATTGCAACTCGACCGCAGACTATCCAACAAGAGGGTATTCCCATCAGTTGATATTGTTGCTTCAAGCACACGTCGCGACGATCTGTTGTTGTCAGAAGAGACACTAAGCCGCATGTGGGTATTGAGAAACTTCCTGTCCGATATGAATTCAGTAGAAGCCATGGAGTTCCTTCTCAACCGAATGAGAAGAACGTCAAGCAACGAAGAATTCTTGATTTCAATGAACGACTAAAGGTCATAATCACGTATATAATATTTTCTAAAGCAGTCAATTTTTGTTGACTGCTTTTTTTAAACTATTTTTGTGAGAGAAAACTCCCACAATTATAATATCCAATATTATCAACTCATAAAGATATGGACTACAATAATTTTTTTAAAGAAATATACAACGAGACCAAAGCAATTGAAAACACAGGCAAAGTTGCAGATTATATTCCTGAGTTAGCCCATGTCAACCCGGATAAGTTCGGTGTTCATCTTTCTACCATAAATGGTGATAGTTACAGCTTTGGCGATTCCGAAGAAAAGTTTTCCATACAAAGTATAGCCAAAGTTTTCTCCTTTGTACTTGCCTACTCAAGGGTGAAGAGCGATATATGGGAACGAATGGATGTAGAGCCTGCCGGCACACCTTTCAATTCACTTGTGCAGCTGGAGTACGATCATGGTATTCCCCGCAATCCATTTATCAACGCAGGTGGAATTGTTGTGTGCGATATATTGGTGAGCGAGTTTGACAATCCCAAGACAGAACTTATTCAGTTTGTTCGTGAGTTGACAGGCAACAACAATATCAATTACAATAAAAAAGTCTCCGACTCAGAGAAGTCTACAGGCTTCAGAAATTATGCACTGGTCAATCTGATGAAAGCATTTGGTAATATTCATAATGATATAGACATCGTTATGGACCTCTATTTCAGTCTTTGTTCCATAGAAATGAATTGCAAAGAATTATCAGATGCATTCCTCTTTCTTGCCAACAACGGTGTGGTGCCACACTCCGGCAGTATAATATTATCACCAAGCCGAACCAAACGCACCAATGCTCTGATGCAAACCTGTGGTTTTTATGACGAAGCGGGACAGTTTACTTTCAAGGTTGGACTGCCGGGCAAGAGTGGAGTAGGAGGGGGCATCGTTGCCATACTTCCACTGCAATATGCGATATCGGTCTGGAGTCCCCGATTAAATAAAAAAGGCAACTCTTTTATGGGTATGTTATTCCTGGAAGAATTCACCACAAAAACCAAGTTGTCCATTTTCTAATGTAATCCTAAACTGACCATTAACTGCCTGAAGCCCTTAATATAACAAAAAACAACCGGCCATAATTGTCTTTTACTACGAAAAAGGCTATTTTTGTGGCAAAATTCAGAACATTTTATTCAAATGAAATTTAATTTAAAAGAGCGCACTCCACAATTGATAGCCATCATCGGTGTTTTACTGTTGGTATTGGCAGTGGCAGTGTTTTACATAGCAAGCAAGAATAAGCAGATAGGAACCATGCAGCAGCAGTTCTCAATCGACAAGCAAGAGCTTGAAGACGAGTATGAGGCTATCTCTATGCAGTACGAAGGATTTAAATTTAGCGTACAAAATGATTCACTCCTCTATAAACTCGAGAACGAACAGGCTAAAGTTCAACGCTTGCAGGAGCAACTTAAAATGACTGATGCAGCCAACAAAGCAGAAATCAGCCGTCTGAAAAATGAACTGGCGACATTGAGGAAGATTTTAAAATCATATGTTCAGCAAATCGACTCACTGCACAGACTCAATACAGAGCTTCAGGAGAAGAACGTTCAAATTACCGAACAGTATCAGCGTACCAGTCGTACTCTCACACAGGTTTCGCAAGAAAAACAACAACTCACCGAAATGGTAACCCTTGCCTCAAAGCTTGATGCAACCGGTATAGCCGTTAGTGCAGTTAATGCACGTGGCAAAGAGCAAAAACGTCTGAGCAGAAGCACACAGTTTGTTGTTTCATTCCTGATAACCAAAAACATTACAGCCGAGCCCGGTGAGCGCACCATCTTTGTGCGAATTATGGCACCCGATGGCAGTATTCTGACAAAAGATCCCGGCAGCACTTTCAAATATGAAAACGGAAACCTGCAATACTCAATGAGACGAATTGTAGAATATGGCGGCGAAGAAATTCCCGTAACCATGTACTGGGATATCGAAGAGTTTTTAATGGCAGGCACCTACAAAGCAGATATCTTTGCAGATGGTAATCTGATTGGCTCACGCAGTTTCACAATGCAGGAATAAGCAAACCAAAACATATAAATATAACGAAAAGGGACTCCACAAGCGGGAGTCCCTTTTCGTTATTATTAATAAGATATAAGCTATTAAAACGACCACTCTTCAGACGTCTTTGCCTGATTAGCAGTTGGAATAGATGTGCTTGTTTTAATATTGGATACCGTTTTGTTTTGTACTCCGGCTCCCTTGTAATACTGCATAGCATTAGGCAGTGCTGCCTGAATCTTTTCAATTCGTTTTTGATCCGACGGGTGAGTGCTCAACAGCTCTGAAGTGCTTCCGCCCGAAGATTGCGCCATCCTTTGCCAGAATGGAATTGCCACTTCAGGATTGTACCCTGCAAGAGCCATGATAATCAAACCAATTTCGTCAGCTTCCAACTCCTGTTTGCGTGCGTATGGTAACATAACTCCTAGCTGAGCGCCAATGCCAAATACCTGCTGTCCAAGCTGTGCAGCGGCCGAGCTGCCCATTAATCCGCCTGCTATTGCACCACCATATTGTACAGCCATCTGCTGACTGATTCTTTCTGCCGAGTGTTGTGCAATTACGTGAGCCACCTCATGCCCCAGCACTACTGCCAATGCTTCCTCGGTTTGAGTAACAGCCAATAAGCCTTCCAGAACAACAATTTTACCTCCCGGCATTGCAAAAGCATTAACACTGTTCTCCTTCACAAGATTAAACTCCCACTGATAGTCTTTCAATTCAGATTCATATCCGTTGCTTCGATAAAAAGTCTCAACTGCTGCTGCAATTCTGGTGCCAACTCTATTCACCATTTCAGCATTTGCCGTTCCTCTCTCTACCGGGGCGCTCTTTATATATTCCTGATATTGCTGCAAGCTTAGAGCAAGAACCTGCTCGCCCGACACTAAGTTGAGCTGCCGTCTGCCGGTGAATGCTACTGTACTACAAGTCTGCATTGTTATCATAATCAAAAGTAACAACACAGGATACTTTGTCTTACTAAATAGTTCTCTTTTGTTCATAGTTATAAATAAGTTTTAGTGATGGTTATTTACTCTTTGTATTTTAACTAAATGATTACAAACAAAGATAATCAAAGAAGCAAAAAGAAGTTTGTTTTTTAATATAAAAAAGTAGATTTGTTCCATTCCTCCACATTTGCCAAAAGCTGATTATTATAAAAATATGATTCAGTTAAGCGGAAATAGTTTAATTTTGCTCTCAAACTTGTAATAAAATGAAAGGAACAGCTTTAATTACCGGAGCTTCAAGAGGAATAGGAGCAGAGTTTGCAAAGATATTTGCAGAAAATGGCACCGACCTTGTACTGACTGCCAGAAGTGAACAAGATTTACTTGACCTAAAACAGGAAATAGAAAATAAATATTCGGTATCAGTCACAACTATTGTACGTGATTTATCAAATTCTATAGAGGTGCAATCTCTGTTTGATGAGATAAAGACATCAGGTATTACAATAAACTATCTTATCAACAATGCAGGCTTTGGCGATTATGCCTATTTCGAAAAGAGCAAATGGGAACGACACGAGTCGATGATAAACCTAAATGTCAACGCCCTCACTCATTTGTGCCACCTCTTCATTACAGAATGGGGAGATAAGGTGAAAGGAAAGATTCTAAATGTCTCTTCCACCGCATCGTTTCAGCCCGGACCGGGCATGTCGGTCTATTATGCCTCCAAGGCATTTGTGACCAGTTTTTCGCAAGCACTCCACTACGAGGTGAAAAAGAAAGGAATCACAGTCACCGCACTTTGTCCCGGACCCACAGAGTCCAACTTTGCAACTGCCGCACGTGTTGATGCTGCCAATAAATTGCTTAAAGACAGAAAGCTGCCATCTTCCCGCAAAGTAGCCCAATATGGCTATCGCTCTATGATGAAAGGCAGGCCGCTGGTTATCGAAGGCACAGCAAATCGTTTTCTTGCGTTCCTGGTTCGTTTCGTTCCCCGAAATTTAATGACTGCCATCTCGGCAAAAGTATTGGAGTGGAAATAACACCCATTTAAACATCATTTAAATAACGTTCAAACAACGTTAAACACCATTCAATCAATGTTTGAAACAGAAGAAATATTTCAGCGCACCGCGCTTCTGATGGGAGAGGATTATGTGGAGGCTGCACAAAGCAAGCGAGTTATTATATTTGGTGTAGGCGGCGTAGGCAGCTGGTGTGCCGAAATGCTTGTCAGAAGCGGAATAGGACATATCACCATTGTTGACTCCGACTGCGTTGCAGTCAGCAATATCAACCGTCAGCTGATTGCCACCACGCAGACTGTTGGACAAGTGAAAGTGGAAGTTCTCAAAAAGCGTCTGCTCGAAATTAACCCCCGGGCAGAGGTCACAGCACTGCAACAAGTTTACAATCCCGAAACAGCCGCATCCTTTCAGTTAGAAACATACGATTATATAATCGACGCCATAGACAGCCTTTCCAACAAGGTACATCTGTTGCGATATGCTTCCACCATGCCCGGCACCACATTTGCCTCCATGGGCGCAGCACTCAAAACAGACCCAACCCGCCTCAGCGTTGCCGAGTTTTGGAAAGTGAAGGGCTGCCCGCTGGCAGCTGCCCTCAGAGCCAGAATTAAAAAGTTTGGCGGACTGCAAAAAAAGATACAATGTATCTATAGCGATGAGGTGCGTCCCAACAGAGGAGCAGCGCCAATAGCTCCTTCTGATGATGCAGATGCCCCCGCCTCACAATGGGATGCCAAAAAAGCAAGAATCAACGGCACCATGTCCTACCTGCCTGCCATGGCAGGCATGATGCTTTCATCGCTTGTGGTTCAGCATATTGATTCTTCCCTTCAGCAATAAATCAATAAGCACCAATCCACATCAGAGCAAAAAACATTTTGCAATACAAAACTAAAATTGTAATTTTACAGCACATAAAACTTGAAAATGCGCAATGAACGAAGGTGAAAAGAAAGTGGTAAGCAAAATGATAACTATTTATTGCAAAGGTAATCATCATACAGCGGGAGAGTTATGCGCCCAATGCGGTGCTCTTAACAGCTACGCCATGATACGCCTTGAGCGATGCCCTTTCAAAGAAAACAAACCCGCCTGTGATGCCTGCTCCATTCATTGCTACAAAAAGGATATGCGCGAACAAATCAAACTGGTGATGCGCTATGCCGGACCACGAATGCTATTCAGACATCCTTTGTCCACACTGCAACATTTTAGCAGAGAACTAAAACGAAGAAGACTGAATCCCGTTCCCGAAAGAAGCCGCAACAATAACAGATGATAATTATCACAAATCATACAATCCTATCAGATTTACTTATCGAACGATGCGAACTTGTGCCGGTAGTGAATCGCTTTGGCATTGGTTTCGGGCTGGAAGATAAAACCATTGAGGAGATTTGTGACGAACATAAACTAAATATCCACTTCGTGGTGACAGTGCTCAATCTCTATCTAAACGAAGATTATCAGCCCGGAGTATTACTGTCCAGATTCGACGTTACGCTTGTGCTCGAATATCTCAAGCACAGTGTTGACACATACATAAACTACTCTGTTTCCAATATTGGCAAGCACTTCACACCGCTCATAGCCATGAGCAACGGCAACAATGAAGATCTGAGAATGCTGCATAATCTTTTCAATCAGTTTAGCGAAGAGATATCTGCGCACATCAACAAAGACCTTGAACATATCAGTGATTATCCCATTGAGCTTCTCAATGACTTGCGCACCATCATGATTAAGCATGTCTCCTCGCAGGTCAATATAAACCTTGCCTATGCAGTGATATTTTCAATCAATGCATTGGAGAAAGAACTTACATTTCACAACAGAATTCTCAACCGTATTCTGCGACCAAAGCTTGATGAACTGGATACGAGGAAGATAGAAGACCTAAACCAGGCTTTTAGAGATGAAAACAAACCTGAAGAGTCAGCCAACCAACTCTCCAACCGCGAAATAGAAGTACTCAAACTAATTGTGCAGGGCTATCTAAACAAAGAAATTGCCGACCAGCTTAACATCAGTCTCAATACCGTGCTTTCGCACCGCAAAAACATAATATACAAAACAGGAGTCAAAACAATTTCAGGACTAACGTTTTACTCCATATCCAAAGGATATGTTGCCTCGGGCAACTTCGAATACAGACAATAATAGTGTGTCAGAATATCAATAAACAATTTCTAAATCATAATTCAACTATGGACTCTATCAGAAATATAATAGACCTGTCGGTAGCCAACTGGAAAGACGTAAAGGAAACCAAATATGATTTAGTTGTGTTGCCATGGGGAGCTATAGAACCCCACAACTATCATCTGCCTTATATCACAGATTGCTACCTTTCGCAACATATTGCACTGGATAGTGCTGTGGCAGCATACCAAAAAACAGGAACAATAGCAGCCGTGATGCCTCCAATATTCCTAGGCTCGCAAAACCCAGGACAGTGGAATATGCCCCTTTGCATTCACACCAACAGCGAAACTCAAAAAGCAATCCTAACTGATATTGTTGACTCGCTATATATCCAAAACTTCAGGAAGCTGGTAATTATAAACGGACATGGTGGCAACACCTTTAAGCCTATGATCAGAGATCTTGCATTCAAATATCCCGATTTCATCATCGTTGCTGTCAATTGGTATGAAATAGTGCCGCTTGACAACTACTTCGAGGAGACTCCCAATGACCATGCGGGAGAGCAGGAGACATCCGTGCTGCAGCACTATCGTCCAGATTTGGTGAAATTAAATCAAGCCGGTGATGGTGCCTCTGCTCCACACGAGATAGAGGCATTACAGCGAAAGATAGGATGGTCGCCCCGCAACTGGCAGAAGGTATCAAAAGATACCGGTATAGGAAACCCCCATAAGTCTACTGCCGAAAAAGGAAAGATATATGCAGAAGCGGTGGCTGACAAAATCAGCGACTTGTTTTCCGACCTAAATAAACATAATACTAATAAATAAGACAGAGAGATAAAAAAGTGAAAAGTATGAAAAGAATTATTCCCACTCTGCTTGTTTTTACAATGCTTGCAATCAATCTGCAGGCACAGGCTTTGCAGTTTAAATCCGGTAAGGATTTTAAAATTATCCAGTTTACAGATATGCACTACCGACCCGGTGATAAGGAATCGGAGGTAGCTTTGAAGTTAGTAAATGAGGTACTCGACGCCGAAAAACCTGACTTTGTGGTATTCACCGGTGACCTTGCCTGGAAAGGACCTGTAAAGGATTGTTTCGATCACGTATTGCAACCCGCCATCGATCGTCACATACCATGGGCTTTTGTGTATGGCAATCATGATGACGAACACGATTGGACCCGCACGCAAATCATGGACTACATCACCCAAAAACCCTATTGCCTTGCCACCTATGGTGACAAAAATCTGATGGGCGAAGGCAACTATATCCTTGAGGTGCGATCGTCAGACGATATATCCAAAATATCAACTTTGCTTTATTTTATGGACTCAGGTTCGTATAATGATAAACACAAAGGAGTGGGGTGGTCATACGAGTGGTTCACACACGAACAGGTGGACTGGTATCGCAAACAGAGTGCTGCATACACAGCCGAAAACGACGGGCAACCCCATCGTGCGTTGGCATTCTTCCATATCCCTCTTGCAGAATATCCCATTATGTCGGCCAACAAAGAAGCGATAATAGGCAACTACAAAGAGCAGGAGTGCAACGGAAAGATAAACACCGGCATGTTTGCCGCCATGATTGAGTCGGGCGATGTTGTGGGAACCTTTGTGGGTCACGATCACGACAACGACTATATAGGCAACTATATGGGCATAGCCCTTGCCTACGGCAGATATAGCGGAGGCAACACCGTATATAACAATCTGAGCAAGAACGGCTGTCGCGTCATCGAGATGAAAGAAGGCGACAAAGGATTCTCAACCTACATTCGCCTGCTTGGCGGTGAGAAACTTTTCCCCGTTACTTTTCCCGACAGCTTCATTAAAGAAGAAAAGAAGTAGATAGCAATTAGATAGCTTTATAAATGAAATGGCAATGAGCGGTTTTGAGACTCATTGCCATTTTTGTGTTATGTATCCCGCATTGTTATTCTGTGAGAAATACATAATCCTTTGTGGCTCTCATACCTGTTAATCCGAAATATTTATCAAGATTGCCTTTAACTTTTACTTTGCGTTTGTAGTTATTGGGATAAATTATAACATCAATTGCAGCCCTTATGCTCTCTTTTTGTAGTTCTACAGGAAAAGTGTCCTCACCCGATTCAATATCGTCAGGTGAAGATGCAAGGGCAATATTTGAACCTGTGTATTTTTCAATATTGCTAAAGTCAGTTGAGAACGAAGTGTGTTTTGAACCCGAGTAATACCCCACAATATACCCCTCAACCCACACATCTTTTTTGCCTTCCAGTTCGCGTGCCTGTTCAATACTAAAGACTTCACCTGCATCACCCTCTGTTTCACCACCTGTATTTCCTCCCCCTGTTTCATCCTCAAAATCCTTTGGCAGCGTCACGCTCTCTTTTGGACCCTCAGCCCATTTGGATATTGATGCAGAAGCCGATATTCCCCCACCGGGCGTGTCATCAAGAGTAATATCATAAGTGTGTTTATATCCCGCCTCCAGCGATTTTATGTTTACGGCATCACTCAGTTTAAATCTATATCCATCTTTGCCGTTCAGTATCTCCAGTTCAATACCATCAAGCGACTCCGCAGGCATCACAATAGCCTCGGCAATTGCATCTTTGCTGTTTGCCTTCATCTTTATATTAGCCTTAGTGGTTGAGGTTACAGAGCCGTCAGTCAGGGATAGTTTCCCCTTTGTATTCACCCCCTTAATGGTAACAGAGAGATTGTTAATCGAACCACCTGTTTTTGCAAGATTGACTACTACCTTAGCCAGTTTGCGGTCAAAGTTCAGCTCCACGGCCGCTGAGCTGCTGTTGAGCCCCCTGGCATTGTTTGAGTAGAGCAAATCAATAGCTCCCTGATTGCTTTGGTCGGTCAGATTAAAAGAATACTCAAGTGCCGAGTTAACACTTCCGTAGGGATAATAGGCCACAAAATCAACTTTCGATTTATCAAGCGGAAACGTCAGATCGTGAGTAGAACTTTGTGAAGTAAACATCCCATTTCCCGTGGTTGTATATTTTGCATTTTTGGCAATTACAGTTCCTGCATCAAGCGGGTCGCCATTCTCTTTCATATATATACCAATGGCATCTCCCTTGTCCCACTTATCGTCTGTGGCACGGGTTTGTGATTGTTCTATCTGAGCACTGAATTTGATGCTTTTATTAATCGAGAGGTCATAATCTCCGCTTTCACAAGCCGTGAGCAGCATAATGGATACTATTAGAATTAGGTTGTAATTCTTCATGGCACTTGGTTTTAAAATTATTGAGAAGCAAATATAATTAGACTTAGTTAAAAAATGAAGTCAATTTATCCTCACTTTAACTAATTATGTTGTGAAGCATGAAATATGAGTAATGTTGTTATCGTTGTTCGCTTGACAATATAATTAAATCAAAGAAAAGCAATCTGGTTGCTAACGTTGTAAACGGTAATTAAGAGTGCAGCATTTTCGGCAGTTTCGAGTGCAGCGTTTTTGGTAACAATACTGCAACACTTTTGGTAACAATGATGCAGCATTTTTAGTAACAACACTACATCAGTTGCAAAGGTAATTTTTTCTTTAATATACTCATTCTATATCTTAGTTTTTTGTTCTGCTTCTTTTTTAAAGATAGTTTTTCTGTTAGCCATACGATAGCTGTTCCCTGATAGTTGCAACAGCTCACACTTATATAAAATTCTGTCTAATAGTGCTGTTGCCATCACTTCATCATCAAGTGAACCGGCCCACTCTGCAGGTGATTTGTTTGTTGTTATTATAATTGAAGTAGATTCGTATATACTGTTCATAAAGACAAAGAAAAGACTTCCGTCATCACGACTAACAGGCATACTCATCAGATCATCTATAACTATAACATCTGCTGTGGTGAGATTCCTATAATCCCTCTTTGCACTGGCTGCTATGTCTTTCAGTTTTAAAGTTGTGAGTATATCATCCATGCTTCTGAAGTAGGCCTTATATCCTTTTTCAATTGCATCGGCACAAAGACCGGCAGCAATAAAGGTTTTGCCAACACCACAAGGCCCGGTAAGCATAAGATTATAGCTTTCATCAATCCAGTGCAGCTCTCTTAGCTGGTTTAACTGGGTTGCACTTATGCCATTTGATGTACTTCGATCATATAGATCCAGGTTATGCGCTAATGGAAGTTTGGCTGCTTTCAAGCGTAAAAGTCTCTGCTTCTGTTCACGACTCTTTATTTCCATTTCCAGGATATAACTCAAAAAGTCATCATAGCTTGGCGATTCCTTTTGTGCCTTAAGCAGGATGTTCTGAACATTGGCAGTAAGCTCTGACAGCTTTAATCTTTTTGCATATCCCTGTATGCCGGCTGTTTTATCTATTGTCATATCTGTTGTTTTTAAAGAGGTTTTGATAAACATCAATAGTGGCTCTGTTAGGTTTAATATTAACCATTAATCTGGCCTGAGGCGACCCCAGCGGTTTAATTTCTACTTTTTCATCCTTTGCAGGCACAGTGCTGCTGTGCAAGAGTATTGATTTGAAGTCATTAGCACTAAAAAGGCCTTTATCAAGGCATAATTCGAGTGCTTTATCACTATCCTCTTGCATATATTTGGCCAGGCAGTTAAGCACAACTGTTAATTGGTCTCTGATGTATCGGGGGTAACGCTCCCTTAGTTTTGTAACGAAGATGTCCGCACCGGACTGATCCGTAAACAAACTCTTTACATGATTGCTCAGCTTTTCAATACTTACAGATTTATCACGTTGGTGATTATTATTGACAATGTTTTCACCGCGGCCTGTTGCAATAAGATGCTTTGCCAAAAACTCTCCATTCATGGTTTTAATTATAAGAGCGCCATCTTTTTCATCCACAAGAACTCTTGTTTCCTTACCACGGTATGTACCAAAGGGAAGAGAGTAAAGATTCCCTTTATAACGAAGCTTGTTTGTGCTTAACACATTATGACCCTTTTCAAAAGCTGAAGAGGTTACCGGCATGTAGGGTTGAAGATCTTTACACTCCAGGCACCACACTTTGTAAGGGATCTTACATGTGGTATTATGAATCATACCATTACCGGTTCTGTTCAACCAGCCTTCTGCTTCTTTATTAAGATTATCAATGTTAATGTAAGGTCTATTTAATAAAAAGTTCTGCTTAACATACTTAATAACGTTTTCTATTTTGCCTTTGCTTTCAGGGTCTGCCCTACGGCAAAAGACAGGTTTAAACGGGCGACTCTTTACATAGCTGCCAA
>CAYFUQ010000018.1:0-34464 GCA_964346415.1 uncultured Proteiniphilum sp.
TCTTTGCTGTTTGACATAATTATCTACCTTTGTGTCCTAATTAAAACAGAGTGGAAAGATTTGACTGCTTGCAACCACGATAAAAAATGCTAAAACGATATTCTTCGTTTATTTCTATCCATAGCATTTTTTCCTGTAATTGTACGGTTCTAATATTTTTTCGCTTTGTGTATCAACAAAACGGAACTGTTTATTATTTTAAAAATTATGAATTACTTTTTTAGCTCTGAGTCGGTGTCGGAAGGACACCCGGACAAAATTGCAGATCAGATTTCGGATGCTCTGCTGGATGAGTTTTTGGCGTATGACAAGGATTCGAAGGTGGCGTGCGAAACGTTGGTGACTACCGGACAGGTGGTGCTGGCGGGCGAGGTGAAGTCGAAAACTTATGTGGATGTGGCGGAAGTGGCGCGCAGGGTTATTGCGGATATTGGTTACACGAAGAGTGAGTATCAGTTTGAGGCGCAATCGTGTGGTGTGCTTTCGAGTATTCATGAGCAGTCGGAAGATATCAACCAGGGGGTTGATGGTAAAGCGGACGAGATGGAGCAGGGTGCGGGCGACCAGGGTATGATGTTTGGTTATGCTTCGGCAGAGAGTCATAACTATATGCCGTTGACGCTTGATATTAGTCATGCAATACTGGAGGAGCTGGCGCATATCCGCAAGGATGAGCTTGTGCTGATGCCGTATCTGAGACCTGACTCGAAGTCGCAGGTTACTATTGAGTATACTGAGGATGGCACGCCGGTACGTATTGATACTATTGTGGTGGCTACTCAGCATGATGAGTTTGCGGATAGTGATGATGCTATGCAGAGTAAGATTAAGGAGGATGTGAGAAACATTTTGATTCCTAGAGTTAAAGAGAAGTTTAAAGATTCGCCTTCGGTGTATAAGCTGTTTGGTGATGACTATATATTACATGTGAACCCTACCGGAAGGTTTGTGATTGGTGGTCCGCATGGTGATACGGGGTTGACCGGTCGCAAGATTATTGTTGATACTTATGGTGGAAGAGCTCCGCACGGTGGTGGTGCTTTCTCGGGCAAGGACCCGTCGAAGGTGGACCGCTCAGCTGCTTATGCAACGCGACATATTGCTAAGAACCTTGTGGCTGCGGGTGTGGCTGATGAGGTGCTGGTGCAGGTGGCGTATGCCATCGGTGTGGCGGAACCAATGAATGTGTATGTGAATACGTATGGCAGAAGCAAGGTGGCTATGTCTGACGGTGAGATTGCGGCTAAGGTGCAGGAACTGTTTGACATGCGCCCTAAGGCGATTGAGAAGAGACTGAAACTACGTAATCCTATTTACCTGGAAACTGCTACTTATGGTCACTACGGACGTGAGCCGAAAGTGGTGCAGAAGGTGTTTGAGTCGAGATATATGCCGGAGCCTGTGAAAGTGGAGGTGGAGTTGTTTACGTGGGAGAAGCTGGATTATGTGGATAAAGTGAAAGAGGCGTTTGGACTGTAATGAGTGATTTGACTATAAAAGATAATAATAAGGGGAGTGATGCACAGATAGGCCGGGTGGTGGTTTATTGTGCGTCTAGCCCTGATATTGATAAAGTATATTTTGATGCGGCGCATGAGCTGGGCAGGCTGCTGGCGGAGAATAATCTGACTTGCATTACCGGTGCCGGGAGGCAGGGGCTGATGGGGGCGGTGAATGATTCGGTGCTGGAGCATGGTGGTGAGGTGTATGGTGTTATCCCACGTTTTATGGTGGATAATGGCTGGTATCATCATAGTCTGACGCAGATGATTGTGACTGAGGATATGCATGAGCGCAAGCAAAAGATGGCGGCTATGTCGGATGCGGCAATTGCGCTGCCGGGCGGATTGGGTACACTGGAGGAGTTGGCGGAGGTGTTGACCTGGCGTCAGCTGGAGTTGTACAACAAGCCGGTGATTGTGCTTAATGTGAATGGCTTTTATGATCCGCTGATCGAGATGTTGGAGCGGATGATTGAGCAGAAGTTTATGGGCGAGCAGTATCGTAACATGTGGGTTGTGGTGTCGTCACCGGCGGAGGCGGTGGAAGTTTTGCTGAAAAATGAGACATGGCAGCCGGCTTTTGCCAAATATGACAAAAAAGAGTTGTAAATTTGTTGATTCAATATCTTTTTTGTGTTTGATACGATTCCCCAAATAGTAGTTGACTCGGTTCCTTTCTTCCTGAAACGGGAAGTGGAGCTTGTTGAGCAATCCGATACGCTTAGTGTTGGGTTTAGCTCGTTGGATGTGGTGCCCAGAGATGTAACGGGTGTTCTGTTTAGCCCCGATAGCGTTTTGGCTAAGCTGCCTGAGGGTATCAAGGGGATTGGGTTACCTTTTTCTGATTCTTTTTATTCGGTTTTCTTTTTGGTGTTTCTGCTTTGCTTTGCTTTGCTGGCATTCTTTTCTAACAGTATGGGGTATCACATGTTTGTTAGTTTTAAGGAGTTGTTTGTGTTGGGAGGCAGGCGCAGATCCATTTATAAGGCTCAGGTGACGGCCTCGTCTATATGGGTGGAGGTGTTTTTGACATTCCAGGCGATTCTTATTTCGTCGATGGTACTTTACACTTTTATTTATATATCGGGCTATGGAGCGACGGGAATGATGAGACCGATATTGTTGTTTGTAATTATCTTCTCGGGATTGTTTGTGCTACTGATGCTTAAATATCTGGTCTATTGGGCTACTGATTTCTTGTTTCCGGAATGGGGATTTAGGGAGTGGACGGGCAGATTTTTCACACTGGTGGCACTGGCGGGCATGATGTTGTTCCTCCCTGCACTTTTCTATATTTTTACTCCGGAGTTCAGAGATACTTCATTGATTTTTATATTAGGAGTTCTTTTTATTGTCATGCTGATTATGTTTGGCAACCTGTTTGTAATTTTTGAGAAAAACAAGATTGGCTTGCTTAATTATTTTTTGTACCTTTGTGCCGTCGAAATCGTACCTCTTTTTATTCTCTATAAAGTGGTAGGAATGATAATATAAAAAAGCGGTTATCTTACTAGAAAATATGGCTACACGAAAAGTTAAAAGGGTGCTTGTTTCACAACCTGCCCCTGCAAATGGTAAGTCGCCTTACTATGATTTGGGGGAGAAATATAATGTGGAGTTTAGCTTCAGACCATTTATTAAAGTTGAACGAGTGTCAATTAAAGAGTTCCGTCAGCAGAGAATTAATATTTCGGACTTTACGGCAATTATGATGACTTCGCGTACGGCAATCGATCATTTCTTCTCTATATGTGAGGAGCAAAAGATTACCATGCCGGAGACTACAAAATACTTTTGTTTGTCGGAGGCGATTGCTTTGTATCTGCAAAAATATATTGTGTACAGAAAAAGAAAGATTTTCTTTAGTCAGACAGGTAAGGTAGAGGGACTGGAAACAGCTTTTACCAAGCATAGCAAAGAGAAAATGTTGTATCCTGTGCCGGAGGAGCATAACGAGGTTGTGCAAAACTATCTGATTGAAAAGAAACTTGACTTTACAACTAGCGTTATGTATCGCACAGTGAGTAACGACTACGAGAAAGGGGAGACGCTTGACACTGATATGGTGTTGTTCTTTAGTCCTCTGGGTGTGTGCTCGCTGTTGAAAAACTTTCCCGACTTTAAGCAAGGTGATATGGCGATTGGATGCTTTGGTGCCACAACTGCCTCTACACTCGAAGAGGAGGGGTTGAGAGTTGATTGTTTGGCTCCGCAACCTGAGTTCCCTTCGATGACTATGGCGCTGGATGCTTTCCTTGAGGAAAATCACAAGAGACATAGTTGATAGACGGGTGTTGAATATTTTACAATAAATATACATTAATAGTTATATTAGAAAGCAATTGACTACATTTGTGTAGCTGATTGCTTTCTTTTTTTGAATATAATAATGTCGGACAGAGAGTTTACTTTTGGTAAAAAGGAGCGTGTGACGGGGAGGGGCAGGATTGATGCACTGTTCTCGTCGGGGCGTGCCTTTATGGCTTATCCGTTTAGGGTGACTTACTTTCTGTATGAATCGGGCAACGCTGATGTGGCTCTGCTGGTTAGTATTCCGAAGAAGAGATTGAGGAAGGCGGTGGATCGCAACCGTATGAAGCGTCTTGCAAGGGAGGCCTACAGGCTGAATAAGTTTATGCTGGACAAGGGACTTTTACCGGAGGGTATGGCTCTGGATGTTGCGCTTATATATGTGAAGAATGAGCTTTCGACATATGAGGATGTTGAGCGAGGTGTGCTTAAGGCGCTGAAGGGACTTAATTATGAATTGAAACTTAAGGGAGGACGTGATGAGGTGGATTAGGAATATTATAGTGCAGATATTGTTGTTGCCGGTCTATTTTTATCGTGCGGTTATTTCTCCTATGTTGCCGCCGAGCTGCCGTTATACTCCTACTTGTTCGCAATATACTATTGAGGCGCTGAAGAAGCGTGGTCCCATAGTTGGGTTGTGGTTGTCGATAAAGAGGATTGTGAGTTGCAATCCGTGGGGTGGATCCGGATACGACCCTGTGCCCGAGCCTAAGAGACGGAGAAAAAAATCTGATAATTAAACCTTTTGCATGAGATACTATGATATACATACCCATCGGGTTGGCGATGAAAGCGCCGACAATATTACTTATATTCTGAATTTTTTTCCTGAGGATTTTCAGCAGGCCGAACATTATGGAGGAAATGTTTTGTTTTCGTGTGGCGTTCATCCGTGGTATAGTGACGGTGCTAATGTGCCGTTGTTGCTTCTTGAGGAGGTTCTTAAGAATGAGCGTGTGGTCGCTGTAGGAGAGGCGGGACTCGATAAGTTGCAGGGTGCTGCAATGGATGTACAGGAGTTGGTTTTTAAAAGGCAAATTGAGTTGTCAGAAAGAGTTGGGAAGCCGCTGGTGATTCATAGTGTGAGGTCGTGGGATATGTTTTTTGAGATTCATAAGGAGTGTGCGCCAATTCAGCCGTGGATATTGCATGGTTACAGGGGGAAGCCTGAGTTGACAAAAAGGTTGGCTGGTCTTGGGTTTTACTTTTCGGTTGGGGAGTATTTCAATGTGGATTCTGTTAGTATTATTCCGAAGGAAAAGTTACTTTGTGAGACAGATGAGAGTGAGTTGTCGATAGTGGAGGTGTATGGTCGCGTGGCTGATGCGTTGAGGGTGAATCGGGAGGAGTTTGTGCAGATGGTTGAGCAGAATGTTGAGAGTTTGTTTACGATGTTGAGGAAATAGCTAGACTGCGAATAACTAATAGATATAAAAAAAGCGTGTCAACCTTAAATTGACACGCTTTTAATTTATATAGTGTTTAAATACTATTTAAACTATGTTTAAACAGTGATTAAATAAGTTTTTTGTATCCGTAAACTGCTCTGTCGCCCAATTCTTCTTCGATGCGAAGTAGTTGGTTGTATTTAGCCATACGGTCTGAACGGCTTGCAGAACCTGTTTTGATTTGACCTGCGTTGGTAGCAACTGCAATGTCAGCAATTGTAGCATCTTCAGTTTCACCTGAACGGTGTGAAGTTACGCTGGTGTATCCGTGTCTGTGTGCCATTTCGATAGCGGCAAGAGTTTCGGTCAGAGTACCAATTTGGTTTACTTTAATCAGGATTGAGTTTGCACAACCTAATTTAATTCCTTTTTCAAGATACTCTACGTTTGTAACGAATAAGTCATCACCTACTAATTGACATTTGTCGCCAATTTTGTCTGTAAGAACTTTCCATCCGTCCCAGTCTGCTTCGTGCATACCGTCTTCGATTGAATCGATTGGGTATTTTGAGATAAGCTCTTCAAGGTATTCAGCTTGTTCAGCAGATGTACGCTTTTGACCTGTTTCACCTTCAAACAATGAGTAGTCATAGATGCCATCTTTGTAGAACTCAGAAGCAGCACAGTCAAGAGCAATAGTTACATCTTTACCGGGTTCGTATCCTGCATTTTTGATTGCAGTAAGGATTGACTCAAGAGCTTCTTCGGTGCCACCTGAAAGGTTGGGGGCGAAACCACCTTCGTCACCTACAGCAGTGCTCAATCCTTTTGAGTGAAGAACAGCTTTTAGTGAGTGGAATACTTCAGTTCCCATGCGAAGACCTTCGCGGAATGAGGGAGCACCAACAGGGCGAATCATGAATTCCTGGAATGCGATAGGAGCGTCAGAGTGTGAACCACCGTTGATAATGTTCATCATTGGAACTGGAAGTACATAAGTGCTGGTTCCGCCGATATAGCTGTAAAGTGGTTGTCCTAATAGGTCTGCTGCCGCTTTTGCAACTGCAAGAGATACACCAAGCATTGCGTTAGCTCCAAGTTTTGATTTTGTTTTAGTGCCATCAAGCTCAATCATTAATGCATCGATGTCTGCTTGTCTAGTAACGTCCATGCCGATAAGCTTTGGAGCAATTACATCATTTACGTTGGCTACTGCTTTAAGAACACCTTTACCAAGGTATCTTGATTTGTCGCCGTCGCGAAGCTCTAATGCTTCATTCTCACCGGTTGATGCACCAGATGGAACAGCTGCGCGTCCAAATGCACCTGACTCAGTCATTACGTCAACTTCTATTGTGGGATTACCTCTTGAATCCAACACTTCACGTCCTAAAACATTTACAATTCTCATGTTGTTTTTTGATTTTTATATTAAAGAATTAAATTATAATCTTATGAATGGATGATAATACTGATTTGATATTATCCTTTTTTATTGAGGTGCAAATATAAGGCTTTTTTGCTGATAATTAAAGCGTAATGCCGTTAAATATTTCTTAAATGTCTAATAGTATGACCTTTGTTGATTAGATAGTTGCACAGATTAATGGCCGGCTTGTATTGCCAGGATAAGATCGCTGAGATTGGCCGTAATAAGACGAACGGAGATGGCAAGGAGTATTACTCCGAAGAACTTGCGTAATATATATACTCCTCCCGAGCCTAACAGCCTTTTGACTGCATCTAAGTATCGGAGTACAATATAGACTACCATTATATTGAGAAAAAGTCCGATAAGTATGTTGACGGTGCTAAACTCTGAGCGCATGGCCAGTAGTGTGGTGAATGTGCCGGGTCCGGCGATAAGAGGGAAAACTATCGGAACAAGTGTTGCCGACTGGCTGTCTTCGTTAGGTCCTTCTGATTTGAAAATTTCTACTCCGAATATCATTTCAATGGAGATTATGAGTATGACTACTGCGCCGGCAACGGCAAATGAGGAGACGTCAACCTGGAAGAGCTTTAGTATCCACTCGCCGACAAGCAAAAAAATGACCAGCAGTCCAAATGAATAAACGGATGCTTTAAGTGGCTCGATGGTTTTGTTTTGACTGCGAAGATTTAGAAATATTGG
This sequence comes from uncultured Proteiniphilum sp., assembly GCA_964346415.1. Taxonomy (GTDB): domain Bacteria; phylum Bacteroidota; class Bacteroidia; order Bacteroidales; family Dysgonomonadaceae; genus Petrimonas. Next base: position 7,338 of record CAYFUQ010000018.1, read on the forward strand.
TACTGCACCTGTAACGTCGATAATGGCAAAGAGAGCAAGGAAGATGCTGCTAATCTCGATTAATTTGATTCCTAACATTGTGGTTTTAAGTGTTTATCTGTAGTTAAATGAATTGAACACAAAGTTAGCAAAATATATTGAAGATGTAAATGGGATATAAAAAAAATAAGGCTCCTTTTGAATCAAAAAGAGCCTTATTGAATAATAAATTATTTATTATTTTTTGTCAGAAGAGTCTGATTTGGCGGTTCCTGTTGTAGGACCGTATTTTTTGTTGAGGAAGTCGGTTACTTCTTTGGTGATGTCATATTTGACATTGCCCAAAAGAATGTTTGAAGTTCCCCTGTTGCTCAGGATAAGCTGAAAGTTACGTTCTGTGTTGTAGTTCTTGAGCTGTGCCTTGATGGTGTCTTCCATCTCTATATTGAGTTTTTCCTGCTCAATTGCAAACTCGTGTGCCAGGCGTTCTGCAAGTTCCTGATACTCCTGTTGCATTCTCATAATACGTTGCTGCTCTTGTTCTGCTCTTTCCTGACTAAGGAATGCGTTGTTTTGAAGTTTACGCTGAAACTCCTGAGCTGCACTGTTGAGTTGACGCTCTTTTTGATTGAGGCTTGCACGTGAGTTTTCCTCTGTTCGCATTAGTGCTTCGTTGAGGTCTTTGGCAAAGTTGTAATTAATCAGCAGCGAGTCTATGTTGACATAGGCTATCGGTAATGTGATAGATGAATCGTTGATTAATGTTGCAATCTCACTCTTTGAGGGAGCCGACTTACCAGAGTTTGAACTAAAGTGCAATATATACAGAATGATAATTGCTACCGCTAATACACCGCCCATTATATAGGCATTATTATTCTTCATTTCTAATTAATAATTACTTGGGTTAAAAATGTTATTGTGATATTTTTTCAAATATGTTTTGTCTGTTGAATGCCTCTCTGTCCTGAGATGTGGCGCAGCTGATTCCTCTATCTTTCATTGCTTGATGGTTGCTGATGTGTAGGTCAGGAAACTTGCCTTTTTTGGTAAAAAAGACTTTAATTCCCATGAACAGTATCGCAATAAAAAGTACTGTAATACCTACGAGTATTGTCTTAATCATCTCTTTTTTATTTAATTTAGGGTACAAAGATAGTTTAAATTGATAATTATAAAACTCTTTTCTTATTAAAGATGTAAAAATAATTATCTATATTTGAGATTTGAACCTGATTCGATTCCTCTATGGGGGTACAGTAGGGTAGATTAGTAATTACAAACATGATATAAACGAATAAAAATTGAAAAACTATGAGCATCAGAGACCTTGAACCCAAAGTGGTTTGGAAATACTTTTATGATATCACGCAAATTCCGCGTCCTTCTAAAAAAGAAGAGAAAATATTGAATTGGCTGATTGAGTTTGCCAAAGAACATAATCTGGAATACAAACAGGATGAGGCGGGAAATATATTGATTACAAAACCCGCTACGAAAGGGAAGGAAGGTGTCCCTACTGTCATCTTGCAGTCGCACGTGGATATGGTGTGTGAGAAAAATAGTGATGTGGTATTTAACTTCGATAATGATCCGATAAGAACTATTATTGATGGCGACTGGGTGAGGGCTGATGGGACTACGCTGGGTGCCGATAATGGAATGGGTGTGGCTTTGCAGCTTGCGGTTCTAGCCTCGGACGATATTGAACATGGTAAGATAGAAGCGCTGTTTACTGTGGATGAGGAGACAGGTTTGACAGGTGCTTTTGACTTGGACCCTAATTTATTGACGGGTGACATTCTGTTGAATCTGGATACTGAGGAGGAGGGAGAAATATATATAGGCTGTGCCGGAGGAAAGGGTACCAAGGCTTATTTTACATACAAAGAGAAGGAAACACCGAGGGGTTACTTTTGGTTTAGAGTGGATGTTGTGGGACTTCGGGGAGGACATTCCGGAAGCGACATTGACAGGGGTTTTGCCAATGCCAATAAGGTGCTGAACAGATATTTGTATGATATGTTGGAAAGCAAATATGGTTTGGTGTTGTCTGATATTGGTGGCGGCAACCTACACAATGCTATTGCACGAGAAGCGTTTGCAGTGGCTGGTGTGAAAAATAAATATAAAGAAGAGGTGAGGGTGAAGCTGAATGTATTGCTTGCTGAATTACAGAATGAATATAAGGATATTGAGCCTGGTTTGAACCTTTTACTAGAGTCTGTGCCTGCTCCGAAAAGAATATTGAAGAAGGGGGTGACAAAAAAACTGTTACGCTCTATTTATGCCTGTCCTCACGGAGTAATTGGTATGAGTCATGACATTGAGGGACTGGTTGAGACTTCTACAAATTTGGCGTCGGTAAAGATTCTTGATACTGATTTGATTGAGATTGCAACAAGTCAGCGCAGTTCTGTTGAGTCCCGCAAGGAGGATATCGTAAACATGGTGTCGAGTGTGTTTAAACTTGCGGGTGCACAGGTTGTGAATAATGAGGGTTATCCGGGTTGGGAGCCTAACACAGATTCGGATATTTTGAAACTCTCGCAACAGGTGTATAAAGACTTGTATAATGTTGACCCGTTGGTGAAAGCTGTTCATGCGGGTCTGGAGTGTGGACTGTTTTTGGAGAAATATCCAAACATGGATATGGTTTCGATTGGTCCTGATATTATTGAGCCACACTCGCCGAATGAGAGAATGAAGATATCTTCGGTTGAGAAGTTTTGGAATTATCTGGTTCGTCTTTTGGAAAGCGTTCCGGCTGAAAAATAAATATAAATTGTATAAGAAACCGGTGCATGTTGTGCCGGTTTTTTTGTTTTGTTACTAAAAATCTTTTCTGTGAAACGTCTTGTGATTTTGTTTTCTGCTATTATGTTTTTTTCCGCAATATATGCACAAATGGAGTTCCGTGTGATGTTTTATAATGTGGAAAATCTTTTTGATACAGTTGATGATCCTCTAAAGAATGATGATGATTTCTTGCCTGATGGTTTTATGCGATGGACTCCACGCAAGTATTGGGAGAAGCAGAGAAATATAACGCGTGTAATTACTGCTGTGGGGGAGATGGAGTCGCCTGCATTGGTGGGTTTGTGTGAAATAGAAAATGATTCCGTCATTTTCGACCTTACCCGTCGTTCGCCGCTTCGCAACCAGGGTTATGAATATGTGGTAACTGATTCACCTGACGAGAGGGGGATAGATGTGGCATTACTTTATCAGCCTCATCAATTTAAACTGCTGATGAATCATGAGTATGAGGTTAAGTTTAGAATGAGAGATGCACGTCCTTCACGAAATATCTTGCATGTTGTGGGGAGGGTTATTAATGGCGATACATTGGATGTGTTCGTTTGTCATCCGCCAAGTCGTTATAGTGGTCAGTTAGAAACTGAGCAGTTGCGTGAGGATGTGGCTTTGTTGCTTAGAAGCAAGGTTGATTCGATTTTCTTGATACGGGAAAAGGCAAATATTCTGATTATGGGTGACTTCAATGATTATCCTGATTCGGGAAGTTTGAGAAAGGTGTTGAGAGCGAAGAGTGTTACAGATTTCAGGTTGGACTCGGAACTTTATAATATGTTTTATCACAGGATAAAAGAGCGGGATTTTGGCACTTATTACTTTCAGGGGAGGTGGGGTGTGCTGGATCACTTTATTGTGAGTGGGAATTTACTGAGAAGCAGTAGCTCTCTGTCTGTGAAGAATGAAGAGGCTAGTGTATTTAAGGCTGATTTTTTGTTTGAAAGTGAACGCAAAAGTGGTGTGAAGCGCCCTTTTAGGACAAATGTGGGGCCCAGATACCTGGGAGGTTTTAGCGATCACTTGCCAATTTATATGGATTTTGTTGTGAATTAAGTACGTTATTTTCTTTATTTTATAACGTTATCAGGCGTTTGATTTTGATAATTTATGCATTTTAATTGCTTCAAAACGAAAACTTTGCCTAACTTTGTGCGATTTTGAAACTAAATTTTAAAAATTAGAAATATATTTATGACGAATCCAATTATCAAGCGAATTGAGCTACCTGATGGACGCGAGATTACGCTCGAAACAGGGAAGTTGGCTAAACAGGCCGACGGAGCGGTGGAGTTGCGTATGGGTGACACAATGTTGCTTGCTACTGTAACGGCCGCAAAAGATGCAACGCCCGGAGTAGATTTTATGCCTTTGCAGGTTGAGTACAGAGAAAAATTTGCCTCATTCGGAAGGTTTCCGGGAGGTTTTATGAAAAGAGAAGGAAGACCTTCTGATTATGAAATTCTGACCAGTCGATTGATTGACCGCGCGCTTCGTCCGCTCTTCCCGGATGATTATCATGCTGACGTTTTTGTGACAGTGATGCTGTTTTCATCTGATGGTGAAGATATGCCTGATGCATTGGCCGGATTGGCTGCTTCAGCCGCACTTGCTGTTTCTGATATTCCGTTCAACGGTCCCATTTCTGAAGTTCGTGTTGCACGTGTGAATGGTGAACTGGTGGTTAATCCTACCTTCTCACAGCTTGAGCGGGCTGACATGGATATCGTGGTAGCCGCAACTATTGACAATATTATGATGGTTGAGGGTGAAATGTCTGAGGTGTCTGAGGCTGATTTGCTGGAGGCTATTAAAGTGGCTCACGAAGAAGTGAAAAAACATTGTCAGGTACAACTTGAGCTGATGGAGGCTTGTGGCACTGTAAAGAAACGTGAGTACTCGCACGAAGAAAATGACGAAGAACTTAAAAAACAGGTTTGGGATGCATGTTACGATAAGGCTTATGCTGTTGCTTCATCACAAAACCCAAATAAGCATGAGCGTATTGATGCTTTCACTGCTATCCTTGATGAGTTCATGGAGTCTATCCCTGAAGATGAACGTGAAGAGAAAGCGCCAATGGTATCCAAGTACTATAAAGAGCTTGAAAAAGAAGCAATGCGCAGATGTATTCTTGATGAAGGTAAGCGCTTGGATGGTAGAGAAACGACTGAAATCAGACCTATCTGGAGTGAAATTGACTATGTAAAAGGTCCTCATGGTGCCGCAGTATTTACACGTGGTGAAACTCAGTCGATAACTACTGTTACATTGGGTACCAAGTTGGATGAGAAGATAGTTGATGATGTTTTGAATCACTCTACTGAGCGTTTCTTGCTTCATTATAACTTCCCTCCATTCTCGACAGGTGATGCTCGTCCGCAGCGTGCAACAGGTCGTCGTGAAATTGGTCATGGTAACCTTGCGCTACGTGCTTTGAAACGCATGATTCCTGCTGATTATCCATACGTGATTCGTGTTGTTTCTGATATTCTGGAGTCAAATGGTTCTTCATCAATGGCTACAGTTTGTGCGGGTACGTTGGCGCTTATGGATGCGGGTGTTAAAATCAACAAGCCGGTATCGGGAATTGCAATGGGATTGATCTCTGAAAATAAAGGACAGAACTTTGCAGTTCTTTCTGACATTTTGGGTGATGAAGACCACTTGGGTGATATGGACTTTAAAGTTTGTGGAACTCCTGACGGTATAACAGCAGTTCAAATGGATATTAAGGTTGATGGATTATCATATGAGATTCTTGAGCAGGCATTGTCTCAGGCTAAAGAAGGCAGAGATCACATTATGGGAAAGATGATGGAAACTATATCTGAGCCACGTGAAGACTTGAAAGATCATGCTCCTAGAATTGAAATTATTGAGATTCCTAAGGATGCTATCGGTTCTGTGATTGGCCCTGGTGGAAAAATTATCCAGGCTCTTCAGGAAGAGACAGGTGCAATTATTACAATTGAAGAGATTAATAACAAAGGACGTGTTGAAGTTTCTGCAACTAATAAGGCTTCAATCGTTGCGGCTATGACTAAAATTAAAGGTATTGTAGCAGTTCCTGAAGTAGGTGAGGTTTACGACGCTGTGGTTCGCTCAGTAATGCCTTATGGTGTTTTCTGTGAATTCTTGCCGGGTAAAGATGGTCTTCTTCATATTTCGGAAATCGACTGGAAACGTTTGGAAACTGTGGAAAGTGCAGGAATAAAAGAAGGTGACACTATTCAGGTTAAACTGATGGATGTGGATCCAAGATCAGGTAAGTTTAAACTGTCAAGAAAAGTATTGCTGCCCCGTCCACCAAGACAAGACGACAATAGACAATAAATAAGGTAACTATCTAGGTTACTTATTGAATTATATAAACGTAAAAGAGCGAACCTGGCAGTGTTCGCTCTTTTTGTGTCTTAATATAAATTGTTGTATTGTAAAAAATATTACCTTTGTGGTTTGATATTGTAATGTACAGGCTACCGAAATAAACAAAACTGTTTGTTAAAACTAGTTTTTGAGAACACTTTATTATAATTATGCCTGAAATGAACAACACTTAACAAAACACAACAATGGTCTGGAATCATGAAATTGAATGTGCCGATAGGCAAGTATTGCAGGACCTGCAAAGCAGGCGATTGAAAGATACAGTACAGCGTATATATGATGCTGTGCCGGCTTATAGAAAAAAAATGGATGATCTGGGAATAGAGCCCGGTGACATCAAGAGTATTGAGCAGCTTAAAGATTTGCCTTTTACTAATAAGAGTGACCTGAGAGACAATTATCCTTTTGGTTTATTTACAGTGCCTCAAACGGAGGTGGTTCGTATTCATGCTTCGAGTGGAACTACGGGTAAACCAACTGTGGTGGGATATACTCAACATGACCTGGACATATGGACAGAAGTAGTTGCTCGAAGTCTTACTATGGCGGGGGTACACAGAGGTGACACAATACAGGTTGCGTATGGATACGGTCCTTTTACAGGGGGACTGGGACTACATTATGGAGCGGAGAGGGTGGGGGCAACTGTTATTCCTATTTCGACCGGTAATACACAGAAGCAACTACAGTTTATGACAGACTTTAAATCGACAGTGCTTGCTTGTACTCCTTCGTATGCTGCCCACTTGGGTGAGAGCATTCAAAAAAACGGCATTTCTCCGGATGAAATCAATCTGCGTATTGGTATTTTTGGTGCTGAGCCATGGACTAATGAGATGCGTGCTCAGATTGAGGGATTGTTGGATATAAAATCTTACGATATATATGGATTGAGTGAAATAATCGGTCCGGGTGTTTCCATGGAGTGTGAATGTCAGTGTGGAAGTCATATTTTTGAAGATCACTTCGTGCCTGAAATCATTGATCCTGATACATTGGAAGTACTGCCATATGGAGAGTTGGGTGAATTGGTGTTTACAACTATTAGTAAAGAGGCGATGCCGTTGATTCGTTATCGCACTCGCGACCTTACCCGCCTGCATATTGATAAATGTGATTGTGGGCGCACAATGGTGAGAATGGATAAGTGTATGGGACGTTCGGACGATATGTTGATTATCCGTGGTGTGAATGTGTTCCCGTCGCAAATTGAATCGGTATTGCTCGAGATGGAGGAGACATCACCGCATTATCAGATTGTAATTGACAGAGAGCGAAATCTTGATATTATGGAAATACGCGTAGAACTTAATGAGAAATTCAGAACAGATAGTATTCGAGAACTGGAGGCTATTCGTCGTCGAATAGACCATAACATTAAGAGCATTTTGGGAATAGGTGCTTCTATAAAGCTGGTAGAGCCTCACAGTATTGAGCGCTCTGAAGGTAAAGCCAAGCGAATTATAGATAATAGGTTATGTTGCAATAGCGGAAAAATATAACAGGGTTGAAATCAAATAGTTTAAAGATATGAAAATAAAACAATTATCGGTTTTTCTGGAGGATCGATCAGGTCGTTTGACTGAAATGACTCAGATTCTGGCCAACCATGAAATAAATATTACTGCGCTAAGTGTTGCTGAAACAACAGATTATGGTATAGTGAGAATGGTTGTTGGCAAACCTGATGTTGCTCAAGAGTTCTTGGCAGATGCAGGTTTCTCTGTGCGTCTAACCGAAGTAGTGTGTGTAGGAATGCCTGATAAAGCCGGATCTCTGCATTATATACTTGAAATACTGGCTGATAATTCGGTAAATGTAGATTATATGTATGCTTTTTCAAACAAGGATGTTGCTCTGGCAGTAATCCGTGCAGAAGATATTGATCGTGTGATTGATATACTGGAAAAGCAAAATGTGAAACTGCTTCAGCAAAAAGATATTTATCAACTGTAAAAATATTACCATGACTCGATTTTCTTCTAGTGTTGCGAATTTACGTTCTTCGGAAATTCGTGATTTAATGAGCCTGGCTTCAGCTCCTGATATCATTTCATTTTCGGGGGGGATGCCGGGAAATGAGTTGTTTCCTTTAGATAGTATTGATAAAATATACAATTCTCTTACCGAAAAAGAGAAACAAATAGCGATGCAGTATGGGCCTACGAATGGGTTGCCTTGCCTGTTAGAGTCGCTGTCGGAATATCTCGAAAATAAAGGATTGCCCGTTGGTGAAAACTGTCTAATGATTACGACTGGTTCTTTGCAGGCAATTAACATATTGGCGAAAGCTTTTATTGACCCGGGTGACAACGTGCTGGTCGAAAATCCTTCGTTTATAGGTGCACTGTCAGCATTTAGGTCTTACGGGGGCAATCTTATTTCGGTGCCACTTAAGGGTGATGGTGTAGATATTGAGAAGCTTAAAAATATATTAGACAATACTTTTCCTAAACCTAAATTTTTCTATTATTCACCTAACTTTCATAATCCTGCAGGAATCATTTATTCCAATGATGTGAAGCAGCAGATGATTGAGTTATTTAAAGATCGTAACATTCCTTTGATTGAGGATGATGTTTACAGTGACTTGTACTTTAGTGAAGATGATCTATCGGAAATGAAGACAGTTAAATATATGAATCCCGAGGGAGTTGAAGTGTGTTATACAAGTTCTTTTTCTAAAACATTGGGCCCTGGTTTGCGCCTGGGCTGGATGTTGGTACCGGAGCATATTTATGAAAAATGTGAATTGATTAAACAATCTATCGATGCTTGTTCGCCCAGTTTGTCGCAGGTGATTGCCGATAAGTTTCTTCGAGAAGGCTATATACATGAATACGTAGAAGAAGTTAGGCTGGAATATAAAAAGCGAGGTGAGGCTATGATTGAGATGCTGTTGAATTATCTGCCGAAGTATGTAACGTTTGAAAAACCCAAGGGGGGGTTTTATATTTGGCTCCATTTGCCTGAAGACATTGACAGTACGCTTATTCTCAAAAAAGCTATAGAAAAGGGAGTAGTGTTTGTGACAGGAAAAACGTTTGATCCACACGGTATTAAGAATAATAACATGCGTGTTTCGTTTTGCAATACTAATGAAGAAGCAATCCGTAAAGGAATACCAATTGTTGCTGATGCCATCCGAGAGGTGTGCGGTTAGTAATATAAATAAAAAGGCTGCTTCGTATGAATTATTCATTGAAGCAACCTTTTATCTTTTAATCGCACAAGTCTTATTTACGTTTGCTGAATCTGTATAGTTTTGGTGCACGATGAGGTACATTTTTCTTTACTTCGTCCAACGGAATTAACCCATCTACCTGTAGCATTCTTTTTTGAAAGTTACGAACATCTGATTTAACTCCTACAACAATATCGTGCAGGTTCCTAAGCTCTGTCATCGTAAACTTCTGGGGGAGGAGCTCAAATAGTATATTAGGTTCCAGTGATATTTGTCTTCTAAGAAAGTAAAGAGCTTCATCTGTTATTTTGTTATGGTCGAAAGCTAAACTCATCTTTGATAGTTCGTCTATGTCATACCATCCGGCTGTCGTACTTTCAGATTCAAAAATGATTTTGCGACTGATCTTAATTAAAGCAAGGTATCCTATTGTGACTATTCTTCCAATCTTCATCTGGGTTGTCTTTTCCAACCAATTTATGTCTCGGGGATTGTTTGTTCTATCGGGATCTCCAAAACTTTGAAATTGAGTGAGGAAGACGTTCTTTAATCCCGTCAGCTCTGTTAGAATGCGCTTTGCAGCAGAGTCGAGGTCCTCTTCTTCGTAGATGATGCTCCCCGGCAATTTCTTATCACTGTAAAAACCTTCTTCTTCATTTATTGTGCGTTCTATAAGTAGCACTTTAAGTTTTTCGCCGTCAAAACCAAAAACCACGCAGTCAACTGAAACGTGCGGGTTGTATTTGTACTTCCTGTTACTCATAGTGATGGTCTGTTTTTGTTACAAAACTATACATAATAATCAATTAACACAAATATAAGTTTCTCAGTCTTTTGATAGATTTACTTCTTCCACAACTGTTCCATTTCTTCCAAAGATTTACCCTTGGTTTCGGGAACCATTTTCCATACGAAAATTGCTGACAAGAAGGCCATGAGTCCGTAAAAACCATATGTCATACCTCCGCTAAACTCCATCATTGCAGGGTAGGTTGACGAGATTAAATAGTTTGACGCCCATTGTGCAGCTACTGCTATAGCAACTGCTTGCCCTCGTATTTTGTTTGGGAAAATTTCTGAAATCAAAACCCAGCAAATTGGTCCCCACGACATCATAAATGATGCTGTGTAGATAATGATGAACACGAGAGTGCTGATTCCAATAATATTATTGAACGATAGTATGGAAATAGCAAACATTCCAATTGCCATGCCTATAGAGCCGGTAATAAGTAAAGGTTTTCTACCCCATTTGTCAACCGTTAGAATAGCAACAACCGTGAATACAACATTTACAAGTCCCATGATAACTGTTTGCAACATTGAGGCATCTTTACCTGCTCCCATACTTTCAAAAATGCGTGGGGCATAATATAGTGCTACGTTGATTCCTACAAACTGTTGAAATACGGATAACAAAACACCAATAATTATTACTGTTTTTCCATAAGTAAATATTTTGGCCTTTGTAGTTTTGCCAACAGTTCCTTTAATGTCATTCAGTATTGAGATAGCTTTTTCTTTACTTCCATTAACTTTGGTCAGAACTGATAAAGCTTTTTCATCTTGATGAGACAAGGCTAGAAAACGTGGTGTTTCAGGAACAAATAGTAACAATATTCCGAACAGCGATGCCGGTATTGCCTCGGATAAGAACATATAACGCCAACCGATATCGTTAATCCATTCTATAGATTGTCCTTTTGCAATACCCCAGTTTACGAAGTAAACAACCAACATTCCAAAAATTATGGCAAACTGATTGAACGACACTAATCGACCACGAATATGTGCCGGTGATATTTCACTGATATACATAGGGGAAACTGCTGATGCAAGTCCTACACCAATTCCACCTATTATTCGGTAAAAATTAAACATCCAAAGCAGTCCCATCGTTGGCTCTCCTTTAGTAAAGAAAAAGGCTTCCGGATATCCCGAGCCTAATGCCGAAACAAAAAAGAGAAACGCAGCTGCCAGTAGTGTGTGCTTTCTACCCAGACGATTGGATAAAATGCCGGAAATAAATCCACCGATGATGCAACCTATTAATGCGCTTGAAACTGTGGCTCCATGGATAAAAGAACTTAATCCCTGCGAGTCAACAAGGTAGGCCTGAATGGATTTTTCTGCTCCGGATATGACAGCTGTGTCATATCCGAAAAGCAGACCACCCAGTGTAGCAACCATTGTTATACCAAACAGGTAAAACTTATTGATTTTTACTGAATTCATTATGCATACATATTAATTATCGCTTCATATAGCTCTTGCTTACCACTTGTTTGCTCGGGCTCTCTGTTGAGTGAAGCTGCATAGTCCCGGATGTCTTCGAGAGAAAGTTTTCCTTCTTCAAATTCTTTTCCTATGCCTGAATCAAACGATGAGTATCGGGTTTTTACCATTTCATTATACGGAGATTCTTCCAAAACTGCAGCAGCAGCTTCGAGTGCTCTGGCGAATATATCCATTCCGGCAATGTGTGCAATAAAGATATCCTCCAGGTCGGTTGAGTTTCTGCGTGTTTTGGCATCAAAGTTTGTGCCACCACCCTGAAGGCCACCACCTTTCAAGATTACCATCATTGCCTGTGTCAACTCGAACGTGTCAACAGGGAATTGGTCTGTATCCCATCCGTTTTGATAGTCACCTCTGTTTGCGTCGATAGAACCTAGCATACCCGCATCAACAGCACATTGTAATTCATGTTCGAAGGTATGTCCTGCTAATGTTGCATGGTTAACTTCGATGTTGATTTTGAAGTCCTTATCCAGATTGTGTGCTTTAAGGAAGCCAAGAACCGTTTCCACATCAAAGTCATACTGGTGCTTGGTTGGCTCCATTGGTTTTGGCTCAATCAGAAAGTTGCCTTTAAAGCCTTTTGAGCGAGCATAATCACGTGCCTTTGTCAACATCATTGCAAGATGTTCTTTTTCACGTTTCATATCAGTATTAAGTAATGACATATAGCCTTCGCGACCACCCCAGAATACATAGTTCTCACCACCTAATTCAATTGTTGCATCAATTGCATTTTTAATCTGAACTGCAGCACGTGCTACTACTTCAAAGTCGGGATTGGTTGCAGCACCATTCATGTAGCGTTTGTTACCAAACACATTTGCTGTTCCCCACAGTAGCTTGATACCTGTTTCTGCTTGTTTTTCTTTTGCGTAAGCAACGATATCTTTCATGTTTCTTTCATATTCTTCGATAGAGTTGCCTTCGTCGATAAGGTCAACATCGTGGAAGCAATAATATTCGATGCCTATCTTTTGCATAAATTCAAATCCTGCATCCATTCTTTGTTTTGCTATATCCAAAGCAGAGTTGCCTTGAGCCCATGGGAATGTTTTTGTTCCGGGACCAAATGGGTCACCTCCTTCAGCGCATAGTGTATGCCACCATGCCATTGAGAATTTAAACCAATCTTTCATCTTGCGACCGTAAACTACTTTTTCGGGATCGTAATAACGAAATGCCATTGGATTTTTACTCTCTTTACCTTCAAATTTTATCTTTCCGATTCCCGGAAAGAATTCTCTTTTTGCTTCCATATCCTGATGTTTTTAATAAATTAATATTGTTGTTATAAATAAGATTTCCATTTTAAATATGCCTGTTCGAATTGTTCTTCTGTTGACGGATCAGGTTCAACCGTCATTATTTTATTTAGTGATGCAAATGCTTCCTCATTGGATGCGAAAATTCCAACTCCAATTCCGGCTGCCTTGGCTGCACCTGCTGCTCCATCGGTGTCATACAGCTCAATAGTGGCTCCTGTGATTCCGGCAAGACTTTCTCTGAAAATTGGGCTCAAAAACATATTGGCATTTCCTGCTTTTATGACTTTGATATCCATTCCCATCTCTTTCATTACGTCCATTCCATATTTGAATGAGAAAACTATTCCTTCCTGTGAGGCTCTGAGAATATCAGATATTGAATGGATATTGAAGTTTATACCATGGAAGGATGCGCCCGGATCTCTGTTCTCCAAAACACGCTCGGCACCGTTGCCGAATGGCATAACTGAAATTCCTTTCGCCCCTATCTTAGATTGTGCCGCAAGATTGTTCATGTCATCATAACTAAGATCTTTTTGAACCATGTTTCTTTTAACCCACGAGTTGAGTATTCCTGTTCCATTGATACACAATAATACGCCTAATCGTGTTTGTTCTGGCGTATGATTGACATGCGCAAATGTGTTGACACGTGAGAATGGGTCGAAGTTTACCTCATCAAGAACACCATAAACTACACCGGAAGTGCCTGCTGTTGAGGCTATTTCGCCGGGGTTGAATACATTTAGTGAGGCTGCGTTGTTGGGCTGATCACCTGCACGGTAGCCGATTGGTATTCCGGCTTTTAGACCAAGTTCGCAGGCAGCACTTTCGGTTACTAATCCCTGGTTGCCAAAAACCGGCACAATATCAGGTATAACAGATTCCGGGAATCCGAAGTGATTCATTATCTCCTCAGAGATTTTGTTTCGTTTGAAATCCCAGAAAATACCTTCCGACAATCCTTCTACAGTTGTTGAAATAGTATCTGTTAGTTTCATGGCTATATAATCGCCGGGCAGCATAATCTTATGAATTTTGTCATACAACTCAGGTTGATTGCTTTTCACCCATGCAAGTTTTGATGCCGTAAAGTTCCCGGGAGAATTAAGTAGGTGTGAAAGAGCGAAATCACTTCCGATTGCTGCCATCGCCTTATCACCTATTGAGACCGCGCGACTGTCGCACCATATTATTGATGAACGGAGTACGTTTCTGTCTTTGTCAACTACAACCAACCCGTGCATCTGCCAGGATATACCTATCCCTTTAATATCTTCGGGATCTACACCAGATTGCTGCAAAACGGATGCATTAGCAAGTTTTAGATTATCCCACCACATTTCAGGGTCTTGTTCGGCCCATCCCGGCTGAGCGGCATACATCGGCATTTCAGTTTTTGGGAAAAAGTCCGACGCTACAATCTTTCCGGTATCTGCATTTACCAGACAAGCTTTTACGGAGGAGCTCCCAATATCATAACCTAATAGATACATAATATTATAATTTGATTTTTTTTACATTGCGAAACAGTTGAATCCGCCATCAACTACCGCAACTGTTCCCGTTACGAATGATGACGCATCACTGATTAAATATTGTGCAGTACCGCACAGTTCTTCAGGTTTTCCAAAGCGAGCAAATGGAGTTTGACGTATCACATCATTTCCTCGTTCGGTATATGTTCCGTCCGGATTGGTTAGGAGTGCACGATTTTGTTCTGTTATGAAGAATCCGGGTGCAATTGCGTTTACACGGATTCCTTCGCCAAATTTTGTGGCTACCTCTGTCGCCATAAATTGTGTGAAGTTTGAAATCCCCGCTTTTGCAGATGCATAGCCTGCCACTCTGGTCATAGGCCTAAAAGCTGCCATAGATGAAAAGTTGATGATGCTTCCTTTTTTCTGCTCAACCATTGGTTCAAGAAATACCTGTGTTGGTAAAACTGTTCCTGTTAGGTTTAGGCGAAGTACTTTATCAAACTCATCCATGTTTAGGTCGAAGAATGTTTGCTCAGGTGTAATAGTTGCGCCTTTCATATTTCCTCCAGCTGCGTTTAGCAAAGAGTCGATACGGCCAAATTTATTTAAAATATCACTTCTGTTTTGTTCAAGCTCGTTACGATCCAAAACATTGGTTTTAAGGAACATTGCTTTTCCGCCTTTTCCGGTTATTTCTTCAACTATTTTATTGCCATTTTCCTCATTTCTTCCTAAGATTACAATCTTTGCTCCTTCATTTGCAAGGTGAAACCCTATTGCTTTGCCCAATATACCTGTTCCACCTGTAATCACTATTACCTTTTCTTTTACACTGAATATGTTTCCCATTTTTTTATTTTTAATTTTGTTGTTATATTAATACTTGTTTATTGTTTTATCGTAGCTAATACGCCCTCTATTTGTGCTAGTGCGAACATTCGTCCCAAAAATGAATAACCGGGATTATAGCCTTTCTCTGCATCGTCGAGCATTAGTTTCCCATGATCTACGCGCATTGGTAGTCCCGGGTTCTGACTTTCGAAAATACGTGCTACTTCTATAAGATTACCCCGACCCGAAAGATGCGATGCCTCTGCGAAATCACCATTTTCAAAAGTCTCAGTGCTTCTCAAGTGTAGGAAGTACGTATTATTGACAAATTTTTTAGCCATCGAAATTGTGTCATTGTGAGTTCCTGAGCTGAGTGATCCCGCACAGAATGTTAATCCGCTGCTATCGCTTTTTACTGCATTTAAAATCCATTCAATATCTTCCTCGCCTGTAACTATTCGAGGAAGTCCAAATACACTAAAGGGTGGGTCATCGGGATGGATAGCCATTTTGATACCATGTTTTTCGGCTGTAGGTATAATTCTTTCAAGGAAATATTGTAAATTGTTGCGCAACTGAAGTTTGTATATGCCATCATATAGTGCAAGCAACTTATTGAATGCACTTACAGGGTCTTCTCCTTCACCTGCAATCTTCCTGCTAATAAAACCTTGTGTTTTGACAATTATTGTATCAATTAATTCATCTTTCTCTTCTTCAGTGATTGATTGAGATAATTTGGCAACCTTTTCCATCTCAGATGCTGTGTAATCATTTTCAGCTCCCTTACGCTTCAATATTTCACAATCGAAATAAGCAAATCGTATTTTGTCAAAATACAAAGTCTTTGTACCGTCAGGAAGTTCTCTTTCCAAGTCAGTTCGAATCCAGTCTATAACAGGCATGAAATTGTAGCAAACCGTTTGAATATTCAATTCGCCAATGTTTTTTAATGTTTGAATATAGTTGTCAATAAAATTATCCCGGCCTTCGCCTCCATATTTTATTGCTTCATGAACGGGTATGCTTTCAATTACGGACCATTTCAGGCCTGCATCTTCGATGTAGTTTTTCAAATCCTCAATGTCGGACTTTTTCCACACCTCACCTGCAGGCACATCATACAATGATGTCACTATACCTTCTACGCCTATTTGTTTAAGCATCTGCAATGTGATTGGGTCATTCTTCCCAAACCATCTCCAGGTTTTAATCATAATTTAATTGTGATGTTTTATATCTAATTTAATCTTCATAAGATCTTCCAAATCATGTATAGGGCGTTCAATATCGTAGGGGATGGGTTTTCTTGAGAATTGTTGAAAGTATAGCAAGCAGGCATCTTTCCACCAAACTGCATCACGTGACTGAATGCGCAGTTTAGACTGAATGTGTCTGAATCTTTCCCTGTCAACGTATTCTTCCATCATATCCCATGTTTTCTGGTTTGCCCTAACCTGATTTACGCCTTTGTCATAAGAATAACAAAGATTGTCCCAAACGGTTTTATTATTCTTCATATTATAGTCCCATTTTGCGTGATGAAACCAAAGAAGAAATTCCTCCGGACAAGTTTCAATATTATTGAATTGTTCTTGCAAAGGTGAATTATATTGTGAAACGGCATTGCTGCCAGATGTTGTCCTGTTAAATCCTAAACCGTTTTCATCTGCATTATGGTAATATTTGGGCAACCAGTCCGGGCGAGCTCCGGGAATGTCGCACCACGGCTCAGGACCGTAATGGTGATCCCATGCAAAAATATGATGTAATCCCATTGGCATCATGTAGTCGACTGCAGTTTGATATGAGTTTATCATCATATCTTTAATTGGTGCCACAAATTCTTCCTCCTTAGTGAAAGTCATTTTGATCCATTCATCGGCAATTTGGTCTGAAGAAAGTTTATTGTCCCATGCCAATCTGCCGAATGCGTACCAGTTCGATTGAGCAAAGTGATGTCCACTCCAATTTGTGTCTTCACCAATATTTGCTACGCCGGCAATCGCGGTAATTTTATGATTAAAAATAGAACCATCGGTTGTCCTTGAAACTGTTGATCCTTTCCCACAGCAGTAGGTATCACTATCAAGTGTCTCTTTCCACATGGGTGACAAGAAGACCATATGGTTTGAAAAGCCAAGATATTCCTGAGTTATTTGGAGTTCTGCCATAATCGGAGTTTCTTTCATTGCACCGAAAAGTGGGCTGAATGGCTCACGTGGTTGAAAATCAATAGGCCCATTCTTTAGTTGGATGATTACGTTATCCCTGAATTTTCCATCCAATGGTTTAAACTCGTTGAATGCTTGCTTTGCCCTATCGTTTCCATCAGGATTATATACAAAAGCACGCCACATTACAATACCACCAAATGGTTTCAATGCATCAGCCAGCATATTCGCACCCTCTGCATGTGTTCTGCCATAATCCGTGGGTCCGGGGAGTCCCTCAGAGTTAGCCTTTACAAGAAATCCTCCAAAGTCAGGTATCAATTGGTATATTTCAAAAACTTTCTGCTTCCACCATATTTGCACGTCTTTTTTCATGGGGTCTGAGCTTTCAAGTCCACCTAGTTCTTTAGGAGATGCAAAATTAACAGAAAGATATGTTTTTATGTTATATTGACGCAACCCATCTGCAGTAGCCTTTACTTTTTCACGTTAGTCCAAAGTGAGTATCTCTGGGGTGGCATTTACGTTGTTTAGCACGGTACCATTGATTCCTATAGAAGCGTTTGCACGAGCATACTCAGAATATCTTTCGGATACATTTTGAGGCAGTTCATCCCATCGCCAAATTGAGTACCCGGCATACCCTCGCTCAACTGTTCTGTCCAAATTGTCCCAATGATTCAAAATTCTTCTGTCGTAAGATGGGTTTTCTCTTATATTAAGATTTGAAACAGATGACCCTGTTTGTATTAATCGTAATAAATGGAATACTCCATATAATAGTCCGGCATCGGTTTTTGCACCAACTACTGTATTAGTTATACCGTCTTTTAATATTGTCTTAATAATAAACCCTTCATCTGACAAATTGGAAAATTCTCTTTTTGGAATTAGCCTGCGAACCAGTTTCTCGTTTGATCTGCCAATAATAAGGATATTGTCTCCTTTTGAATCGCTGGAAGGAATCGGATTGTTGCCCATTTCTTCCCATACGCGATGAAATTCAGAAACAGCTGTTTTTGAAGCATCACCGTGAATTGACGAAAATATAACTTGTGGTTTGTCTTTGAATCGCAACCACAGTTTACTACCATCTTCGGCAAAAAGAATCATGCCGAAGAGTAGTAGTGGTAATATTATACTTGTTCTTTTAGTCATCTCTTTTTAATCTGCTGTTAACTTCTTCCATCTATGGTTTTGATGGTTCCATCATCGTTGTATTCCAATTCTACAACTTTCATGCTGCGCAACCATGTTTTGCCACCGGATGGTGCGCTGTCGTGAAAGAACAGATACCATTTTCCTTTAAATTCAGCTATAGAATGATGACTTGTCCAGCCTACAACAGGGGTAAGAATAACCCCCTGATAAGTGAAAGGTCCGTAAGGATTGTCGCCTATGGCATAGCATATCAGATGAGTGTCGCCGGTTGAGTATGAGAAATAATACTTCCCGTTGTATTTATGCATCCAGGATGCTTCGAAAAAACGTCTTTCGGTATCACCTCCGGTGAGCGGTTTTCCGTTTTCATCCAGAATAAGTACATCCCGAGGCTCTTCAGCAAACTCAAGCATGTCTGAATTTAAACGCGCTACTTTCGGACATAATGCAGGTGTGTCCCCTTCAGGTAAATCAGCGCATTCTAATGCTTTGTTATTTCTGTATCGCTGAAGTTGACCACCCCAAAGTCCCCCAAAATACATATAATACTCACCATCTTCATCGGGCCAGATGCAAGGATCCATGCTGTAACTTCCTTTTATCGGGTGGGGTTCCGGGATGAAAGGTCCTTCCGGTTTATCGCTTATCGCGACGCCGATTCTAAAAATATCATTCTGATCTTTCAGCGGGAAATACATGTAATACTTTCCGTTTCTGAATGCCACATCACAATCCCAAAGCTGTCTGCCTGCCCATGGAATGTCCTCTGTTCTCAAAGCAACTCCATGATCAGTAATTTTACCATCAATTTCGTCCAGCGAAAACACATGGTAGTCTTTCATATTGAAATGATCTCCGTTATCATTTTCGGGAACACCGCTTTCCCAGTCATGTGAAGGGTAAATATATAGTTTTCCGTTAAATACGTGCGCAGATGGATCTGCCATATAGTCATCAGGAAATAAATACTTAGGTTTATTCATTTTATTAATTTTTTATATTGTTGATGTTTTTAGTTGCTTCAATAATTTTATTCACAATGGGTTTTGGATTGTTGTTTCTGTCAAAAAGCAAAGTGTAATCAGTACGTCCTTTAACAGGCCAGTCATTTTTCCACGATTGAGCATCATTTACGCCCCAAAGTGTTACGCGGTCAATTTTGTCGTGGTGTTTTATAAACAGTTTGAAAAAATCAAGATAGCGTTGTGTATGCGCTTCCGCAACATCATCCGGCAATCCATTTTCATATGGATTCATCTGTTGCTGATATTCAAACGTAGATGCAATATTGGCGCCTACATCCTCTTTTGGTGAAGGAAGAACTGTCAAATCAAGTTCGGTAATCATAACTTTAACACCTAACTCGGAAAAAGCAATTAAGCTCTCTTCAAAATCTTTTAATTCCGGATAATCCATATTTAGATGTCCCTGCATTCCTATTCCGTCAATTTTGACTCCCTGCTCCTGTAGGTTTTTAACCATTTTGATAACAGTTCCTCTTCTCCCGGGATTTGCCATAGAGTAATCATTGTAATACAATTCAGCATCAGGGTCAATCTCATGAGTGTATTCAAAAGCTAAGCGCACATAGTCTTCGCCCAGTATTTCATAAAACTTTGTTTCTCTCCAAGAGCCATCATCCAAAATTGCTTCATTTAATACATCCCATGCTTGAATACGACCTTTGTAACGACCTACTATAGTGTGAATATGCGTTCTCATTCTCTCTTTTAGCACTTCGGGTGAAACATTATCACCATTCTCATCACTCCAAAACCAATCAGGAAGTTGAGAGTGCCAGATTAAAGTATGGCCAATGATTTTCATTCCATTTTTCTCACCAAAATCAACAAACTTATCCGGTAATTCGAAATTAAATATACCCTCCTCCGGCTGTATTTCTTCACTTTTCATTACATTCTCAGCTGTAATTGAATTGAAATGAGTTTCTACAACTCTAACCGCATCGGAGTCAACTCCGGTTATCTGGTCGGCATTAATAGCAGCGCCAATATAGAAAACTCCGTCAAAGGCAGCATTGAATGCTACTTGGGTGGATTTGTCAGATTCACAGGCAGAAAATAGAACAGTCAGTATTGACGCTAGGAAAAAATATTTTTTCATTATTGCATGTTTTAATTATATTGTTATTTACTTATTGTTTGCTATGTCTTTCTTCAATTTCAATATTAATCCTGTCAATGGTTTCATCATCAAGCTCATATTTTGATATGATAAACATTCCTACTATTAGTAGTATAGCAGGAATAACAGCTACAAGCCATAAAATCCCTTGTTCAACCAGTGGTGTCTGTGTTAAAGTATTCTTTTCATCAAACCCAACGAATGCAAGAACAAATCCGGGCACTACACCGCCTAATGCCATTCCGGCTTTGAAGAAGATTCCGGTGAGCGCATTCACAATACCTGAAATTCTTCGTCCGGTAGCGTGCTCTCCATAAGAAATGACTTCAGGAACCAACGCCCACATATATCCTGTGGCAACAATCACTCCTGTTGATTTAATAAATTGTGCAATCATCACAAGAGTTACATTGGTTTTCAACGCAGGAACAACTGAAATGATATATAACATAGCCATTCCGACAACTGCTACAGAAAGGAAAACATAAAACATTTGCTTTTTGCCGATTGCACGTTTGATAGCGGGAACCATCGGCATAAATATTAATGCAGGAATAGAACCTAAAGCCATAAAGTATGGTAACATATCAGGCGCTTGTACATTGTAAATCATGTAGTAAGAACCGGCCGAGTTGCCTATTGCCATCATGGCAAAAGCAGTGATGAAGAAAAATGCCAGTACACGCAGAGGTCTGTTTCTGATAAACTCCACCCATAAATCGGATACTTTTACATTCTCTGTTTCCTTTGCATCCATTACAACCCTCTCTTTAGTCTGCGTGAAGCAAAATATTAATAATGCCAAGCCAATAACCGCGTAAATAGTCATAGTGATAAACCATGCATCTCCGGATTCTACTGAGTTTATTTTTCCATCAGGTGAAAAATGTTTTACCAAAATAGGCACTCCGTACGCAACGGCGAGTCCTCCGATATTAGCCATAAACATTCTAATTGAAGTTAGTTTTGTTATTTCATCAGTGTCGCGCGTAAGTGATGCGTTGAGTGCGCCATATGGTACATTTACCAGAGTATAAAGCATAGATAGTCCAACATAAGTGACATAAGCATACAGCAGTGAGCCGGAAAAACCAGTCCAGAAACAAAGGATTGCAAATCCCGTTAGCGGAATGCCTCCAAGTACGAGATAGCTACGGTATTTGCCCATTTTGGGATTCCGTTTATCCACAAATGTGCCTACGATTGGATCCCAGATAACATCCACTAAGCGGACAATTAGAAACATAACAGCCACTGTTGCCGATGGTAGTCCGAAAACGTTGGTGTAAAAAATAAGCAGATACATGCTTATTGTTTGATAAATTAAATTTTGAGCCAGGTCGCCAGCCCCAAATCCTATCCTTTGTATTTGTGAGAGTTTATAGAAACCTCTCGACTCTCCGGGTTTTAGTGTATCCAATTTCATTAGTTATTATATTTATATTTCGTTTTGTATTAGTCTTGTCGATTTCTTGCTATTTGCTTCTTAAAACAACTTCCGTTGATCTCAGTGCTTCTGACTCTATTCTTAGTTTTATTGAACCTGACTCTCCTTTAATACTCTTTACGATAACCAGGCACATTCCATTGAAAGCCTTTTTCGACGTTGAAGAAAACGACTCTAAATCTGTAGGATCTCCATTGTCGGTAGCTACAATTTCTCCTGCACCTTCTATCGAAAATTCCAAAAGATTACATGAACGTGGAACTGTATTGCCTTCTTCGTCTGTTACTCTTACTGTGATGAATGATAAATCTGTTCCATCTGAATTTATTTCATGTCTGTCTGCTTTTGCTTTTATGTTTGTGGCCTCTCCGCTTGTTTTTACAACATCTTCTGCCCACTTAGCACCATTTTTGTATGCAATTACTTTCAGTTCTCCCGGAGCGTATGTTACATCATCCCAACGTAATCTGTATTCATATTGCTGTTTCTTTTTTTTACCCAGAGATTTTCCGTTGAGGAATAGCTCAGCTTCATCACCAGAGGTAAAGACATGTACCGGTGTTGCTTTACCAACACGCTCTTGCCAGTTCCAGTGAGGCAGAATATGAGCCATAGGGATGTCGGGGCGCCAACGAGATTGGTAGAGATAAAATCGATCTTTCTTAAACCCGGCTATGTCAATAATTCCACAATAAGAGCTGCGTGAAGAATAATAAGGAGTTGGTTCGCCAAGGTGATCCCATCCCGTCCATACAAACTCGCCTGCTACAAACGGATGCTTGTCCTGCATCATGAAAACTTTGTCTGCTGAAGCGCCAAAGTCCACAGCGTACAGTTCATAAGAACTTACATGACCCAGCCTTGATTCTCCTCCACGTCCATCACGAACTATAGAGCTTATATTGTCAGTTACAGGAAAGAAGTACACTCCTCTGCTGCTGAAAGATGATGCTGTCTCGCTACTGAAAATCATTTTGTCAGGAAATTGTTCGTGGAATGCATCATACTGAGGAGCTGTGCGAATGCGATCTGTTCCCTCAAATTCAGGCTCTTGTCTGATTCCCTCGCCTTGGTAGTTTAGCCCGATTACGTCAGGTATTCTAGGAAAATCCATGTGAGGTTTTGCATAGTTCATCGATAGGGTAGTGGGGCGAGTAGGGTCTTCTTCTTTGACAAATCTGTCTAACTGTTGCGCTAAAGCAGCACCTTCTGAAGCAGTATATTGTTCGCCCACTTCGTTACCATAACTCCACATAATTACTGATGGGTGGTTTCTGTCTCGTCTAACGAATGAACGGGTGTCAGCTTCTGCCCATTCAGGGAAAATTAAATGAAAGTCGAGAGGTGTCTTCTTCCTTTCCCATGAATCAAATATTTCGTTGACAACCAAAAACCCCATTTTGTCAGTTAACTCTAGAAACTCAGGTGCAGGTGGATTATGAGCTATCCTGATAGCATTACAACCCATCTCCTGAAGAGTTTGGAGTTGTCGTTCAGCTGCGCGCTTGTTGAAGGCCGCTCCCAGTGCTCCCAGGTCGTGGTGCATGTTTACCCCTTTAATTCTTATTGGCTCACCATTTACTATTAGACCGTTATCTGCGTCAAACTCCAATTGGCGAATTCCAAAATTAGTTTCATAGTTGTCGATTATTTCACCATCTTGAGATATAGTAGTTATTGCTACATACATATTGGGTTCAAATTCTGGTCGTGGCCCCCATAGTTTCGGGTTTTTTATTCTTACAGAAGATTTAATTGACTTGTTTTCGTTGTCACCTAATTCTATTGTTTGTTTTGGGAAGGATGCAACAGGTCTTTTACCCTTAACGCCATTCGAGTCAATTCCATAAACAAAAGTGCTCACGTCAACTTTTGAACTTAGTTGAGAGTTATTTCGGATTGTACATTGCAAATCTAAAGTAGCTGAGCTTTTAGTGATGTCTTTTGCAGTTATATAAGTTCCCCACTGACCGATATGTGTTTGATTGGTTTTGGTAATCCATACATTTCTGTATATGCCACCACCCGGATACCATCTTGATGATTGATTCGGATTGTCAAGCCGTATGGCTAATTGATTCTCTTTTCCAAAATTTACATATTCAGTTAGGTCCAATTGCCATGAATTATATCCGTAGGGCCATCCGCCAACAATATTGCCATTAAGCCACACCATTGCATAAGACATAGCGCCATCTACTTCCAGGAAAATCGACTTCACTGAATCTGAAGCAGGAATATCTAATTTCCTTCGATACCAGGCCACTCCATCAATTGGCAAGCGACCCATTCCGCCACCAACTTCAGGATTGTCGCCTTCATAGAAGGGGCCTTTAATTGCCCAGTCATGAGGCAGATTTACTTTCTCCCACGATTTGTCGTTAAAATCAACTTGAGTGAAAGGGAAGTTGCTGCCCGGGTTCCCTTTAGGGCGAAGGTGATGTTTGTTCAAGTCTTTTATAAAACTGTTTGCCGTAGGCAGAATCCATGGCTTTAAGACCTCATGCTCAGTGCTCAATTTCAATGCCTCAGTTGGTTGTGCATCAGCAACCAGATAGTCGCCTTTTTCTATTATTTCAGGTCGAGTGTCATAAATCAAGTTGTCAGCATCATCTATTGACTCGTATTTATAAAATTGCCACCCTTCGTTAATGGATATCCGCTCGCGTACATCTTGAATCTTATTGTCTTTTGAGGTACATGAATGAGTCATTACCAATACAAGAAGAAGTGAAAAAGGGAATGTTTTATTTGTAATACGCATGGATAATCAAGTTTGTAACGTTGATGCTTTTATTATAATAATGTTGTCTTTTGTCTATTTAGATAGCAAAACTACATCTTTTACTTTAAAAAAAAGAATTGGCAACTATGTTATTAAATATGTAATTATCAATTAAATGAATATTGTATTATTTACTTATATTACATATGTGTGTTGTACAGTATGCCTCTGTAATGCTGAACTCTTGTTTGAATTGATCTGGTGACATTTAAGCTCCTCGTGCTTAATTAAAATGGGCTATATATCGCTATTGCCTACTTAAGAATAGACAGCATCTTCGTTGCATATCGGTTGCCCAGTTCTTTGTAGCCTTGGATATTGAAATGAATACTATCTGCAGCAGCTGTGCAACTGTCAGAAGGGATGAAGTGCGAAGTGGGTATTGTTTCAGGAACTTTCCTGATTATTTCGTTCATGGAGGCACATGTTCCGTGTTGATCTTCCGCTACAACGCCACCTACAAGTAGTGGAACTTCGCTTGCGTTAAGATTCAGGTCCTTTAGTAAATTAGTGTACACTTTATTAACCCTTGCAGGCCATGAGGTGTCACCTGTGTCCGATTCCCCTTGATGTAATAATATCCCTTTGATTACTCCATCCAATTGGGCAAGTTTTGCAATTTCAACTAATCTTGCGTAGGGATTGTTACCATATTGCTTCAGGATACCTTCCATCCAATCAGGTGCTGTTGCGGCAAAATTCTGATAATTATCTTTGTCAAACAACTCTATCTTACAACCTCCTACAGAAACATTCACAACGCCCACCTCAATGTTAGAAGGTAGTTGCTCTACCATTTTACGTCCAAAGAAGTCTGCAACTCCCATTCCTGCATAGCAGCGGGCTAATGGTGGAGTAGCTACATACCATTTTCCCATCTCTCTTCCTGACTCATCACAGTCAGTAGTTGCCATTACCCTGAAACGTTCATTTACTTCGGTATAATCTGACTCAATTTTGGCTGCGCCTTCCATGTTTGATTGTCCAAAGCAGAGATAAATGTGAAAGTTGTTATCTTGCGCATTTATGCTGATAGAAAATAGTAGTATTGCTACAACCACAAATTGTTTTAAAAAGTTGATTTTCATATTGTTCTATTTAAATAAGTTTAAGTCTATATATTCACCCATTGTTTTATAACCCAATTCGTTTGGATGGAGAAAATCCCCATCATGTAAATCCGTTTGTATTACAACAGTATCTTCAGGATTTCTCATAATCCTATCGAAATCAATCACACCATCAAAATAACCCGAGTTTCGAATCCAATCGTTCACAATATCTCGTGCTGCTTGTCTAAAATCATTGTCATAAAATGATTTAGCAAATGGCAGTATAGTTGCTCCATAAACGAACAATCCCTGTTCATGTGCTTTAGCTATCATCTCTTTATAAGCAGCTATCAATTCATGAGATGTCTTTTCAGCATCTTCTGCTTTCTCAATTGCGCCTATATCATTTATGCCTTCAAGTATAATAACCCACCTGACACCGTTTCTGGAAAGTATGTCGCGATCGAACCGATCTATCCCCGTTGGACCAAGTCCTCCACGAAGAACACAGTTTCCACCGATTCCCATATTCAATACTCCTATATTTTTTGTTTCTTCATCTTGAAGCAATCTCTCGGAAAGAATATCTGTCCATCGGTTCTGCTTATTGGTGCCTGAACCTCTGCCGTCAGTAATTGAATTTCCTAAGACGGCGATAGCCGAAGAGTGCTCTTGTGCATTCACTTCTATTCCATTTATGATATACCAATGATCAGTTTCTATTGAGGATGCAAAGGGATGGGAGCGCAGTTGGTTGCCGGATAGGAGATAGGAAGTAGTTCGTGAACCTGGATGTCCCGTTATGTCATGGGAGGTATTTCCAAAATGTATGGTTATTGCCAATAATGATCCCGGTTGCAAGTCAAACTTTATTGGATCTGAAAACAACTCCTCTCCCGGAGCTATTACAGCATCATTTTTATTGTTGAACTTTAGAACTTCCTGTGATTCAATTTCAATCAGACCTTTGTTTGTTGACTTAGCAATAGCAGCAGTTTTGATTTCTACAGGTGATGTTCCAAATATGTTAGAAAAGTGTAGTCTGACAATGTCACCTCCAATAGATGCTCTTACTATCTGTCGAAGCGTATTGCTAGAGAGCCCCGGCTCAGGTGGCATAT
>CAYFUQ010000019.1:0-3869 GCA_964346415.1 uncultured Proteiniphilum sp.
TACACAAATTCTGAAACTACATTTGTTTGCTTTTCTATGATGACGTTTGGTTCCTTTTTTTCACAACTGCCAAACATCAGCAATGCCGCGAGGAATAAATAAGCTACCGGATAATATTTTTTCATTTTAATAATAGTTTGTTCTGCTTGAGTGTCTTGTCACTAATCAAATCAGTGACAAATATAAATAAATTATCTATATGAAAAACCATGCATATGTTATTTAACAATCATGAAGTATAATTTCCACATTTACTATTTAAAACTTTTATTTAAGCAATGAAAGAGTGTCATTTGACACTCTTTCATTCAACTTATGCTATTTAATCCAACCTAGTTTTTACTAAATAATCTATTAGAGTTAACTCTGGTTACTTTACCATGATTACCCCTTATTTTATCAAGGTTGATTAGCTTTTGATCACCCATAATCACAATTACTACCGGCTTGCCTTTGATTTTGCTTTCGTAGAAACTAGTGATATCGTCAAAAGTTAAGTTATTTATCTTATCCATGTTTACTTTAGCCGGATCCTCATTATAACCTAGTTTTTGCCAACTGCTAAACACCTGACTTTTTGATCTAAAGGCAGGTTTATTAGACAGTGCTGTCTGTTTCAGATAGGTTTTTATATTATCAATACGTTCCGGATGCTTGGGCATATCTGTAATCAACTTCATGTAAAGATCTACGGCATCTGCAACCTTGTCCGGTTGAGTTCCAACATATCCCATGAAAAATGTGTTCTTATTTTGGATGGGCGGGGTGCTTACCAGTCCGTAGGATGTATAAGCTAATGAATTGTTTTCTCTTATTTCATTCATCACAAGACCGTTAAATCCTCCTCCAAAGTATTGGTTGAATGCATCAATATTAACGTCATCCTCAATATTATATTCAAATCCATCCACATAGAAGTAAACTCTGGCTTGTTGCGCATCTTTATTCTGCAAAAACAATATTGTATTGTCTTTGTATTTTACACGCTCTGGTATTTCCGGTGATGTAGATGGCTTTACACCTTCCTTAAGAGGCAAGTTGCCTTTAAGAGCTTCCTTAACATCCTCTAAATCCCTTTTACCCACATAATGAATGTCAATCTCATAGTCTGTACCTCTTATAAATTCACCTGTCAGGTCTCCAATATTCATGTAATATATTTGCTCCAATGTAGGACGGTCAATATAATCGGATTCATTATCATACAGCGCATATTTTAGTAGCGCATCGCTTAATATGTCAATACTCTGGTTTTCCAGCATTATTCTTGTAGATATTTCGCGCCCGATAGCCTGGTTCAACTGTGTTTCATCAAGCTTTGGCATTAATACCTGCATTGTCATTAGTCTGCAGATTTCCTCAAGGTTTGACTCCAAGCCTATCAGTGAGATATACAAATAGTCGTCTGTCACAGCATAATTACATGTTGCATTCAGTTCGCTAAATTCTCTTCTTACGCTCTGTGCATCCTTGTCAGGCATTATACCTGCCGAGTTCATAAGATCCACTGCATATGCCAGTTTTGGACTTTTATGTTTACCAATTCCGTATTTAAGAGTTAGCGTAAAGTACTCATTGTGGGGGTTCTCGGTATAGTGAAGTGAAACTTTGTCGTATAGATTTACTTTCTTCACATCTGATAAATCATTATACTTTTCCGAAACAGCAGTGATTGGTATGTTCTTCAAATACTCTGCATATTCAGATGATTTGCCCTTAGGTTGCTCAATAGGCTTGATGTCAGGCTTGTTGAGCTTGTCTTTTTTAGGAGAACCGGGCTCTATTGATATTAATATATGATCTTCTGAAAGATATTTCTGAGCAGTTTTAACCACCTCGTCTTTGGTTATTGACTTTATCTTATCAGGCATTTTGGTAAAATAATCATCTTCCAGATTGTATGTGAACAATGTTCTGAGTATTGATGTCTTTGCAGATGAACTCTCATGTAGCAATTCATGTTGTCTTAATTTACTATTTCTTACTGAGTTCATTAGCCAGTCATCAATATTTCCGGAAAGTAGTTTTTCTACCTGTTGCATAATCACTTTCTCAGTTGCTTTATTAGAGTGGTATCTTCTTTGATTTGAGTCATAGTATGGAACAGCCTGAATTAAAAATCTTCCTCTGTCTCTGCGGGAGTCTAACATTGCGGCAGACATTTGCACATCGCCATCCAGATTAATTTTGTCCAGCAGACCTGTGTTCATTGAATTGGAAAGCAACTCAGAGAAAAAGTCAAGAGCAAACTCGTCCTCATGTCCCACACCCACAGTTTTGTACCCCCATATTACCATTGGGGTATATCCTATTTTTGCAGATACATTCTTCTTGTTGGAAAAGCTTGTTTCCGGATAAGTGCCCCTGTCCGGAATTGGTTTATCTATAAGACGACCAAATTTAGCTTCAATCAGAGGTTTAACTTCTTCCGATTTAAAATTTCCAACTAAAATGAGTGCCATATTCGAGGGCACATACCATGTGTCGTAAAACTCAATGAGCTTGCTCAGTCTTGGGTTCTTCAAGTGGTCAGGTGTACCAATAATAGGTCTTTCATAAGGATGCCCTTTATAAAGGTTATTAAAGAGAAACTCCTGAACATGAGTCATATTGTTGTCCTGATACATATTGTATTCTTCAAATACATTTTCAAGCTCTGCCTGGAATGATCTAAACACCGGGTCTATAAGCCTTTCAGAGTATAAGTCGAGCCATTTCTCTACTTGGTAAGAAGGGAAGCTGTTATAATAAAAAGTCATATCATAAGAAGTGCCTGCATTTAGTCCTTCGCCTCCCATTCCTTCAATCAGATTTGAAAACTCGCTGGTGTGAGCATACTCTGCAGCAAGGAGTGATTCTTCATTAATTTTCTTTTCCAGATCAGCTCTTTGTGCCTGGTCGGTAGTTGAAGAGTATTCATCATATAGTCTAATTATATTTTCATAATGTGGCTTCTCTTTCTCCCAGTCAAGCGAGCCTATTTTTTGTGTTCCCTTAAATAGCAGATGCTCCAGATAATGAGCAAGACCGGTATATTCGGCAGGTTCATCTATTGAGCCAACGCGCACTGCAACTGTACCTGTTATGTTTGATTGATTTTCGTCTGACCAAAGGTAAACAGTTAGTCCGTTATTTAACTTATAACTCTCAAACGGTTGAGCCAATGCCTTACCCCCAATAAGTAGTAAAAGTAGTAGCAAGGTTTTGATACGGTTCATAATTATAGTGTTTTAATATTATAGTGTTTTATCTCAATTATTTAAAGTACAAATATAATAAAACTTTATACCCTAATTTAGAAATATAAGGTATTTATATAAAAAAACTGCCTGAGCAATAAGCTCAGACAGTTTTAAAATATTTAGTGCAATAGTATATTATTTAAATATGCTGCCTGCATCATCAGTATCAGCGATAGCCAATCTATAGAATAAGAAGTCGCCTTGTTCAACAACAAAAATCAATTTGATAGACTTCTCTTCATATTGACCAACAGGAATTGAAACTCTTCCGGTTTTAACCGCTTCAAGTTCAAGTTCAGCTACCGGACTATTATAGTCTATTTCTGTTCCTGCCTCGCGAATATATACTTTTACTTTAGTATCTTCTGATCCAAATACGCCTGAATAGTAGCTGAAAGAAAGTATATCATCCTCACTTCCCACCGTAATGGCAGGTGAAATGATTTTTAGTGTTTCACCCTCATAGTAAGCAGCAATAGACGTTCCTAAGTTTGGTGCGCCAATTTCTTTTAAGTCAAAGAAAAATGCATTGTCATCTTCACCCCATCCGGAGTATTTGTCCATTACCCATCCTGCTCTGTCTGCATCGGTGCTGAAATCGTTCTTATAGGTAACAACTGCCGGTTC
>CAYFUQ010000019.1:3969-6364 GCA_964346415.1 uncultured Proteiniphilum sp.
GTGTTTCCTCCGCTGCCTTAACAGAGTAAACTTCATATTTGGCGAAGCTCTGATCGGTAGAATAAATAAAACCCTGATCGTAAATTTCGCTATCACCTTTGCTTGTGATTTCAGCTTTAAGTGAGATGTTCTCGTCATCAATTTTTTCCAGGCTTAAAAAGCTCACACTTGCCAGTGTTGCTGATTTGTCCATTTCATAGTCGTAGTCAGACTTAATCATATCGTCAGAACATGAGTATAGCCCAATACCTATTGTAACGAGAAACAATGATAATATTGTATATTTTATTTTCTTCATTTGATTAAAAATTAATTGATTAATAAATTAAATCTCGTTTCGATTAATCGTTGTTCGAAGTGATTAATTCATTTTCCTGTATCTCTGTTATCGGAATTTGATATGTCCAGTCTTTAGCGACTCTTTCATTATCTCCATACTTATCCTTGTCTATAATTGTCTCTCCGTGATGAGCATAAATCTTTGTTCTGTGGTTTGAACCTGCATAAGTACGATCTACAACTTTATTCAAACGTTTAAAGTCGAAGAAGTTAAACCCTTCTCCCCAAAGTTCTATTCTTCTTTGCAAGAAAACATCATCAACAGTTACTGATGTTTTATTCCACTTGGGGTCTCTTTGTGCCATCAGAGTCTTCAATACCGTAGCAGCTCCTGCTCCATTATTCAAGTGAGCTTTTGCTTCAGCCTGAATAAGAATCATTTCAGCAGCACGCATATAAACGTAGTCCATTGTCCAGTCGCCTTTATCACCAAACTTTATGTTTGCGTAAGGGAGGTCATAAGCCTTATCAAACTCTCCATCCTTGTTGGGATTCCCAACTTCATCATTGAAAAGTTTTTTGCGCTCATCGGAGTTTGGAATCTGATCGTATAGAGCTCTGTCAATAAGTCTGGGTGCATAGCCCAACCCTGCATAGCCGGGAGCTATGTTGGACATCATTGAAAACCATGAAGCATATGCTGTCTGGGTCTCAGTAGTGTGAGCAAATCCCCACATCCATTCTTCATTTCCTAAATCCATAAAACCGTCATGCAACTTAGATGCCGGCATGATTCCTATTTTGTCTTTACTTTCCTGTGCTGTCTTATAAGCAGATGCAGCTGCATCGTCTGCCTTTTGCCATTCGCCTGTCAGCAAATAAAATCTAGCCAAAAATCCATAAGCTACAGCCTGGTCAACATAAAACTTAACAGGACGATCGTAACCTTTCAGCAGATCAACTGCGCGTGATAAGTCAGACTCAATCTGTTCGTGAATCCTTTTAACAGTATTTCTTCCCACAAGTGCATCCTTATCAGCCACATCTTCACTGTTTGCAAAACGCATTGGAACGCCCGGCAGTGAAAGTATTGAAGCATCTTCTGTTGCAGACTGTTGGTACAGCTGAATCAGATAGTAATATGAAAGGCCTCTGATGGCAAGTGCTTGTCCCAAACCTGCACGTGCTCCCACATTGTCTTCACCCGGTTCTTCTTCAAACAAGTTGATAATGGTGTTTGCCTTGGCAATCATAGTATAAAGGGTACCCCAGTGTGAACGGGTTCTTCTGTAGTTGTTCATTCTGTTGTCCCAGTCATAATCGAAGTTAAACCAGTGAGAAGCGCTTTGAACCATATCCTGTGCTGTCATATCTGCAGTGTGCAGAATAGAGGCAAAGGTGAATATGTCATGAGCGTCAGTGTTGTAGGAAAATCCTTCAACCATATATGAGTATATGGCGTTTACATAAGAGTTTACAACCGCATCAGGACTCTCTTCAAGCAGTTTTTCAACAGCATCGTCGTCCAGACCGTTTTTGTAATCGTTTGTCAAAAAACTATCGCTACATGCTGTACTGTATAGAACAGCAGCGAAAATCAAAATATATTTTGTAATTTTATTCATATCTCGAATTTTTGTAATCATTAAACTTAGAAAGTAAGCTGAACACCTAATGATGTTGTTCTGATTGGTGAATAAACGTGCGCTACAGATCCTGAGAATGACTGACGAACGTCAAGCCCTTTTCTGTGAGATGTATAGAATACGTTGTCAGAAACAATATAAATGCGAGCTTTCTCAATTTTAGCTCTGTCTATCAAATGCTTAGGCAGTGAATATCCGAGAGTAACATTCCTCAAGCTGAAATAAGATGCCTTTGTTAACCAGCGGTCAGAAGTTCCTGCCTGGTTTTGGTCTTCATACATTAATGAGGGCACATCGGTATCAGTGTTTTCTTTTGTCCATCTGTTGAAGATGTCTTTATGGAAGTTTCTTCCGCTATCTCCTGAGTTCATGAAACCTTGATACACACCATCCATTACATATCCGCCAATCTGGAATGCAGTTTGTGCAGAAAAGTCAAATCCTTTATAATCAACACTGGTTGAGATACC
>CAYFUQ010000019.1:6464-32583 GCA_964346415.1 uncultured Proteiniphilum sp.
ATGCAGTTTGTGCAGAAAAGTCAAATCCTTTATAATCAACACTGGTTGAGATACCGCCATATAAATCAGCAATAGGTGATTTACCGGTTTTCATCAGAGTTGCATCAGAAGTTGTAGTAACAGGGTCATTTTTGGTAAATCCTGTAAGAACACCGTTATCGTCCCTTACTTCATCATATTGATTGTAAAGTGCTCTCCCTGTTTCAGGATCTACACCCGCGTATTCATACGTATAGTATTCATAAATACTGCCGCCAATTTCTCTCCAGTAGCTACCTGACTGGTAACCTCCGTCTTTTGCTACAAGATTAGCCTTATCAGATGGTAGTCTGGTTAGTTTGTTTTTATAATGAGTTGCATTTAAAGCTAGATTCCATGTCAAATCTCTGTTTTTGATAATGTCATATCCAACCTGAAATTCAAATCCGGTATTCTTCATGTCTATATCGTTCACATAGATACTTGAGGGAAGTCCTTCACTCACAGCCAATGGCTTAGCATACAGAAGGTCTTTTGTTTCTTTAATAAAGAAATCAGCTTCAAGGCTCAGTCTGTTGTCAATTGCTTTTAATTCAATACCGGTGTTGAAGTTTGCACTCTTTTCCCATGTCAATTCAGGGTTTCCGCGGAACTTCAGAGATGTTGAAGGCTCACCATCAATTCTGTCAACGCTATACAGGTTTCTGTAAGCATACCATGTTCCGATATTATCGTTACCTTGAGTACCGTAGCTTATCTTCAGCTTTAGGTCATCAATGAAGTCATAGTCTTGCATGAAGTCTTCTTTCGAAATTCTCCATGAACCACCAAGTGCCCAGAATTGTCCCCAGCGGTTGTCAGGATGGAATCTTGAAGAACCGTCAGTTCTTAAGCTGGCAGTTACATAATATTTGTCTGCGTAGTTATAGTCCACCTTTCCAAAGTATCCTTCAAGTGAATAAGATTCGTCAGAAGAAGTAAGATCCTGATATCTTGCAGCATTGCTGAACTCAGGGTTGCCCGGGTCCACAAAGTTTGTCATGTGTCCATACAGGTCATTTGAGTTGTCTTTCTTTGTTTCGTGTCCTAACAGCACTTCAAAATTGTGATCTCCAAATGATTTATCATAATTGATCAATTGGTTCACGTTAAGTGCATTATATCTGGCCATTGTTTTGTAACCACGACCACCCACGTTTGTAGCGTCACCACCTATAGGTGTTCTAAACTCAGTGTTCGTTGTGTTGAAGATATCATAAGAAGTATTCAAAGTTGCCCTCAAGCCTTCCATAATCTTATATTCAAATGTACCTCTGGCTGTTATAGCGTCAACAACAATTGTGTATATGTCTGCATTAAGAGTCGCTAATGGGTTTTGCTCACCAGCATAAGGTCTTGCGTACTCTGTACCAAAGTCATATCGCTTGTTCCCTTTATTGTCAAGTATTGGCTCGCCTGTATTATTATTGTACAGGTAAATGGGGTAAATTGGGGCAATAGCCTGTCCAAACATAAATATATTGCTATAGTTTGAACCGCCTGAACCAACATTATTTGTCTTTGCGTTAGCGTAGCTTAAACCTGCATTTACTTTAAATCGCTCTCCAATTTTTTGTTCAGCGTTTATTCTTGCGGTAAGTCTGTTAAAGTCCGAATTTACAACATATCCCTCATCTGACAGATAAGTGATAGATGCATAGATGTTCGAATTTTCATCACCACGAGAAACGTTGACACTATACTCTTGTCTTTGTCCATTCTTAAATGGGTCCGTCAGCCAGTTGTCATTCCATTTGCGTGTTGTAGCTGCAGGATTTAATCTTCCTGTAACCGGGTCAATCAGTTCAGTGTTTGCCACACCCTGGAAAACGTTGTATTTAAGATTGGAAATAAGTCCGTTGCTGGCTGCCATGTTGGATTCCATCATACTGCTTCCGCCTGCCATCTCTTTGTTGCGCAATGCTTCCCAATACAGCTCATAGAATGTACCCGCATCGGTAATTACATCATAAGCAGGAACACCTCTACCGTTGAAGCCGGCTCTTGCCTCGAAGTTCACTGTGGTTTTGCCACCTTTACCTTTTTTAGTGGTAATAACGATAACACCGTTAGATCCTCTGGCACCATAAATTGAGTTTGCCGCAG
Organism: uncultured Proteiniphilum sp.; assembly: GCA_964346415.1. Taxonomy (GTDB): domain Bacteria; phylum Bacteroidota; class Bacteroidia; order Bacteroidales; family Dysgonomonadaceae; genus Petrimonas. Next base: position 8,589 of record CAYFUQ010000019.1, read on the forward strand.
CATCTTTAAGAATAGTGTATGACTCAATATCCTGTGCAGGAATAGAGTTTAGAGAACCTTCATAAGGTACCCCGTCTAAAATAATCAGCGGAGACTGACTGGCACTGATAGAGCCAATACCGCGAATAATAATTGACGCACTTGCTCCCGGTTGTCCCGAGCCTGATGTAGTTTGAACACCGGCTGCAGCACCTTCCAGTGCTTTAGACAAGTTTGATGTCTGGAGCTTTTCTATTTTATCCCCTTTCAGGGTTGATGCAGCTCCGGCAAATGATGATTTTTTAGTAGTTCCATAGCCGGTAATTATCACCTCATCCAGTAATTCTGTGTCTGAGCTGAGCACAACTCTCACAGTTGCACTAACCGGTACTTCCTGCGTCATCATACCTACATAAGAAATAACCAAAGTGCCATTGGCAGGGGCTGATAGTGTGAAATTACCATCGTAGTCGGTAATTGTTCCCTGCGAAGTACCTTTGATCATTATAGTAGCTCCGATAACAGGCTCATTTTCATCGTCCACCACGGTACCTCGTACCTGGGTCTGAGCCATCGTAATCCCTAAACCTACAAAGAATAGGGCCAAAAACATAAATAGTTTTTTCTTCATAAACTCTACTTTTTAATTAAACAATATATTATAATCTTTTCTTTTTGCTTTCATGTTACGAATGCCTGATACCGTGTAAATAAGGAGGCTGTGTACAGACATACCAAGGGGCTGATTGCCGTGTAGTTTGTGCTGTGGTTTCTTTATTTTTCGGAGTTTAACATCTTGTGTTCATAACAGAATAATGATGCAAATATAAATTAAATATTTTACTTACAAGTCCTTTTTGTTATTTTATTTCCTTTTTCTGCATCAAAATGTCTTTTTTAGGAGGTGTTTTGACTACAAATTTATACTTAATCGACGTTTTAAGTAAATTGAAATATCAAAATGTCACATTGATGTGCTTAATTCAAGGGGTTTTACGTTGCATTTTTTAGCAAAATGAGCTGAAAAGTGTGTTAATTGTGTTTTTATGGGCAAATGGTTATTAAGATTTGCAATATGTTATTGTTTGTTTTTATTGAAGTGTCTTTTTGCTTTGTTTTTCTGCTCTTTGGATTATAGTTTGGTAGTAGTACGCAATATTTCTATCTTTTAGTTTATATGGACGACACCCTTTTTATGATTTTCTGTTATGGAGGCTTTCATTCTGATAGCCTTGTTTGAAATTTCTATAACTTATGGTTTCAGTAAACTGCCCTGCGGCATTTTTTCTGTTATCTACAGATTCGGGATGTTCCTGTTTTGTCAGATTTCTATAAATTATGATGTTTGCTTTGTCTTAATTTTATTGTTTCCTTTGTTTCAGGCTTTCCGGTTAGCCATGTTTTGACAAAATACTATTAATTCTAATACAAGAGTAGTGCCCGGACTTTAGTTTTGCTTCTCTCCTAATATATGATTTAGTGTTCAGTCATACAAGTTCAATTAATTCATAAATATTAAATGAATAAATCAGATATCGGGTATAGCTTTTCATAAAAATGAATAATAGTTCAGTTCTAGTATCGTCCTATTTTAATATTTATATAATAAAGTTCCCATAATATATTTACTACATTCAATATTTATTAAATAGAATAGTTACATAGTTATTACTATACTTCAAAAATATTATTCAATATAAGTAGATGGATAATATACTAAATAATAAAAATTAAATACTATTATATCTTAGTAATATGACTACTACATAAATATTAAAAATCACAATCAGCATCAGATTAGATTATGCCATATTTATGAAATTGTGGTTTTATTATATAAGATGTGTTGTTTAGGTTTTGAGGAATAACTATATTTGAAGTTTCAGAGTTAGCCTGACATTGGAATTGCCCGAAAAAAATTAAAAATAAACATATAAACTTACCGTAAATGAGGAAAAAGAAGATAAAACTAAACAGCAGCTTTATGTATCACATGCCTATTGATGATTATCATGTGGTGGTAAACAGGATATTGATTGAATTGGAGGAAAAGGAGTTCACCGATTCTTTTGTGAAAGACCAAATAGAGCGTGTGAGGAGCTACGACGAAGTGTTTGCCATAGATGGAAGCAATGCGGTGTATCACGACAATACGAAAACCATTCGTGAGATGGTTGAGGAGACTCGCCAACTTCTCATTTCGCTTCGTATGTGTATCGATGGGCATGCTTTGGGAGAGACAGAGGAGGTTCGCTCCAATGCCAGGACGCTGCAGCGCTGGATAAGCAATGAGCGTAAACACTTTGGCACCTTCAAGGCTCCCATTCAGATGGTAGTGGTGGCTCACCTGCTGGTTGACTACAACAAGCAGGATGAAGTGCGCGATGCGCTTGATGCTTTGCATCTGACGGCGCGCTTTGAGAAGATTGTGGAGAATGATGAGCTGAGGCGAAAGCTGGATTTGATACGCAACAGCGACAAAATACGCGTGAGGGAAAAAATAAAGGGAAGAAAGAAGAACAGCTACGACGATCTCACCGCGCTGCTCAAAACTCTGCTCTACATGGCTTACAGCGATAATGAGCAGTCGCCTATGTATTATTCCTCCTGCGGATATATCAGAAATGTGCTGACCGGTGCACATGCCATCGAGAAGTTTAGAAAAACCATGCGCGAGAAAAAGAAGGCGCGGGAGAGGGAGAAGGCGGAGAATGCAAACTAAAAAGTGCATATTTTGGGGAATGTGCACTTTTGGATTTGCATATTTGTTATCTTTGTGGAGTAAATACCATTAAATATATATTATCATGGATTTTCTATTTCAATTGTTTCGTTCGCTTATTGACCGCATTGACACAACTTATGTGCGTTATCTACATGATGAAATTGACTGGAGAAGCAGAATGATCTCCATAGTTGGAGCTCGCGGAGTGGGCAAGACTACGCTGTTGTTGCAACATATAAAGCTGCATCACAATCTCAATGATACATTATATGTGAGTGCTGACAATATCTATTTTTCAGACAACAGATTGTTTGATCTGGCAATGGAGTTCCAAAAACTTGGAGGAAAATATCTGTTTATCGATGAAGTACATAAATATCCCGATTGGTCGAAAGAGCTGAAAATGATGTATGACAATCTGCCGGGTCTCAAAATAGTGTTTACCGGTTCGTCTGTTCTTGATATCTTCAGGGGGACTGACGATTTGAGCCGCAGGGTGTTGACTTACAATCTCGCAGGATTGTCGTTTCGAGAATATCTCAATATTTCTCAGGGGGTGAGTTTGCCTGCTTTTTCGATTGAAGATATTATTGCAAACAGAGGGGTTGATCTGAAATTAATCGTTTCGCATCCACTTATGCACTTCAGGGAGTATCTTGAGGGCGGCTACTATCCGTTCTTTAATGAACCGGGATATGACGAGCGACTGCGCAATGTATTAAATCTGACATTGGAAACAGATATTCCCACTTATGCAAACATGAATATTGCTACGGCAAGAAAGCTGAAGCAACTTCTGTATATTATTTCTCAGAGTGTGCCATTCAAACCCGTGTTTACAAAGATAAGCGACTCAATAGGCGTGCACCGCAACCAGCTTGCAGATTTGTTTTATTATCTAGAAAAGGCGGGCATAATCTCTCAGCTACGCGAAAGCACTAAGGGTATAAAGCTGTTGGGCAAGGTGGAGAAAGTGTTTCTCAACAACACAAACCTTATCTACGCTTTGGCTGAAGAGAAGCCAAATATTGGAAATGTCAGGGAAACTTTCTTTTACAATCAGATGTCTGTAAAGAATGATGTCTTCTCTTCTGATAAAGCAGACTTTATGATAAAAGACATGACCTTTGAAGTTGGTGGTAAAAACAAAGGTCAAGGACAGATAAAGGGTATCGACAATGCTTATATAGTGAAGGATGACATCGAATACGGGCAGTTGAATATTATTCCATTGTGGGCTTTTGGATTTAATTATTGAGCTTGTGATGAATCTGAAATCCCCAACCACCTACTGCGTCCACGTAAACTCCTTAATATCGGGATGGTCTTCCAGCTCTCTGATAATGCCTGTCACATCTTCCTTCTTGATATTGCGCAGGCGAACCGTGAAAGCGAAGTGATCCTTTTTGTGTTCGATGACGTAGGTGGCAACGGTGAACTGAGTGTGCTGTTTCAGTTCGTTGATAATCTCCATGTTCTTGATGTGTGAGTCGGTCACTATCCACAGGGTAACCTGGCGGAAGCGTTTGGAATATAACTGCTGAATGGGCTGTAGTGCCCAAAGAATCATAAGTGAGATGATGGTTGCGGCAATGGCTGCAAAGTACATGCCTCCACCTGTGGCAAGGCCGATGGCTGCAACTGTCCATAAGCCTGCGGCAGTGGTTAGTCCGCGCACTGTGCCCTGCTTGAGAAACAGAATGGCGCCTGCGCCTATAAATCCGATTCCGCTCACCACCTGCGCTGCAATACGTGAGGGGTCGAGCTCCACGTTGGGCGTACCCAATATATCACTAAATCCAAATGCTGATACTATCATAAACAGACATGCGCCCACGCTCACCATCATGTGCGTGCGCGTTCCTGCCGACCAGTCTTTGCGCTCGCGCTCCATGCCGATTAGTGCTCCGAGAAACGAAGCCAGGAAAAGTCTGATTAATATTTCACTCCATGCTAACATACTTAACTGCTGTTTTATTACTGTTTAACTACTATTTAAACACTATTTGATGACTATTTGTTGAGGTTGTGTTTGTCTTAAATTACACGCTTAATACAAATATAACAAAACAAGCTTCTTTTTGCAACTTTTCCACTTGCTAATGTCCTTGAAAGCAGTAACTTTGTGTCATAATATTATGAATGAAAAATACTGATATGAATGAAAAAACAATTGTAACCGGTGTTATCGGTGCGGATGTACATGCTGTGGGAAATAAAATCTTAACGTATGCTCTTGAAGAGGCCGGCTTTAAGGTGGTCAACCTTGGTGTGATGGTGTCGCAGGAAGAATATATCGAAGCGGCAATCGAAACTAATGCGGATGCTATTTTGGTGTCGTCGCTATATGGTCATGGCGAGATTGACTGCAGCGGACTGCGCGAAAAGTGTGACGAGGCGGGACTGAAAGATATTCCTCTTTTGGCTGGGGGCAACCTGGTGGTTGGTAAGCAGGACTTTGCCGACGTTGAGCGTCGCTTCAAGGATATGGGATTCACGAGGGCTTATCCGCCGGGAACGACGGTTGAGACTTGTATTGAAGACCTGAGGGAGATATTAGCTTAGCTGTTAGCTTTTGGCTGATGGTTGTTAGCTTTTGGCCGCTGGCTGTTCTATCGGGGTGGCAACCACATTTACTAAACCAGATTACATGATTATCCTTACTGCTGATATCGGCAGCACATATACCAAACTGACGGCTATAGACACTGTGAGTGAGGCGATTGTTGCCACTGCATCTTCTTTTACTACTATTGAAACCGGGGTGATGGAGGGCTTCGATAATGCTCTTAGTCAACTGAGGCAAAAAGTGCCCGACTTCCATTACGACCGTTTGCTGTGCTGCAGCAGTGCGGCGGGCGGACTCAAGATGGTGGCTTTGGGGCTTGTGCCCGAACTCACTGCCAAGGCGTCGCGCCTGGCGGCTGCGAGTGCGGGGGCAAAGGTGATGAAGACTTATTCTTTTGAACTATCACAAACAGAGCTTGACGAGATTGCCGGTATTGAGCCTGACCTGATATTGCTGAGCGGAGGAACTGACGGAGGCAACAAGGAGGTGATTATTGCTAATGCGCGCCACCTGTGCAGCCTGAAGGGCAACTATTCGGTAATTGTGGCGGGCAACAAGAGTGCGGCTGCTGAGGTGTCGCAGATATTGGGGGCGGCGGGCATTGTGCATGTCGTGACCGAGAATGTGATGCCTGAGTTTAATAAGCTCAATATCGAGCCTGCAAAGAAGTGTATCACCGATTTGTTTATAAGTCAGATTATCGAGGCAAAGGGTTTGTCTAAAATTCAAAAGCTGGCTGAGGAGGATATTATCCCCACGCCTTTGGCGGTGCTTAACGCTTGTCGCTTGCTGAGTGAGGGCACTGACGCGGTGGAGGGTATTGGCGAACTGATGGCGGTTGACCTGGGTGGTGCCACCACTGATGTCTATTCTGTGTCGGAGGGGAAACCTACGCTGGAGAATGTGACTGTGAGGGGATTGCCCGAGCCTTATTGCAAGCGCACTGTGGAGGGCGATCTGGGGATGAGGTATAGCTTGCACTCTTTTGCTGACGACAGAAATCTGGATGTTGTGGCTGCCGATATTGGTTTGGAGCGACAGCAGGTGGAACAGTGGGTGGATGCGGCTGCCACAAATCCCGAACGGCTTGCTGTGCCCGACTCGGCCGAGCAGGTCATTGAGCAGGCTATTGCCCGAAGAGCGGTGCAGATTGCCACGGAGCGACATGCAGGTACTTATCAACCGGTTTATACGCCCTTTGGTCAGGTGTTTGCGCTCACGGGCAAGGACCTTTCGGATATACCTTATATAATAGGTGTGGGTGGTGCCATTATTCATGCGCCCAATCCACGGCGTATCCTTGAGGCGGCATTGCGCCAACCTGACGATTTTGAATATGCAAAACCACGCAATCCCAAATTCCTAATCGACAGGCAATATATATTTGCTGCCATGGGTTTGCTTTCGCAATCGTATCCCGATGTGGCAATGAAAATAATGAAGAACAATATAAAATTCTAAAACAAATAATATATCATGGAATTATCCAATAAAAAACTAACAGATGATGCCTTCTTTGCTGAACGCAAAGAAATTCTCGGACATTGGCAGACGGGGAAGGATGTGGATTTTGATGAGGCGGTTGCCTATCAAAAGTCTATTCCCAAAGAGAAGCGCTTCGAATATAAACTGGCCAAAGCGGTGGAGGAGAAAGAAACACTCATCCAGCCCAGGGCGGGGGTGGCTCTCTATAATGAGCATATTGAACTACTCAGATATCTGGAGACGGAGGGGGAGGCTGACTTGCTGCCAACTACGGTGGACAGTTATACCCGTTTGAACCGGTATGAAGAGGCACAAAAGGGAATTGATAAGAGTCGCGAACTTGGTCGTTCGATGCTTAACGGCTTTCCAGTCGTGAATCACGGAGTGGATATTTGCCGAAAGGTGACGTCGGCTCTAAATAGTCCGGTGCAGGTGCGCCACGGTACGCCCGATGCGCGACTGCTCACTGAGTTGTCCATTGCGGGAGGTTTCACGTCGTATGAGGGCGGGGGTATCTCTTACAATATTCCTTATTCGAAGAATCATTCGCTTGAAAAGACTATTGCTCACTGGCAGTATGCCGACCGCTTGATTGGTATGTATGAAGAGGCGGGTGTGTCTATCAACAGAGAGCCGTTTGGCCCGTTGACAGGTACGCTTATTCCTGCTTCTATTTCCAATTCGGTGGCGGTGATTGAGAGCATTCTGGCGGCAACGCAGGGGGTGAAAGATCTTACTGTGGGTTACGGACAGTGTGGAAATCTGATTCAGGACGTAGCTGCCATAAAGGCGCTGACTACATTGACCCGCGAGTATCTAGACAAGTATGGTTTCGAGGATGTGCGTGTCACTTCTGTGTTTCATCAGTGGATGGGTGGTTTTCCTCAGGATGAGGCGAAGGCGTTTGGCGTTATTTCGTGGGGTGCGGCAGCTGCTGTGCTTGCCAAGGCTACCAAGGTGATTGTGAAAACACCGCACGAGGCTATGGGCGTACCTACCAAAGAGGCTAACGCAGCGGGGCTACGTGCCACAAAGCAGGTGGTGTCGATGCTTAAAGATCAGGACTTCCGTGAAATACCGGCAGTGATTGCCGAGTCTGAAATCATTATGGCGGAGATGCATTGCATTTTGGATAAAGTGGTGGAACTTGGTAATGGTGATTGGGCTGTGGGTGCTGTTGCCGCTTTTGAGGCTGGAGTGCTGGATGTTCCGTTTGCGCCAAGCCGTTTTAATGCGGGTAAGGTGATGCCGGCTCGTGACAATGAGGGTGCAATCCGTTTGTTGGAGGTTGGTAACCTGCCTTTCACACAAGGGCTTATTGATTTTCATCGTGAGAAGCTGGAGCAACGGGCGCGCTTTGAGAAGCGGGTGGTGAGTTTCCAGATGGTGATTGACGATGTGTATGCGATTGGTAAGGGGTTTTTGGTGGGAAGACCACGGTAATTCTTTAATTAATAATTAATAGTTGATAGGTTGACCTTGACCTTCCCTAAATAGGGTTGGTGGTTGGCAGCTGATAATTATAAGTGAAAAGTAAAAGTTAGAAACTTAGATTAAATACAAGAATGAAGATAACAAAATTAATATGTGCACCGGGTCGTACGGGTTTTTACTTCGACGATCAGAGGGCTATAAAGCAGGGTGCAGAGAATGATGGTGCTTTTTATGTGGGTGATGCCGTTACTGACGGTTTCACTTCTGTGCGCCAGGCGGGTGAGGCAATATCTGTAGTGTTTCAGCTAGAGAATGGGACGTGGGCTCATGGCGATTGTGCGGCGGTGCAATATTCGGGTGCGGGGGGAAGGGATCCTCTTTTTCTTGCCGAGAGTTTTATTCCTATTATAGAGGAGCATATTGCGCCGCTGTTTGTGGACAAGGAGATTAGTTCTTTCCGCGAAATGGCTGAGGTGTTGGAGAAGGCTGTCAATCCCGAAACGGGTAGGATGTTTCACACTGCCATTCGTTATGGAGTGAGTCAGGCGTTGCTTGATGCGGTGGCTAAAAGTCGCTCAATGATAATGGCTCAGGTGATTGCCGAGGAGTATGGGACTAAGGTTTCAGAATCTATGGTGCCTATCTTTTCGCAGTCGGGCGACGATAGATACCTGAATGCCGACAAGATGATAATGAAGGGGGCGGATGTGTTGCCTCATGCGCTTTTCAATCATGTGGAAACTAAGGTGGGACTGAAGGGTGAGAAAATTAAGGAGTATATAGAGTGGTTGCGCAATCGTATCCTTACTATGAAGCCTTATGAAGAGTACAATCCTGTGATCCATATTGATGTGTATGGTACGCTGGGTATTGTGTTTGATAATGATTTTGATGACATCGCCAATTATATAGGTGAACTTGAGAAAATAGCTGCTCCGTTTGCTTTGCGTGTTGAGGGTCCTGTGGATATGGGAAACAAAGATTTTCAGATTGAATCACTTGCCGCTATTCGTGAGAAGATGGAGGCTAAGGGTATTGCCGTTGAGATTGTTGCCGATGAGTGGTGCAATACTTTGGAGGATATTATAGATTTCTCTAAAAAGAATGCGGGGCACATGGCGCAAATCAAGACTCCCGACTTGGGGGGTATCAATAATAGTATTGAGGCGATTCTCTATTGTAAGGCTCACGGTATGGGTGCTTATCTGGGCGGAACATGTAATGAGACAAATCGTTCGGCTGAGGTGTGTGCGCATATTGCAATGGCTACGCAGCCCGACCAGATGCTGGCAAAGCCGGGCATGGGTGTTGATGAGGGATATATGATTGTATATAATGAGATGAGCAGGATTTCGCAGATTATTGCTAAAATCTAAGATGAAAAACTAAAGAAACAATGAAAGAATTAAGAGTATTGTCGCCCACGGCTATTTTGGGCTATGGCTTCCCGATGGAGTCATTTGAAGAGGGTATGAAACGAAAACCAGATGTGATAGCAGTGGATGCAGGTTCTACCGACCCGGGACCTTATTATCTGGGTGCGGGCAAATCGTTTACCGATCGAAACTCGGTGAAGCGTGATCTGGAGATTATGATTCCTGCTGCACTTGAGGCGGGTATTCCCGTTATAGTTGGCACGGCAGGCGGAAGCGGCGGTCGCCCGCATGTGGAGCTGACTGCTGATATTATAAAGGAGATTGCCCGCGAGAGGGGTCTTTCGTTTAAGCTGGCTGTTATTCAGTCGGAGTTCGACAATGAGTTTGTGAAGGAGAAACTTCGCAATGGTGATATTACGCCGCTTGCTCCTGCAAAGGAAATTACTGAAGCGGAGGTTGACGAGTCGATGCGCATTGTGGCGCAGATGGGCGAACAGCCTTTTATTGAAGCATTGGAAAATGGTGCTCAGGTTATTCTGGCAGGGCGTTCCTACGATCCGTCGGTGTTTGCGGCACTGGCAGTGAAGGAGGGTTTCGACAGGGGACTTGCCATGCACATGGGTAAGATACTGGAGTGTGCAGCCATTGCGGCGTTGCCTGGAAGCGGCAGTGACTCAATGTTTGGTTATCTGCGTGAGGATGACTTTGTGCTGGAGCCGTTGTCGCCTTTGCGCAAATGTACTACGTTGTCGATTGCGGCACACACGCTGTATGAAAAGACCAATCCTTATATATTGCCCGGACCGGGTGGTGCTATTAATCTTCACGATACTAAGTTTGAGCAACTGGATGACAACAAGGTGAAGGTGAGCGGCAGCAGGTTTGTGCCAACGGATGATTACTTTGTGAAGCTTGAGGGTGTTCGCAAGGTTGGTTATCGCACAATTTCGTGTGCAGGGGTGAAAGACCCTATTATGATTTCGAAAATAGATGAGATAACCAAGAGCGTGAAAGAGCGCGTTGAGGATAATTTTTCATCTTATGGCATTAAGGATTTCTTCCTGGATTTTAAAATCTATGGCAAGAATGGTGTGATGGGTATGTTTGAGGATGGTGGCGCCGAGGCGGGCAATGAGCTGATGATTATCATTGAGGCTGTTGCCGATACTCAGGAGCAGGCCGATACTATTTGTGGATTTGCACGAAGCACTATGTTGCACTTTGGCTACGAGGGTAGAATTGCCACTGCGGGTAATCTGGCGTTTCCTTTCTCTCCGTCGGATGCGCGAATGGGCGAGGTGTATGAGTTTAATGTGTATCACCTGATGAAGGTTGATGACCCGCTGTCGTTGTTCCCGATTGAGTATGTGGAGGTGGGGAAGTAACAAGTAACAAGTAACAAGATAAAAGTGATAATAAGATGAAATATAAATTGACAGATTTGGCTTCCGTTATTCGCAGTAAGAATTCGGGTCCGTATGAATTGACTTTTGATATTATATTCAAGGAGTTTGAGATGTATGAGCGGGTGAAGGCTGCCAATGCTTTTAACAAAGAGATGTTTGGGCCGCTATATAATATCCCTGAGTCGGATATCTTAAGTCTTGTCTATTTTGATCCTGCCAAGGCGGTGAAGATTACTATCGTGCGCCCGATTCCGTCAGGTGCGCTGGGTGAGACTGATGTGTATGGTGCACAGCAGCATGCTCCGCTCATGGGGGTGGAGATTGAGTTATGACCTTTTGTTAACTCTATACTATTATGCGAAAAGGGTTCGACTTGATTGCCGAACCCTTTTTTATGTTTTATAATATATGTGATTGTGTTGTTGTTACCACACCACAGCTCTCTCTTCGGGAGCTAAGTATAGTTCGTCTTCCGGCTGGATGTTGAATGCTTCATACCATGCTTCTATGTGTGGCAGTGCACCATTAACGCGCCATTTACCCAGTGAGTGAGGGTCGGTTTTGGTTCTTTTCAGTACCTCTTCATCTCTGATGTTGCCCGCCCAAACGTTTGCATAGGCAAGGAAGAAGCGTTGCTCGGCTGTGAAGCCGTCTTTTTCGCTCAACGGGTTGTCTTTGTTTGCTTTTTGGAATGCATCAAAAGATACTTGCAGTCCTCCCTGGTCGGCAATGTTTTCGCCAAGGGTGAATTTGCCGTTTGCAAACACGCCGGGTGCTACTTCAATATTGTCGTAGAAGTCGGCAAGCTTGTTTGCACGTGCGTCAAACTTTTGAGCATCTTCTTCGGTCCACCAATCTTTTAGGTTTCCTTCTTTGTCGAACTGGCGACCCTGGTCGTCAAATCCGTGTGTCATTTCGTGACCAATCACCACGCCGATTGCTCCATAGTTGAAGGCATCGTCTGCATTCATATCAAAGAACGGATACTGGAGGATTCCTGCGGGGAAGCAAATTTCGTTTGATGTGGGGTTGTAATATGCATTAACGGTCTGAGGGTTCATAAACCACTCGTCTTTGTCAACCGGCTTGCCAAGCTTTGCAAAGCTTTCGGCGGTGTTGAACTCGTTTGCTCTTTTGATGTTTGCCCAATATGAATCTTTCTCAATTGGTAATGTGCTGTAGTCTTTCCATTTGTCGGGGTAGCCAATCTTTACGTGGAAGGTGTTGAGCTTGTCGATTGCTTTGTCTTTTGTGTCGCTTCCCATCCATTCAAGGGTGGTGATTCTGTCTTGCAGGGCCGACTGCAGATTTGAAACAAGCTCAAGCATACGGGTTTTTGCTTCGGCAGGGAAATACTTTTTGACGTACATTTGTCCCACTGCTTCTCCCAGTGCTCCGTCAATTGTGCTTACCGCACGCTTCCATCTTGCCTGTGGTTCTTGTTTGCCCGAAAGTACCCGGCCGTAGAAGTCGAAGTTGACCAAATATATATCGTCGCTCAGGAATGATGCTGCGCTGTTTATAACATTCCACTCAAAGAATGCTTTTTGGTTTTCGAGAGATTCATTGTCGATGATTTTGCCAACTTCCACAAGGTGCTCTTTTTGGGAAACAGATATTTGCTGGTTTGTGTCGAGGTCGAGTGTTTCAAAAAACAAGGTCCAGTTGATATTGGGAACCAGTGTCTGAAGCTCTTCAACGCTCATTTTGTTGTAATTGGCATATGGGTTTCTGAGTTGTACATTGTCGTAGGCGGCTTTAGCAAGTTGTGTTTCAATTCTCATTACTGTTTTTGTCTTTTCATGAGCATGAGCTTCGGAACTTCCTGCTTTTAGGAAGAAGTCAAAGATTAACTCCTGATATTTATCTCTGATGTTTTTGGTTACATCATCCTCATCAAGATAATAGTCGCGCTGCCCTAGTCCCATTCCTCCCTGATAAGTTTGGAGCAGATACTCGTCGCTGTTTTGCTGATCGGCACCAACGTAAGTATAGAAGTAGGGCTCTATTCCCACTTTTGATAATTGAGCCATCACTCTGATTAAATCATCTTTGCTTTCGATATTTGCAATTGTTTCGAGGTCTGCAAGGATCGGAGTAACGCCTTCGTTATTTAACTTTGTGCTGTCCATAGCCAGATTAAAGAGGTCTGCTATTTTTTGCTCAATAGTTCCTGCTTCATGTTCTGCTGAAGCTATTTCCTCAATAAGTCCTTTTAGTTGTTCGCGATTGTCTTCTGCAAGTTTGTCGAAGCTGCCGAATCTTGCATATTGGGGGGTGAGGGGGTTTAGCTTTTGCCATCCGCCCGTTGCAAACTGATAGAAGTCCTGCCCGGTTGATGCATTCGTATCAAGATTTTCCAGATGAATTCCTGAAATCTGTTCTTTGTTTTTATTCATACTGCATGATATCATTAAAAAAAAGCTTATTGAGACAAGCCCAATAAGAGTAAACTTTAAACTATTCTGTAACATATAAATCTTTTGTTTTGGTTGTTATAATAAATTGAGGTCAAAGGTATTGCTTTTTTAAAAAATAAAATAGTTTTTTGGAAATATTCCTGTTCCACACATTACAACCTGAATTTTGTCATTCGATAAATAATATCTACCTTTATCACATATATAATGCAGTTGCTGATATATATAACAGCTGATAATACAATTTGAAAATGACCGAATAATCATGAGAAATTTTATACAGGAGTATATGGTCTCGTCGCAATACTTTGCGCCTCGTGGCAAAGAGCGGCTTATGTTTTTGGGCGAACAGATTTCGCAGCGCCATGTTGTCTTCGATGATCGTTTGATTGGTATCGTAGGTGATGCGGGTGCGGGCAAGTCGTCGCTAATAAAGGGGATGTTTCCGGGCTTGCAGTTGTCTAACGATGATGATATTGTGAATCCACGTAAAATTATGCAGGTGAGGCATTCGCTCACTGAAGTGGAGGATGCAACTACGTTTCATATCGACATTCGCTTTCAGATGGCTTTTACACAAATGTATGAGATTGTTGATTATGTGAATGAGCTGCTTGAGCGCAAGAGGCGTGTGGTGATTGAACATTTCAATCTGATTTATCCTGCACTTGGGCGCAATGCAGATATTATTGTAGGCATTGGTGAGGAGATTATTGTGACTCGTCCCAGTTTGTTTGGTCCCGAACCGGAGAGTGTTTATCATATTGTGCACGATTCGCTGCGTTATCGCAAGATGGCTCACTCTGCCGAGGAGGTTGCGATGACAATCCTGCATGATGTGTTTGGATTGGGATATGAGGATTACTTCTTTTCTGATATTCGAAATGGGTTTGTGGTGAAGTTTCATGAGAAGCCCAATATAGATCTTGATTATCTTGCGGAGCTTATTGATAATGCTATTGCCGAGAATATGGAGATTTCATATTATGATGAAAATCATATTGTGATAGGGGGGAAGATGATTCCGTGTGATGGCTCTCGCTTCCATGTCAAAAACACATCGGAGATAGAGGACTTCAGGCTTGTCAGGGAGTTTGTTTATGATTCAGCTACGGATACGCATTGCCTTATAGGATTGGTGGATAATGAGGTGGGTGACCTGAAGAACAGAAATACCCGCTATTTTCTGACAAGAAAAACAATAGACGGGATTGATTAGACTTGATGTCAGTTCAACAATAGAAGAGAACTTTTAGAATTGACGGTTTGTTATTATATTTTGCAGCCAACATAATTAATATGTAATTTATGAAAAAAGCTAATATACTTTTTGTACTTCTTTTGTTTTCAGTTGTATCAGTAGCACAGGGTATCAGATATGATACTATCAAGGTGTCGCCCGGTGACGAACGCAATATTCACAGGGGGGCCACATTGCAAACTTCTAAGCAGACGACAATCAAAACCAAGTCTTCAAATACTAAGGGTTATTATGACAATGTGCTTGGGAGCGGATATAGCCTTGATGCTTCAAAATTTAGATATGGTGCAGATATAGGTCTTTACTTCAGCAGGAATTACTCTTCATTCAATCTGGGGCCTCAGGTGGGCTATCTCTTGAGCGAACATGTGATGCTGGGAGTGGGTGCTAAGTATTATTATTTGAAAACAAGGGGCTATTCTTATCAGCAGGAGACTGTTTATAAAAACAATTTACTGGGAGTTAATGCTTTTGGTTATTTTTATCCTACACGCTATACTGTCCTATTTGCTCAGCCTGAAATAAATCATATGTGGTCGCTCATCCGTGATGAGGTGACGGGCGAGTCGCGCAGGAGTAGTGGTTTTGTTCCTGCTTTTCTAATTGGTGGAGGTTTGCGACTTGGAGTGACTCACGTAACGCTCAATTATGACCTGGGCAGGCACCGCAATTCGCCATACAGCAGGGGCCTTTTTCTTGGCTTTTCTATTTTCCTTTAGCGAAGCACTATGTCGCGTACGATGTCCATACCGGCATATTCGTTGATTCTTTCAATCAGATTTTCTTTGTTGAGCAGCAGTTCTGCTCTCAGTACGGCCGAGGTGAGCTGTACATAGAGTATGTTTCTTCTGAAATATATGTTTTTGGTGTAGAGTGAAACTCCTTCGCCCAATAGCTCATGCCATGCCTTCACGGCACGGTGTTCAGCTCTTTGAGTTTTTAGTCTGGGGTTGTCACTGAAAAAATCAGCCAGTATGTCGCCCAATGGTTTGGAGTTTCTTTTAATCATGTCCTGTCTTCTTTTTTTTAATCTTAATTCTTCTCACTTCTCATTCATCACTCATCTATTGTATCCTTTCGATGCTTCCGTCACTGACATTATATATATGGTGACTGTTGCCCATTCTTTCCAGAATTTTGTCAAATGATTCGCGGTTGGTGTCGGATATGAAAATCTGCCCGAACTCGTCGCCCGATACCAATTTTACAATCTCTTCCACGCGGTTTGCGTCCAGCTTGTCAAACACATCATCGAGAAGAAGTATGGGGGTGCGCTCGCCAGTCTTGAGCAGGTAGTGAAACTGTGCCAGCTTCATCGAAACAAAGTATGTTTTGTTTTGTCCCTGTGAGCCTACCTTTTTGATTGGGTATCCATCCAGCAACATTTCCAGTTCGTCACGATGAATGCCTGAAGTGGTGTGCCCAATGGCAATGTCTCTGCGGCGTGTTGATATTAGTCTTTCTATGTAGTCGCCTTCGCTTAGCTGCGAGATGTAGTTGAAGGAGACGTTCTCGCCTGACTGGCTTATTGTTTTATAGAAGCTGTTGAACAGGGGAGTGAACTCTTCAATAAATTTCTTTCGGCGGTTGTAGATCAGTTCTCCCTCTTCTGTCATTTGCTCTTCCCATATTTGCAGCAGGGTGAAGTCAATCTGCTGGTCGTCCATCTTTAGTATGGAATTGCGCTGCTGCAGTGCTTTGTTATAGCGAATTAGTGATTGCATGTATGGTTTGTCGAACTGCGATATGGCTACATCCATAAACTTGCGTCGTTCTTCGCTCCCTCCGTGAATGATGTCGCTGTCTGCAGGTGATATCATCACCAGCGGTATAAATCCGATATGGTCGGATAGTTTGTCGTAATCTTTTTTGTTTCTTTTGAATTGTTTTTTCTGTCTCCGCCTCAATCCGCAATATATCTCTTCCTCTTTCTGTCCGTCGGGCTGATATTTTCCCTGAATCATGCATACATCGGTGTCGTGTTTGATGTTTTGGCTGTCGATGGGATTGGTGTAGCTTTTACAAAAGGATAGGTAATAAACTGCATCGAGCAGATTAGTTTTGCCCATACCGTTGTCGCCCACAAAACAGTTAATTTTGGGAGACAGGTCGAGTTCAACCTGTTCGAGGTTTTTATAGTTGATTATTGAAATATGTTTGAGAATCATCTAAGCTGTGCTGTGCTTTGTTTTTAATTTACTGTTGTTGTGAAGTTGTTTTATTCTTCGAGAATGAATTGCTGAAGTTCTTCGGGTGTTACATTAATCTTAAGTCTGCCTTCCTGCGCATAGGATATTTTCCCGGTTTCTTCGGAAACGATAATAACTTTTGCATCTGTCTCCTGAGTGATACCAAGACCGGCACGGTGTCGGAGTCCCAGACTCTTTGGTATGTTGGGGTTTTGTGAGATGGGGAGAATGCAGCCTGCTGCTCTTATCTTTTTGCCTACTACAATCATTGCGCCGTCATGAAGAGGACTGTTTTTGAAAAACACATTTTCGATAAGACGAGATGAGATGCTTGCATTGATTAATTCGCCTGTTTGTTCATAGAGACTTAGCTGTATATCTTCCTGCACTACGATTAGTGCTCCGGTTTTGGTTTTTGACATGTTCATGCATGCCAATGCAATAGCTGTGATATGGCTTACGTCCTTCTGAGTGTCTGCCTGAGGCACAAACAGTTTTGCCACAAATTTCCATCCTTTCTTGGAACCGAGTGACATCAGGAACCTGCGAAGCTCATCCTGGAATAGTATGACCAGCAGTATGAGACCAATATTGACAAACTGATCGAGTATAGACCCCAACAGCACCATATTAAATACTCTGGAAACGAGTACCCAGAATACCATGAACACTACTACGCCGATAAACAGAGGACGCATACCGGACACTTTCACCATCTTAAACAGATAGAAAAGCAGTATTGCGACAAGAAAAATATCTATTATGTCTTTTATTCCGAAATGTTCAAGCATAATGGATTACTATTTATGTGGTTTGAGAACTGTTTCTGTAAGTTTTACACACTCGACTGCCTCTTTAACATCATGGACGCGCAGGATATTGGCACCTGACAGCAACGAAAGTGTGTTGAGCACCGTTGTGCCGTTCAGGCTCTCTTCTGCTGTAATTTCCAGAAGTTTGTATATCATTGTCTTTCTTGATATACCAACGAGAAGCGGTGCTTCAAAGATATCAAAATATTTTAAATTACTCATCAGTTCGTAGTTTTGGTCAACAGTTTTGCTGAAGCCAAATCCCGGATCGATGATTATGTCGTTGACTCCAAGTGCATGAAGGCGGGCTTTCTTTTCGGACAGGTAGTAAATGATTTCCTGAATCAAACTTTCGTAGTCTGTATGTTGCTGCATGGTTTGTGGTGTGCCGCGCATGTGCATAAGTATATAAGGAACCCGAAGTCGTGCAACGGTTTCGAACATTTTACTGTCCAGCTCGCCGCCCGATATATCATTTATGATATTGACTCCATATTCCTCCACGGCTGCCCGCGCAACATCAGAATAGAAGGTGTCTATTGAAATGATTGCTTCAGGTATTTCTCTGCGTATTGCTTTGAGCATAGGGGCTACTCTTTCCAGTTCCTCTTCTGCAGTCAGCATTTTAGAAGCAGGGGATGTTGACTGTCCGCCGATGTCAATAATTGTACCTCCTTCATCAATAATCTGCCGTGCTCTTTCAACAGCCTGTTTCTCTGCTGAGATTCGGCTTCCGCTGTAGAAGGAGTCGGGAGTTATGTTGGCTATGCCCATCACTATGGGTGTGTCGAGGTTGAGCAATGTGCCGCTTATGTTGATAAATTTAGTCAAGATGTTTAGTTGTATTGAAGTTGTAAATCTAATGTTTTGTTTTGATTTATCCAAAAAGGGAGTTCTTAAACTTCAGAATTGTCGTTTCGTGTAGGGTAGTCAATGGTGTAGTGCAATCCACGACTTTCTTTTCGGGCCATTGCCTGCTTGATAACCATATATCCTACTTTAATTATGTTGCGCAGTTCACAAATTTCGCGTGTGACACTGGAGCGCTGAAATAGATTTTCAGTTTCTCTGAAAAGGATATTGAGGCGGCTCATAGCGCGTTGAAGTCGTATGTCTGAGCGAACAATTCCCACATAGGATGACATGATTTGGCCTACTTCTTTATAGCTTTGGGTAATGAGTACCATCTCTTCGGCTGATGTTGTGCCCTCTGAATCCCAGTTTGGTATGTTGTCCTGAAAAGAATGTTCTCGGAATATGGGGAGTGAGTGCTTTGCTGCAAAGTCTGCAAAGACTACTGCTTCGATAAGTGAATTGGATGCCAATCGGTTGGCGCCATGCAGCCCCGTGAAGGCGCATTCTCCATTTGCATAAAGTCTCTTGATGCTGGTTTCGCCGTTGAGGTTTACCTCTATGCCTCCACACAGATAGTGTGCTGCGGGTGCCACGGGAATCATCTCGCGACTGATGTCTATTCCAATGTCAAGACATTTGTTGTAGATGTTGGGGAAATGATTTTTGATTTCTTCAGCTCCTTTGTGCGTTACATCCAGATAAACATGGTCGTCACCACGTGTTTTCATTTCTGTATCGATGGCACGTGCAACGATGTCGCGTGGTGCTAATGAGAGTCGCGGGTCATATTTGTGCATAAACTCTTCGCCATCTTTGGTTTTGAGAATTCCTCCGAAACCGCGCATTGCTTCTGTTATCAAAAATGAAGGGCGAACGCCGGGGTGATATAATGCAGTAGGGTGGAATTGGACAAATTCCATTCCTTTGATTTTGCCTTTGGCACGAGATACCATGGCTATGCCGTCGCCTGTTGCCACGAGGGGGTTGGTTGTTGTTTTATATACTGAACCAATGCCGCCTGTTGCCATCATTGTGATGCGTGCCAGAAACGTGTGCACTTCGTTTGTGTGAAGGTTCTGTACGTATGCACCGTAACACTCTATTCCGGTTGTGGAGTTGGTTACCACTTGTCCCAGATGGTGCTGAGTGAGTATCTCAATTGTGAAATGGTTGTCAAATACGTCTATGTTTGGGTGACTTCTGATTGTCTTCATCAGACTGGTTTGAATTTCTGCGCCGGTGGTGTCTTTGTGGTGAAGTATTCTAAACTCCGAATGGCCGCCTTCTCTATGCAGGTCGAAATTGCCTTTTTCATCTTTGTCAAACTCCACACCCCAGTTGATTAATTCTTTTATTTGGCGTGGTCCTTCTTTGACTACATGTTCTACCACGTTTCTGTCACACAGTCCTGCACCTGCATCGAGTGTGTCTGAAATATGTTTTTCGAAATTATCCCACGGGTTGGTGACAGACGCTATTCCTCCCTGTGCATAATATGTGTTGCCATCTTCGAGAGTTGTTTTGGCAATAATTGCAACTTTGCCATGGTTTGCCACTTTCAGGGCGTAGCTCAATCCTGCTATGCCGGAGCCTATAATCAGGAAGTCATATTTGTGAACCATTTTCTTATGTGAATTTAAGATGCAAACTTACACAATTATGTTTAAACTATTTTGATAAGTTGACTTAAATGATAAAACGAAAAAGAGTTAGACAGCTGAGTATATTACTGTCTAACTCTTAAATATGTTGTTAATATGGCTTTTAATCTTTATTAGTTCAGATTAAAAGTTTCAGATCTAGAAAGGATATTTTCCTTCCTTGGCTCCTTTCAGAATACCATCCATTGCGTAACTGTCTTTTATTTCACCCGTGTTGCGATTGACCACTCCCCCTGTGTCCCAATAGAAGGGCACCAGTCCGTGATTCTTTGCCTCGCGTGTAACGGTCTCGTCATAGATGTTGCGCGATTTGTTGTGAGCCTCTTGATGTTCTCCCAGTCCGGTGCGTCTTGTTATAGCTCCATATTCTCCGAGGATAACGGGGACACCTTTGTCAACAAACTTTGTTTTCATCTTTGTGAACAAAGACTTCATTTCGTTTTCGTCGCCCGATGTTGCGTTTCGGTCTGATCCGCTTACTGCGTATTTTCCCCAGAAGTATGCCATTTTTCCCCAACTATCATTTTGATCCTCCTCTAAAAGACAGAATGTCCATGGGTTATAGTAATGCACTTCCAGCATCAGGCGGTTCTCAACAACGTCGGTCGGCATTTCTCCAAACAGATTATTAGTAGTTTCTATATCGGTGTTTGGACCTTGTACAATAAGGTTGCGAACTGCATTGTTGCCACCTGTGGCACGTACGGCGTCAATGAAGGTTTGCAAATAAGATTTGAGAACTGTCATTTGTTGGGCAGTATTAACGTTTGGTTCGTTGGTTCCTGCAAATAGCAGGTGCTCATCGTAATGCTTAAGTTTATTGGCAATTTGTGTCCAAAGTGCGTGTTGCTTTTTGTTGTTTTCTTCCTGTTTGTCAATGGTGCAGTTTTCTTCCAGCCAGCCACCATCCCAATGAATGTTGACAATGGCATACATGTCATTTGTTACACAATATGCAACTACCTCGTTTACTCGTTCCAGCCAGCTATCCTTGATTTTGTATGTGTCCTGGTCTTCAATATACTGGTCCCATGCAGATGGAATGCGTATGGCATTGAAGCCAAGTGCTTTTATCTGTTTGACATAGCTTTCTGTAACCTTTGGATTTCCCCATGCAGTTTCGCTTCCTGTTGCTTCGAGTGTGTTGCCAATATTCCAGCCGGCATACATTTTGGCTGCAAGTGTCATTGCATCACTTTCCATACCTTCGTCAGGTAGTTCACCAACAAGCTGGTTTATTGTTATGGTTTCTGTCAGGTTGCCTAATGTGAGTGTAATGGATCCGGTACGAGGGCTGCCATAATTGGGCAGAATGCTGAAAGTCAGCGTTTGCTCGGCCATGGCGGCTCTACTGGTTGTTTCGGTAATCCAGCTGTCGTTGCAGGTAACGCCAACATTGCCGTTGGTTGTCATTTTTACTTCAATAGTTGCACCCTCTCCGGCTACATTATCGAATACATTTTGGCTTACGATAAGACCGTCGGCAGCTGTTTGCACAATATTGACGGTTTTAGTGATATTGCCTCCTTTTATTGTAATCGTTGTGGAGCGATCGCTGGTGGCGGTATTGGCGTCAACAGTAACTTCGAATCTGTAAACAACATCTGAAGCAGATGAAGCCGGTGCCACATGGCACCAGCTTTTATCATTACTTTCGACCTCTAACGTAACATTTGATCTGACTGACAGAATCTCGCTACCTCCCGTCTTTGAGAAAACCATTTCTGATTTTGACGGTTCCACTTCAGGTGTTGCTGGAGTGTCGTCACTCGAGCACGAACCCATATAAATGAAAAGCGAGAGCAGCAGAGGAACAGTTATCTTTTTGATGAGATCTTTCATTCTGTTTTTATTATAAATGTTATCTGAGTGTTAAGTTAATACTTACCGGGAGTAATAACCTTATTGATTGTCACTCCTACCTTGGTAGGATCCACAAGGTCTGCCCACAGATCGTATAGTTCAATGGTCCATACCACTGCACCTTTGCTGTTTCCATTGAGGTAGGTATATACCTGATATGTTCCGTCACCGGTAACGTTGGCACTTCCATAACCTGCACCACCCCAGTAGCTTGGATCCCAGCTTTCAGCTGCGTAGCTAAGTTCGGTAAAGTAGTTTTTAGAAGCTCCCTCTGTAAGATTTCCATCAATACCGTCGAGTGTAAATTCAACAAGCATCATACCGTTGAACTTCATACTGCTGTTGTAAGCACCTTGCGCAGCTTTACCCGATTCGCCATACTCATTGTAGATTTCGATACGGCCATCTACTCCGTTTCCATCCTTATTGTTGAAGTTTACAATAGAATGATTTACTTCCTGCTCTACATCTGTATCCAGTTTGATAGAGTTAACTTCTACTCCAACTTTATCCCAATCTTCAATGTCGTCACCTAAACCCGCAATGTCAACACAGAATACAACAGCTCCGTTTGCCTGAGAGGTAACCTCCATCCACACGGTGTAAGTGCCGTCACCGGTTACCATTGCTTCATATTTGCCCATTTTTAAATCGGACCAATAGCTCACGTTCCATGTTGGATCTGAATATTCAAGACCTGCAACATAAGAACCGGCTGCGCCACTCTTCAGATTGTCTGTAATACCTGTGAGAGAGAATGAAACAACCATGTTGTCGGAAAATTTAATTGTGTTGGGATCGATAGGTGGATTGCTTCCGGTAGATCCATATTCGTTGTAAATCTCTATGCGCAGTCTTCCATTATCTTCTAAATCTCCAAATACGATTTTACCAGTTTCGGGGTTTACTTCCGTCTTGGCACGAACAGAGCGCAATGATATTCCCAAACTGCGCTTGGAAAGACCACTCTTGGCTGTTGAGTTGTTGAATGTCAGAGTTGCGGCGTAATCGCTGTTGACTGAGCTGACATTTCCGCTCCAATAGTAACCGCTTCCATCACTGGTAAGCTCTTCACCATCTCTGTAACCTGCGGCAGGAAGGAAAATGCTGTTCCCGTTATTTGCTGTAAACTGCATACCTTCCACACCATCGATAGTTGTCCATGTTTGAGTAGTATTATTAATCAATTCTGATATCTGAGCAGCGGTAGGCATAGAGCTTTTCATAGGTGAATCTCCATCAATAGACAGATTGTAAATAATGTCATTGCTGCTGCCTGCAATATCTGAAGAGGGATAGTCGTCCGGTCTGGTTGAGGTAAGCATTGCAGTCTGATCGCCGTAACCAAATAGTGTCCCGGCCTCAGCTTCTGTGTCGGCTCCAATGTTGTTTTTTGCCCACAATACACTCAGCCCCAAATCTACATATTCCATCTCCTGAACTGTAGTTGTGAATGTTTTGGTTTCTCCGTAAACATACCCGCCACCAACTTTTGCAAAAGCTGCATAATAGTAGGTTGTACCGGGCAGAAGCCCTTCAACGGCAGAAAGACTGTGAGTTGCACCTGATGTGATACCCTCTGATGACAGAGATAATTTCACACCGGTTTCGAGGTTTTCAAGCCCGTCTGTACCTGTTATATCAGCAGATAATGTAGCTTTGCTGCTTGTGATATTTGTTGCTTCCTTTGTAGTGATCACAGCATTGGTAGCTACAAATGACTTAACATCACCGTATTTTGTTACTTTATTTTGCAATGTAACATATGTTGCGTAATAATAGGTGGTGCCTGTGGTCAATCCTGTAAGAGTTGTTACCACATTGCCATTCTCGTCCACGCTGCCCGCTTTCCTGCTTCCGCCGGTGATGGGGTCTTCGTTGGTGCCGTAGTAGGCACCAACACTGTAAGAACTTGAAGAAACCAGGGAAAGGTCTTTTACCGTACCTGTAACTTCGGCTG